>CBINOL010000202.1:0-6486 GCA_966252285.1 uncultured Caulobacter sp.
ACGACAAGCTCCCCGCCAAGGCCCCGGCCGACACCTCCAAGCTGATCCTCTCGCCCATGCCGGGGCTCGTCGTCTCCATGGACGTCGAGGTCGGCCGCCTGGTCCGCGAGGGCGAGGTCGTCTGCGTGCTGGAGGCCATGAAGATGCAGAACATCCTCCGCGCCGAGCGCGACGCCGTCGTCAAGGCCGTCAACGCCAAGCCCGGTGACCCCGTCGCCGCCGACCAGGTCCTCGTGGAGTTCGAATGACGTCTGTGTTTAGGTCGCCGTCGCAATCAATCGGGGGATGATTCCGTGGACGTGAAGCACAAGCTGTTCGGCTTTTCCGGTCGCATCCGGCGTCTCGACTACTGGCTGCTGAGCATCGGCGCCAACATCTGCATCGCCATCGTCGACACGCTGCAGACGCTGGCCCTCAACGGCTGGGACATCAACGCCCTGGAGAGCAGCGACAATCTCGTCAGCGGCGGGATCTCGCTGGTGTTCAGCCTGCTGAACCTGTGGATCACCATCTGCCTGATGCTCAAGCGCTGTCACGACCGCGACAAGGGCGGCGGCTGGGTGGCGTTCTTCCTGCTGGTGCCGATCGTCGGCTGGATCTGGGGCTTCGTCGAGCTGGGCTTCCTGGACGGCACGCAAGGGCGCAACCGCTTCGGGCCGTCGCCCAAGGGCATCGGCGGCAGCGAAGAGGAAGACGTGGCCAAGGTCTTCGCCTGAAGCCAGGCCTCCCGTTGCGCGGCGGTTCACCAGCAACCTTGAGTTTGTGAATCGCCGTGTCGCGTGATCTAAGCTTGGCCATGGCCAAGAAGCGCACGCATTTTCTGATCGAAGGACTGTTCGGGTTCGAGGGCCGCATGCGGCGTTCGGAATTCTGGCTGATGAGCATCGGCGTCGGCGTGATCAAGTTCGTGCTGGCCCTGGTGATTTCGGGCCTCATGGGCCTGGCCGTGACCGATCCGCGCGGAAGCTATGTGCGCATCGGTCTGGACGTACTGTTCTTCTGGCCAGCCCTGGCCTTCGCCGTGAAGCGCGGCCACGACCGCAACCGCTCGACCGCCTATTCGATCGCTCTGACGGTGATCATGGCCGCCCTGGGCTTCGCCATGATCGCCCTGGCGGCGCCGGTGACGGCGGCCGGAGCCAATGTCGACATGGGCGCCGTAGGGGTGCTGGCCCTCGTCTGGCTGATCTATGTGGCGGTGCTGATCTACTGGTTCGTCGACTACGGCTGCCTGGACGGAACCAAGGGCCGCAACCGCTTCGGCGCGTCGCCCAAGGGCCTGAAGGGCCCCGGCGACAAGGACGTCTCCGAAGCCTTCGCATGAGGTCGCTGGCCGGCAAGCTGTTCGGCTTTCGCGGGCGGCTGGTTCGGCGCGACTATTGGCTGCTGGGCCTGCCTGCCTTCGCCGGGCTGGTCGCCGTCAACCTGCTGATCCCGGTCAGCGCCGCGCCGGGCGAGGCGATCTACAGTCCACAGGCCCTTCTGCGCCTGGCGCTGTCGGCGCCGCTGATCTGGGCGTTGTACGCGATCACGCTCAAGCGCTGCCACGATCGCGGCAAGGGGCGCGGCTGGCTGCTGCTGTTCCTGGTCGTGCCTCTGGCCGGCTGGGCCTGGAGCTTCATCGAGCTCGGCTTCCTGCGCGGGCAGGCCGGCTCCAATCGTTTCGGCCCGTCGCCCTATGGCGACGAGAGCCTTGAAGAGGTCTTTGCCTGATGACCTTCGTCCAGAAGCTGTTCGGCTTTCACGGCCGCATGCGACGGCGGGACTATTGGCTGCTGAGCCTGCTCCTCGGCGCCATGGTCATCGGGCTTTTGTACTTGGTTGGTCAGGCGTTCGGCATGGCCGAGAACCAGATCGTCATGTGGACGATGAACCTCATCTTCCTTTGGCCGAACGCCGCGATCATGGTCAAGAGGCTGCATGACCGCAATCGCAGCGGGTGGCTGGCTGTCATCGGCTGCTTGCCGGTCGCGACGGCGCTGGCGGTCGTCCTGATCCCCGATCGCCGGCTGGTGTTCGCCGACCAGGTCTTTTCGGGCTTCGTCACGCTCTGGATGCTGGTCGAACTGGGCATTCTCGACGGCACGAAGGGGCCCAATTCCTACGGCGCCTCGCCCAAGGGGATCGGCGCGCCGACCGACGCCGAGCTCGACGAGGTTTTCGCCTGAGGGTGTGACCCCGCCGCGACTTCCGCTCGCGCTCGCCTGCGCCTAGGTTCCGCCCAGAAGAGTCGCGGAGCCTTAGATGAACGGTCGGATCGATTGGGCGGAGCTGTTCCTGTCCTCAACGGGCAGGCTGGCGCGCGCGCCGTTCCTGATCGCCTCGGCCGTGCTGATCGGCGTGGCGGTGCTGTACGAGGCCATCGCTGGCGACGTGCTGCGGCTGCTGACCGGCTGGCTCGTTTATACGGCGCTGTTCTACAGCGGCGCCTGCGTGCTCTCCAAACGCCTGCACGACCGCGGTCGTTCGGGCTGGTGGGCGGCGCTGGTGCTGGTGGCCCTGGTCGCCGTCTGGCCGACCCCGCAGCACTTCCTCGACTTCGTCTTCGCCTTGGTGATCGTCTGGGCGATCATCGAGCTGGGCGTCATGGGGGGAGAGCAGGGGGCCAACCGCTACGGCCAGCCGCCCCTGAAAGCGCCCGCGATCTAGTCGCCCTGAACCGGCGCCTCGGCCTCCTCGACCGCGCCGAACACCTTGCGGAAGCTGGCCTTCAGCGCCTCGTCGGCCTCGTCCAGCGTCACCGGCAGGCCAAGATCGACCAGGCTGGTGACCCCGTGCTCGACCTGGCCGCAGGGCACGATCCCCGAGAAGTGCGACAGGTCCGGCTCCACGTTTAGGCTGATGCCGTGGAAGCTGACCCAGCGGCGCAGCTTGACGCCGATGGCGGCGATCTTGTCCTCGCGCGACCAGCCCGGCCCCTTGCGCTCGACCCACACGCCCACGCGCCCGTCGCGCATCTCGCCGGTGACGTTGAAGGCGCAGAGGGCGTCGATGATCCAGGCCTCGAGCGCCGCCACGAAGGCCCGGACGTCTCGCCCGCGCCGGGTGAGGTCGAGCATCACATAGGCCACCCGCTGGCCGGGGCCGTGATAGGTGAACTGGCCGCCGCGGGCGCTCTCGAACACTGGAAAGCGCTCGGGCTCCAGGAGGTCGGCGGTCTTGGCCGAGACCCCGGCGGTGTAGAGCGGCGGATGCTCCAGAAGCCAGATCAGCTCGCCCGCCGTCCCGTCGGCGATGGCGGCGGCGCGGGCCTCCATGGCGGCAACGGCTGCCGGGTAGGGCACGTAGCCGGTCGAAACCGCCCACCCCGCCGGGGCGCCGTCCGGGCGCGAAAGATCCGGAAGGCCTTTGTCTTCAAGGTTTAACGGGCGATCAAGCATGCGGCCTTAGTCTTGCATGAGCCGGGGCGCGGTCATCCCGCCGCTCGGCAATTTTAAGTTCCAGGGGCCTTACTTCGTGAGCCAGGTCAACGCCGTCAATGTCGAGATCTCCGTTCTGCTCGGCCGGTCGATCCTGCCGATGCAGCAGCTGCTGCGCATGGGCCGCGGCGCGGTGATCCCGCTGGACGCCAAGACCAACGACGAGGTCTGGATCCTGGCCAACAATCACCCGATCGCCCGCGGCGAGATCCAGATCAACGACGATCGCATCGCCATCCAGGTGACCGGCCCGGCCGACGTCTACGACTACATGGCCGGCGGCGCCTGAAGTTCCCTGTGGGTTCTTTGAGATAATCCAACTCTCCTCTTCCCAAAGCCGATTCAGTTTGCTACCTGCCGCGCCTCACCACGAGCGGTCGTGGCGGAATTGGTAGACGCGCAGCGTTGAGGTCGCTGTGGGGCAACCCGTGGAAGTTCGAGTCTTCTCGACCGCACCAGGTGAACTTGCGTAGAGCGCGGCAGGCTTCGGTTTCCGAATCGCCTTCCGCGCTCTAACCATTTTTCGGCCAAGGTTTGGGAGCAACCGCCCGCCAAGCTTCGGCTTTCAATCATTCGGATCACGCGCGCGCAGCTCAAGCCTCGCCTAAAGTTCAGGAGGTCCCCATGACCCGGGAAAACGCCGACCTGAGCGAAGACGCGCGCCACGCCCTGACCATTCCCGAGCCCGAGGTCGTCGAGGATCTCGAGGATCTGGCGCTCGGCGACGACTACGCCCTCAAGCCCGACTATGTGGAGATGGTGGTCGACGCGGCCGATCGCGGCGACACCGCGCGCCTGTCCGAGCTGGTCGGCGCGCTCGATCCCGCCGACGTCGCCGACCTGATGGGCTTCCTGTCGGCCGCCTATCGCGAGGAGGTCATCCCCGTCCTGGCGCCCCACGCCCTGGGCGAGATCATCTCCGAGCTCGAGGACAACATCCGCGAGGAGGTGCTGGAGGCGACCCCGTCGGTCACCCTGGCCCGCGCGCTGGAAGAGCTCGACACCGACGACGCCGCCGACGTCATCGACGACCTGGACGACACCAAGCGCTTCCAGGTGCTGGCCGCCATGGGCGAGACCGACCGCGCCGCCATCGAGACCACCCTGTCCTACGAGGACGAGACCGCCGGCCGCCTGATGCAGCGCGAGTTCCTGGCCGCGCCGCAGTTCTGGACCGTGGGCCACACGATCGAGCACGTGCGCCAATCGGGCGACAGCCTGCCGGAGCTGTTCTTCGACGTCTATGTGGTCGACCCCTCGTACACGCCGGTCGGCGCCCTGCCGATCAGCCTGCTGCTGACCAGCAAGCTGGAGACCCCCCTGGCCGAGATCATGGAGCCGGTGACCGAGATCACCGTCGACATGGACCAGGAGGAGGTGGCCTACATCTTCGACAAGTACCACCTGATCAGCGCTCCGGTCGTCGAGGCCGGTGGGCGGCTGGTGGGCCAGATCACCGTCGACGACATCGTCGGCGTCATCCGCGAGGAAGCGCAGGAAGACATCCTGGCGCTGGCCAACGTGTCGGACGTCGGCCGCGACGCCAGCGTCGTGGAGATCGTGCGCTCGCGCCTGCCGTGGCTGCTGCTGAACCTCTTGACCGCGACCATCTCGGTTTCCGGCATCGCCCTCTTCCAGGAAGAGATCTCCAAGCTGGTGGCCCTGGCGGTGCTGATGCCGATCGTCTCGTCGCTGGGCGGCAACGCCGGCACCCAGACGCTGGCGGTGGCCGTGCGGGCGCTGTCGAGCAAGGAGCTGACGGCGGCCAACGCCACGCGGATCATCACCCGCGAGCTCCTGGTCGGCCTGATGAACGGCCTGACCCTGGCCATCGTCATGGGCGGGGCGGTCTATGTCTTCTACGACAATCCCAAGCTGTCGCTGACGGTCGCCTTGGCGTTGGTGGTCAACATCTTCACCGCCGCCGTCGGCGGCATCCTGGCGCCGCTGACGCTGGAGAAGATGGGCCGGGATCCGGCCGTGTCGTCGTCGATCTTCGTGACCTTCCTGACCGACTTCGCGGGCTTCTTCTCGGTGCTGCTGATCGCGGCGCTGCTGTTCAACTAGACCTGGCGAATTCTTTCCGCGGGACGGGAGAAGCGACACCAAACGGCGCCAGTCTTGCGCGGGACGAGGCGAGGGCATCCGCCCCTGTTTCAAATTGGGTCGTTTCTCGCGATGAAGCCGCGTCATCAGGTCTCCCGCGCCGCCGTCGATCTCATCAAGAGGTTCGAGGGCTATCGGCAGAAAGCCGCCCAGCTGCCCGACGGCCGCTGGACCATCGGCTATGGGCACACCCTGACCGCCCGAGGCGGCGCCAGCGTCTCGGAACAGGACGCCGAGGCCCTGCTGCTCTACGACCTGATCACCGTGGCCCACGCGGTGAACGAGCACACCTACGCCCCGCTGAACCAGAACCAGTTCGACGCCCTGACCTGCTTTGCGTTCAACATCGGGATCGAGAACTTCATGCGCTCGGGCGTGCTGCGCCGGATCAACGAGGGCTCGCTGCTGCAGGCCGCCTGCGCCATGGAGATGTGGCGCAAGGCCGACTTCGAGGGCGAACGGATCGTCATCGACGCCCTGGTGCGCCGCCGCGCCGCCGAAAAGACCCTGTTCCTGACCCCGCCCGACGGCCAGTGGGTGCCCGCGCCCAGCCCCGTGCTGCGGCCCAAGGTCGACTACGACGCCAGCTGCGCCGTTCCGAAACAGACCCCGGCCGCCGTCTCGGCCCGGCTGGAGGGCGACAAGGCCGTCGCCGAGCGCGAGGAAGGCCCCGCGCCCCTGACCCCGGCTGTCCCGGAAGAGGACGCCCCCAGCGCCAGCCAACAGGCCGCCGCGGCCGTCAGCGCCCGCCTGGAGGCCATCCTGGCCGACGAGCCGGCCGCTCGCCCGGTCGAGAAGCCCGTGCAGGACCTGGTCTTGCCGGAGCCGCCGGCGCCCGTGGCGCCCCCGGTTCCTGTCGCCGCGCCCGCCCCCGTGCTGCACGCGCCCGTCGAGGCCGCGCCGACTCTGGAGCCCTTCCGCCTGACGCCGGAAGAGCCGGTTCCGGCCCAGGCCCCGCTGT
>CBINOL010000203.1:0-6267 GCA_966252285.1 uncultured Caulobacter sp.
TGGTGATGTTCAGGCTGGGCCGGCGATCGACGGGCACGCTGGCGTCGTCGGTGTCCGGGCCGGTCTGGTTGGAGTCTGCGGTGGCGGTGTTCTCCAGGGCGCCGTCGCCGCCGCCATTGGAGTCGATCTCGGCCTGGGTGACCGTGTGCTTGGCCGTGTAGCTCCAGGTTTCACCGACTTCCAGCAGGGCGTCGTTGTCGCCCACCAGGTCAGCGCCGCGCATGATCGAGCCGGCGTCGGCATAGGGGTCGGTGACGGTGACGCCGTCCAGCATCACGTTGCCGGTGTTGGCGACGGTGATGACGTAGCTGATCTGCTCGCCAGCCGCGTCGGCCGTACCGCCGGGGACGGAAGCGTCCTTGGTGATGTTCAGGGCGGGGTTGCGGGTCAGGGTGACGGTCTCGGGATCGCTGTCCGAGACCGAAATGCCGCTGGCCGACGAGCCCGTCGCCGTGCCGGTGTTGGTGTATCCGCCGGCCTCGATCTCGGCCTGGGTGAACACGTGCAGCAGGCTGCCCGTCGCCGAGGCGCCGACCGCGAGGTCGTCGGCCTGGCCGTCGCCGTCCTGGTCGGTCAGGCCCGTCAGGGTGATCGGGATGTCGTCGGCGGTGTTTCCGGGCGTGCCGTTGTCATCCATCAGGGTGACGTTCAGCAGCTTGATCGTGCCGGTGTTGGTGACCGTGAAGTTGAACACCTGGGTGTCGCCGGCGTCGTCGCCGTTGCCGTCGCCGTCAGTGCGCGTGCCGGCTGTCTTGACCACGTCCACCTGCGGCGGGATCGGCTGGTTGCCGATCTGCACGTTGTAGGTGGTGGCCTCTGCCAGGGTGACGGTCTCGAAGGCGCCCGTGGTCTGGGTCCAGCCCTCCTGCAGCACCTCGTCGACCTGCACCGTGCCCAGCGACAGCGGCAGGCCGCCGATCTGGAACGTGCCGTCGGCCTTGGTCACCGTCGAGCGTTCGCCGGCGTCGAGCACGCCGTTCTTGTTCTCGTCGACGAAGATCGTCCAGCCGCCCAGGCCCGCCTCGCCGGCGTCCTTCACCCCGTCGCCGTCGGCGTCGAGGAACTTGATGCCGCTGATGATGGCGGCCTTCTCAGTGTTGAACTCCTCGAAGCCGTCGTCGGCGGCGTAGGTCGTGCCAGGCCGCCCGAACTCGGCGTAAACGGTGATGTAGGCCGTGCTCAGGTCGGCGCCGCCGAACAGCGAGACCGGCACATAGAAGATGTAGTCGTCATTGCCGCTGCCCGACGAGTGGGCGTCCATCAGCAGCGTCTTGTCGCCGCCGGCGTCGAGGTCAAAGACCTTGGTGAAGTCGGCGTCCAGCTCCTGGGTGCCGGCCACATAGTCCGCGCCAACCGCTGGCGCTGACGAGTAATAGATCTTCATCGCGTTCAGCGCGGTGAATGGGTTTTCGTTGGTCTCGTTGAGATCCAGCCGGAATTCCAGGTACTGCACGCCGTTGATCACCCGGATGGGGATCTGGTTGAAGGTCAGGCTGCTGGTCTTGCTCTGGTCGGTGTTGAGCACGCCGCTGGCGTCGGTGTTGAAGCCGTTCTCGTTGCCGTCGTTGTCGCGGATGGCCAGGAACGGATCGTAGTTGCCAGTGCCCGAACCGATCGCGTCGCCGCGCGTGATGACCACGCCGTTTACGGTCGTCGAACTGCCTGGTGTGGTGATGTCTATGTCGGCCATGACTTGCTCCCGAGCGCTCCGCGCGCGTGCCCTCTGGGCTCGTCCGCGCGATCCAAACAAAGGCCTCGATCACAACGTCGACGGGGGAGACGGATGCCGGGTCCGAGGTCGGCGCCGGAGGCGTGCGCGGAGATCCTGAAGGTTCGCGACCGGCTGCCGGGACGTGGACTTTCGCCTTCCCGTCGGTGGTCGAAGACATTCCTGGAGCGCGCAGCGCCTACGCGAAGCGAAACAGCGGCTAGCGATCGGCTCAGTTCAGCTTCGCGTCAATCATCCGGCCTTAGCAATGACAAGTCGTCATGCAGAATGCATTATGGTGAATGCTTCAATCGTGGCCGCAATTGTGCTCTACGAAGTTAATCGTCGAAATGTACTAGGCTTTCGCCAGAGTGGAGCGCGGCGAAAACTCGCCGTCGTCAGAAGCGACCTCGCAGGGTCACGCGCACGACCCGGCCGACGACGTCCTGGTCGTAGCGGCCATAGCCCGGGGCGGGCCGTCCATCGCCCAGCCTGGCCCGGACGCGCGTATCCAGCAGGTTCTCGATTTCCAAGCCCAGGCGCAGGCCGGAGGCCCGCGGCGTGGTGCTGTTCACCCCAGCGGACGGCGGCGCTTTCGAGCCCTGCGTGGCGAGCATGTAGCCCAGCTTGAGGTCGATCCGGGTGAAGTCCGAGACCTGCAGGTCGCTTGGGCCATCGACGCCCGTGTCGCGGCGGGTGCGATAGGCCTGCCGCCACCGCGCGCTGGCGTTCAGCGTCCATTTGTCGCGGCGGGCGTCGAGCGTGGCGGAGAGTTCGTTGCGCGCCGTCCCCCCGCCGTCGCCGGCCAGATGGTCCATCACGGGATAGCCCGCGCGGATCGTGGTCGTCTTCTTCAGCTGCAGGGTGTGGTTCAGCGACGCCCTCAGGCTGGGGGCGCCGGGCGAAGGGGTCTTGCCGCCGACCGGCACGTTGAAGTTCAGGCCCGAGGCCAGGACCTCCGATCGCGACGACAGAAGGTTGATCGAGCGCTGGTCGATGCCGATCAGCCGCCCGTCGGCGTCGCGCTGGAACCGTTCGGGAAACGCCGCTTCGACCGCCGGGGTGACGCCCGGCAGGCTGCCGATGCCGTCGCGGCTGTCTGCGGTGCGGTAGTTGACGTTGCCCGCCAGCCGCCAGGGCGTCACGGGGCCGGCCGACAGGCTCAGCGCGAACCGCTCGTTGGTCTGGCCCTTCAGGTTGGGATTGCCGCCGTACAGCGGCAGGACCTCGACCGACTGGCCGGTGGCGAAGTCGAACACCACGATGGGGTCGCCGTAGTAGGGCGCGTCGAAGAGCTGCTGGTCGGACGGCGCGTCGTAGGTTCTCGCCCACGAGCCGTTCAGCCGCAACTGCTTGACGGGAGACCACGACAAGGCGCCGGTCACGCCCCCTCCTCCGCCGGAGCCGGTCTGCCGCCGCAGGTTGCCGCTGAGGTTCAGCGAGGCGCCGCCGAGGTTGATGCGCCCCTTCTCTTCGTCCGGCTGCGGGGCGCGCAGCAGCGGGATCGTCAGCCCGCCGCGCATGTCGGCGGTGTCGGCCGTCCGCTCGGTCGAGTTTCCGTCGACGGTGCTGGTGGAGCTGGTCCGCGAGACCCGGCCGCTGAGGTCCATGGTCAGGCGGCCGGCAGGCAGATCCAGCAAGGGACGGTCGGCCGACAGGTTGAGGGCGACGGTGCGGTTGTCGGTCTTGCGGTCGGTCAGGCCTTCCTGGCTGCCGCGCGAGGCCTGGCCGTCGAGGCCCACGCGCACCGACCAGCCCTTGATCTGGCCGTTGCCGCCGGCGCTGACGCTCACGCTGCGCTGCTGGCCACGCAGGCGGGCCAGGGTGTCGTCACGGCGCGAGACCGACTGGTCGCGCTGGGCCCGGGCGTTGGCGCTGAACGCGCCCTGCCATTCCCCGAACCGGCGATTGACCGACATGTTCGCCGTCACCGAGGTGCTCTCCGGCCGCAGGGTCGCGCCCCGGGCCTGCGGGTTGTCGCGCAGATAGTCCGGGCGCTCGTCGGCGCGCAGCGAGGTGTCGTTGTTCAGGCGGACGCCCAGTTGGCTGGTGTTCTCGTTGGCGATCGCCGAGCGCCGGACGTCGGCCATCTGCGAGGTGCGCCCGCCGGCCGTCGGACGGGCGTCGGCCAGCTGTCCGTCGCGGCTCTGGAAGTTGCGCTTGAGGACGATGTTGACCACCCGGCGGCCCGGATCGGCGCCATAGAGCCCCGCGGCCTGGTCGGGCAGCAGCTCGACCCGCGACAGCGCGTCGGGCGGAAAGGTCATGTAGTCGCCGGCGTTCTGCACCCGCCGGCCGTTGACGATCACCACCGGCGGCTCGGCCAGGCCGTAGGCCGAGCTGATCCGCTCCAGCGCCTCGCTGATGTCGTAGGCGCCGAGGGCCTCGATTTCGTCGGGAGAGAGTTCGGTCTCGGGCGGCGTCTTGGCCGCGCCTCGGCGGGCCAGGACCTCGACGCCTGAAAGCCGCACCGCCGCGTCGTCACCCTCCTCGACCGCGGCGTTCGCCACGGCGGCGGCCTGCGGCGCATCGGCAGGCAAGGCGGACATGAGAAGCAGCCAGTACATCGAGCGCATCCAGCCGTATCACAGCCGCGAGTTGCAAGCCTCTTATGCACTTTCTTGTAAATAAAAGCGGGGCCGTATTGTGGCCTCAGGTGATCCGGCGCTTCTCCAGCTTCCGCGCCAGGGTCCTGCGGTGCATGCCCAGGCGCCTGGCCGTCTCGGAAATGTTGAAGTCGGTCTCGACCAGGGTCTGGTGGATCCGCTCCCATTCCAGGTTCTTGATCGAGGTGGCGCGCTCGCCGATCACCGCGCCGGCGTCGCCCTCGCGCTTGTCGAAGGCGGCCTCGATGTCGTCGGTGTTCGAAGGCTTGGCCAGGTAGTGGCAGGCGCCCAGCTTGATGGCCTCGACCGCCGTGGCGATGCTGGCGAAGCCGGTCAGCACCACGATCAGCATCTCCGGATCGCGCGCGATCAGCGCCTGCACGCAGGCCAGGCCCGACTCCCCGGCCAGCTTCAGGTCGACCACGGCGTAGCGCGGCGTGAAGGTCTCAAGCGCCACGAGGGCCTCGTCCAGACCGTGCACGTGCACCACCTGGTAGCCCCGGCGCTCGAACGACTTCTTCAGCGTGGCGGCGAACTTCTCGTCGTCCTCGACGATGATCAGCTTGCGTTCAGCGGGCATGACGCCTCCCGATCTGCAGCGACGCCAGGGGCAGGCTCAGGACCACGCGCGCGCCGCCCTCGGGACGGTTGGCGGCGGCCACCTCCCCGCCCAGCTTGCGCAGCACATTGACCACCAGGAAGAGGCCCAGGCCGCCCCCTGCCCTGCCCTTGGTCGAATTGTAGGGCGTGCCGAGGTTCTCCAGGGTCTCGGCGGTGAAGCCCGGCCCCTGGTCCTCGACCGCGACGACGATCCAGCCGTCGGCGACGTGGGCGCTCATCCGCACCGCTTGGGGCGAGGCGTCGCGCGCGTTGTCGAGCACGTTGTGGATCACCTGCTTGAGCGTCGATTCCGCGACGATCGGGGTGACACCCGAGAGGTCCGGCGAATAGGTCAGCACCTCGCCGTCGCGGGTGGCGCGCCACTCGTCGACCACCTCGTCGAGGAAGGCGCGGAGGGTGCTGGCGCGCACCTCGCCGCTGCGGGCCTCGCCGGCCGACAGCAGCACGCCGGTGACGATGTCCTTGCAGCGCTTGACCTCGCCGCGCATGTCCTCGAGCTCCTGGGCCAGCTCCGGGTGCTTGGCGAACACCTTCATGCGTCGCCAGTCGCCCAGGATGACGTCCAGCGTCGCCAGCGGCGTGCCCAGCTCATGCGCGGCGCCCGAGGCCAGGAGGCCCATGCGGACGATGTGGGTCTCCTCGGCCGCCCGCTGGCGCAGCTCGGCCAGATGGGCGTCGTGGCGGCGAAGATTGCTGTTGATGCGCGAGACGAAGGTCACCAGCAGCACCGCGTCCAGCACCACGCCCATCATCATGCCCATGATGAACAGGCCAAAGAACGCCTGGTCGCTCAAGCCCGTGGCGATCACCGGGCGGTTGGCGGCCACCAGCAGCAGGAAGCAGAAGCTGGTCAGGAACACGATCGCCCAGGTCGCCCAGACCTCGAGCAGCACCACGCCGAGGATCACGTGCAGCAGATAGAGGGTCGTGAACGGGTTGGTCGCCCCGCCGCTGAAATAGAGCTGGGCCGTCAGGGCAAGGGAGTCGAGCGCCAGGGCCAGGAAGAGGTCGTAGGGGCCGATCGGCTTGGCGCTCTTCAGGCGCAGCAGGCTGAAGAGGTTCAGCACCACCAGCGCCGCCAGCACCAGCATCATCGACGCCAGAGGCAGGTGAAAGCCCAGGCTGAAATGCACCGCCAGGATCGTCACCACCTGGCCGACCACGGCGATCCAGCGCAGGTGGATCAGCTGCAGCATGTTCTGGCGGGCGATGGCGTCGGCCGGGTCCGCCGCGTTGTCCGCGGCCCGCGCCCCCGAAAGCCAGCCCGACATGCCGGCGATCAGGATGCGGGCGGTCGTCGTCAGGGGGTATCTTTAAGCCTGTTCCTGCGCG
>CBINOL010000204.1:0-6201 GCA_966252285.1 uncultured Caulobacter sp.
CGGTCAGGGTGACCTCCTGGCCGGCCACCGGCTTGCCGTCGTACAGCACCACGAACTTGGCCGGTTGGCCGGTGGTGATGTCGCTGGGATGGGTGATCGCCTGGAACTCCAGGCCCTTGCCGACCGGGGCCAGGGCGCCGGTGCTGGGCGCGCCGCGAGTGACGTAGACGTCGGCGGTGGTGATGCTCTGCATGTCGACCACCTCGGCCCCCGCCGGCGCCTTGCCCGGCTCGAGGAACTCCCACTCGCCGTTGACCAGCGCAGCCTTGCCGACACGGCCGGCGCGCTGGCCGGTGGTGATGCGATAGGTGCCGGCGGTTTCGACCGGCGCCTCGACCAGGGCCAACTCGCGCAGGTAGGTCGGGGTCAGGGCTTTGCGCACGCCGTCGGGACCGACCACCGCATAGGTGTCGGACTTCATCACCACTTCGGGCGTGAAGAAGCTTTCGGTGAACGACCCCTGGACGGTCACGATCTTGCGGTCGGAGACGTCGAAGGTGCTGGGCAGCATGTAGGGCGAGTGGGCGTGCGCCAGGCCGGACAGGCCAAGGCCCGCCAGCAGCGCCGCCGAAGCGAGCATGGTCTTCATCGGAATCCCCCTTCCAGGACGATCGGTGCGTTGGAGAGGCTCCTATTGCGGATGAATCTAAGAATCAATTGCAAATAACTTGACCAAGCCGCCAGACGGTCGTAGCTCCCCATCCAACGAATGCGAATAATTCGCATCTGAGGCCGAAAACTGGGGATCTCGAACTTTGTCGCGCAACAGACTCGCCTATCTCGCCGCCGTCTCGGCCGGCGCCCTGCTCTCCGCCACGGCGGCCTTCGCGGCCGATGCGCCGTCGGCCGACGTCGCCGAAGTCGACAAGGTCACCGTCACCGCCACGCGCAGCGAAAAGTCCGTCCTGGACGTTCCGGCGACCGTCTCCGTGACGACGAGCCAGGAGATCGAGGACGCCCTGGTCAACGACGTGAAGGACCTGGTGCGCTTCGAGCCGGGCGTCTCGGTGCGCAGCGCCCCGTCCCGCTTTACCGCCGCCGGCGCCTCGACGGGCCGTGACGGCAATGCCGGCTTCGCCATCCGTGGCCTCGAAGGCAACCGCGTCCTGATCATGGTCGACGGCGTGCGCGTGCCCGACGGCTACGCCTTCGGCGCCCAGGCCGCCGGTCGCGGCGACTATGTCGACGTCGACGTGCTGAAGTCGGTCGAGATCGTGCGCGGCCCGGCCTCGGCCCTCTACGGCAGCGACGGCCTGGCCGGTTCGGTCAGCTTCTTCACCAAGGATCCGTCCGACGTCCTGCAGGGCAAGTCGATCGCCGCCCGCGGCCGCGTCGGCTACAGCTCGGCCGATGAAAGCTGGAGCGAAAGCGCCCTCGTGGCCGGCGCCAGCGGTCGCTGGGAAGGCCTGCTGGCCTACACCCGCCGCGACGGCCACGAGACCGAGACCCAAGGCACGGCCGCCCTGCGCGACGTGCGCCGCACGGTCGCCAACCCCGAGGACAACAGCTCCAACGCCGTGCTCGGCAAGCTGGTGTTCAACCTCGACGACCGCAACAAGTTCTCGCTGACCGTCGACCATCTGGATCGCGACATCGACTGGAACGTGCTGTCGGCGATCACCTATGTGGCCCCGAACGCCACCCCGGCCTCGACCGCCGTGGTCGGCCTGACCGCCTTCGACAAGATGCGCCGCGACCGCGTCAGCCTGGCCCACGTCTTCACCGGCGGCCAGGGTCTGATCCAGAGCGCCCGCACCACCCTGTACTACCAGGACAGCACCACCCGGCAGTTCTCGGCCGAGGACCGCTACACCGCCGCCGACCGCACCCGCGACGCCAAGTTCGACAACGAGGTGTTCGGCGGCGCGGTCGAGCTGACCAGCAAGGCCAGCTTCGGCGGCGTGGACCACAACATCGTCTGGGGTGCCGACGCCTCGCTGACCCGCCAGCAGGGCCTGCGCGACGGCACCGTGCCGCCGGCCGGCGAGACCTTCCCCAACCGCGCCTTCCCGACCACCGACTACACCCTGTTCGGCGGCTACGTGCAGGACGAGTTCTCGGTCGGTCCGGTCACCTTCTATCCGGCCCTGCGCTACGACTACTACAAGCTGGATCCGAAGAACGATCCGCTGTTCACCGCCAACACCGCGGTCGGCCAGAGCGACTCGCGCTTCTCGCCGAAGCTGTCGGCCGTGTGGCAGGCCACCGACCTGATCAGCGTGTTCGCCAACGCCGCCACCGGCTTCAAGGCTCCGGCCCCGTCGCAGGTCAACAACGGCTTCTCGAACCCCACCAGCTTCTACACCGCTATCGCCAATCCGGACCTGAAGCCCGAAACCAGCCAGACCTTCGAGCTGGGCTTCCGCCTGCGCCAGCCGACCTGGAACATCAGCGTCACCGGCTTCACCGGCAAGTACGACGACTTCATCGAGCAGGTGCAGGTCAGCGGTTCGTTCCGCCCGACCGATCCGGCCGTGTTCCAGTTCGTCAACCTGGCCGAGGCCGAGATCAGCGGCGCCGAGGCCCGCGGCGAGGTGATCATCGCCGATAACTGGCGCCTGATCGGCGCGGCCTCGTACGCCCGCGGCTTCTCGACCAACACGGCCGGCGTCAGCACCCCGCTGCAGTCGGTCGATCCGGCGAAGTTCACGGCGGGCCTGGCCTACCGCGATCCGGCCGGTCGCTTCGGCGGCCAGTTCAGCGTCATGCACGTGCAGAAGAAGTCGTTCGACAGCCTGGGCGTCACCTGCACGGGCGGCTGCTTCGCCCCGCCGGCCTTCACCACCGCCGACGTCACCGCCTACTGGAACGTCACCGAGGCCGTCACCCTGCGCGGCGGCGTCTTCAACCTGACCGACGAGAAGTACTGGTGGTGGTCGGACGTGCGCGGCCAGTCGGCCGCCGCCTCGGCCACCGTGCCGGCGGTGATCGTCGACGGCTACACCGCTCCGGGACGCAACTACAGCGTCTCGCTGGCGGTCAAGTTCTAGGACCCCAAAGGTCCTTACCGAGACACGCGGTCGTAATGTTGCGGCGACCGCGTGGCCCCGTCCTCCTCCGCGCCATGTCGGCCCGGCGCCTGGAGGACGGGGCGTTTTATTGTCTGGAGCACGCTTCAGCGCCCGCCTTCGCGGCGTCGCAAAAAGAACGGGAAATCGTCGTCGCATCGCCCGGGACAAGCGCGTCGACCCCTGCTAGCAACGGCGCATCGGCAAACGGGAGTTCGCATGCTGCGCCGCCTCTACGACTGGGTCATGGGCCTGGCCGCCTCGCGTCACGCCCCCACCAGCCTGTTCGCAGTGTCGTTCGCGGAGAGCTCGTTCTTCCCCGTCCCGCCCGACGTAATGCTGGCCCCGATGGTGCTGGCGCGGCCGGACAAGGCCTGGCGCTATGCCCTCATCTGCACCCTGGCCTCGGTGCTGGGCGGCATCCTCGGCTACGCCATCGGCTACTTCCTGACCCCCGTGGGCCAGTGGATGATGGCCGCCACCGGCCACGCCGGGGGCCTGGCCGAGTTCAAGTGCTGGTACGACAAGTACGGCGTCTGGGTGATCCTGGCCAAAGGCCTGACCCCCATCCCCTACAAGCTGGTGACCATCGCCTCGGGCCTGGCGGCCTTCAGCTTCCCGATGTTCATCTTCGCCTCGGTCGTCACCCGCGGCGCGCGCTTCTTCCTCGTCGCCTTCGTCGTCAAGAAGTTCGGCCCGGCCTTGCTGCCGGTGATCGAACGGCGCCTGGCCCTCGTGGCCGGCGGTTTGATCCTGCTCCTTGTCATCGGCCTCGCCGCGAGCCATTTCCTGGGGGGAAGCAGCGGAGGCGCGTGCGCCGTATGACCACCGACACCCCGGCCGTGACGACCACCGGCCCTCTCGTTCCCAAGCGTCCCCCCCTGGCGTGGGTCGCCAGGCACTGGCCGGTCCTGGCCTTCGCCGCCAGCGCGATCATGCTGGGCGCGGCCCATGCGTTCGAGAGCTTCGGGGGTCTGGCGCCCTGCCACCTCTGCCTCAAGCAGCGCGAGGTCTACTGGGCAGCCGGCACGGTCGGCCTGATCGCGACCATTCTGCAGCGCACGCCGCTCTGGACGCGCCTGCGCGCACCGGCCCTGTGGCTGCTGGGCGCGATCTTCCTCTACGGCGCGGGCCTGGCGGCCTTCCACGCCGGCGTCGAATGGAAGTGGTGGCCCGGCCCCAGCACCTGCACCGGCGGCGGCCTGGCCACCTCCGACGACCTGGTGGCCATGCTGAAGGGCGCCAAGATCGCCCCGCCGATGTGCGACAAGGCCGCCTGGGTGTTCCTGGGCCTGTCGATGGCCGGCTGGAACGCCCTCGTCTCGCTGGGCCTGGCCGTCGTTTCGGCCTTCGCCGCCCTTCGCTCCAAGGAGACCTGAAGATGAGCGCCGCCCAGCAGAAAGCCGTTCCGCCCCGTCCGGGTCGCGGCGCCCAGGCCGCCCGTCTGGCCGAGATCCTGCGCGTCGACCAGGCCGGCGAACTGGCCGCCGTGCATATCTATCGCGGCCAGCAGGCTGTGATGAAGCACGCTCGCGGGCGCGAGCGCATCGCCGAGCAGCTGAAGGAGATGGAGGGCCACGAGCAGGTCCACCTGTCGCGCTTCGACGAACTGCTGTCCGAGCGCAAGGTGCGCCCCACCCTGATGTCGCCCCTGTGGCGGCTGGCCGCCTTCACCCTGGGGGCCGGCACCGCCCTGATCGGCGACAAGGCTGCCCACGCCTGCACCGAGGCCGTCGAGTCGGTGATCGAAAAGCACTACGCCGGCCAGATCGACGAACTGAAGGACCGCGACCCGGCCCTCGCCGCCGAGCTCTCCAAGTTCCGTGACGACGAGCTGATGCACCGCGACCTCGCCATCGAGGAAGGCGCGCACGAGGCCACGGCCTACCCGCTGCTCAGCGCCGTCATCCAGACCGGCTGCAAGGTCGCCATCAAGATCAGCGAGAAGCTGTAGGGGCCGTCCCTCTCTCCCGGAACGCTCAGCCTATCTGCCCGTCATTCCCGCCCTTGTAGCGGGACCCCTGGTTCCGTTTGCACGTGCGGCGCAAGCGGCGTGCTCGGCACGCCGCCACATCGGCACCTGCGGCTGAAAGAGAGGTTCCCGCCACAAGGGCGGGAATGACGGGAAGTATGGGAAGACGGCTTGGCGAGGTCGCCCCCCTCCCCTACCGATGACGCCTGATCATCGCGGGGAATCGCCGTGCCTTCGTCGTCCGTCCGGGCCCTGGCCCTCGCCGCCGCCCTGCCGCTGCTGATCGCCGCCGCGCCCGCCAAACCGGCCAAGCCCCCGCGCGCCGCCCCCACCGCCCAGACCCTGGCCACCGGCGGGGCGCTGAAGCCCGACCAGGCCGGCGTTCACATCGAGCATGTCGACCTGTCGATCGAGGTGTTCCCGCAGAGCAAATCGATCTCAGGCGAGGCCGTGCTGGCCCTGCGCGCCGACCGCGAACTGGCGACCATCGTGCTCGACCTCGACCATGAACTGCCGGTGTCGGCGGTGTCGCTGGACGGCCGCGACCTGCCGCCGACCGCCTGGCGCAATCCCGACGGCCGCCTCTCGATCACCCCGCCCGCGCCGATCCCGGCCGGCCGCACCACCGCCGTGCGCATCCGCTACGCCGGCGTGCCGGTCGAGGCCAACAACGCGCCGTGGGACGGCGGCTTCGTCTGGACCAAGACCCCCGACGGCCGTCCGTGGATCGCCACCGCCGTCCAGGGCGAGGGCTGCGACCTCTTCTGGCCGTGCATCGACCACCCGACCGGCGAGCCCGACCTCGTCGACCTGCACGTCACCGTTCCGGCCGGGCTGTCGGCGCCGTCGGGCGGCATACTGATCGACGTCACCGAGGCCGACGGCGGCCGGCGCACCTTCCACTGGCGGATGAAGACGCCCAACACCTATGCCGTGGCGCTCAACATCGGCCCCTATGTCCACCTGACCGCGCTGTACCGCAGCCGTTTCGGCGACAGCTTCCCCATCGAGTTCTGGGCCATCGAGGGCAACGAGGCAAAGGGCCGCGACCTGCTGGCCCAGTTCACCCCGATGCTCGACTTCTACGAAGGAATGATCGGTCCCTACCCGTTCCGCTCGGAGAAGATGGGCGCGGTCGAGACCCCGCACCTGGGCATGGAGCATCAGACGCTGAACGCATACGGCGCCTGTCCACCCGAAGGCTTGATGGTCCCGCTATAG
>CBINOL010000205.1:0-6161 GCA_966252285.1 uncultured Caulobacter sp.
CCCTCAGTCGCTCCGCGACAGCTCCCCCAGAGGGGGAGCATCTGATTGGCGCGGCGCTGCTAGATCCTCCCCCTTTGGGGAAGGTGGCCCGGAGGGCCGGAGGGGGCTTTTGCCCGCATCAGGGCAAAGGAACCTTCGTCAGGGTGTCCTTGGTCTCGCAGGCCAGCTTGCCAGCCTTGCCCGCCGCGCCGGAGATGTCGTCGACCTTGGCTTCCTGCCGCCAGTTCTTGGGCAGGCCCTTGTCGCCGGCGAAGTCCATGCCGAGGTCCATCCACTTGTCGGCGGCGCAGTCGAGGGCGAACAGCATGATCGGCCCCTTGCCGGCCGGCCAGGCCTTGTACGGCCCGCCACCCTTGCCCTCGGCGATGCGCAGCACCACCAAGCCGGTCTTCTCGTCCACCCTCAGGAAGTCGGCGTCATAGAAGGTCTTGGCCTCGCCGGGGGCCGGTTTCCAGGTCTCGGCGGCCGTCGGAACGGCGGCCATGACCAGCATGGGTACGCTGAGCAAACACGCTACGAGCCGCTTCTGCATGGCGGTCCCTCCCCGTTATCGTTCGCTGGGAAGGGAGGCTATGCCTGTCGCACAACCACGGCAAGAGAACGTCGTTATGCATGGTGCGGCGAACATTTCTGTGGTCGCGAGTTCTCGCGTCAGATCGGATCGCCTGCCTCCACACCGTCTTTCCCCGCGAAGGCGGGGACCCAAGCGGACTTTCAGGAAGAGGCTCGGCCGTGGATCAGTTGCGGACTCCGCTTGGATCCCCGCATTCGCGGGGACGCTCGGTGAAAAGACGGCCTAGGCTCGCAGATTTGGATCCGGCTTAGCGACACCCCTACTTCAGGATCAGCCGCGGGCGGCGAGCCCTTGGGCGATGGCGGCGTTCAGCGCCGCCACGGCCGCGTCGGGACCTTCGGGATGCGCCCAGACACCGCCCGAGACGGCCAGGAAGTCGGCGCCGGCGGTCGCCAGGCCCGCGGCGTTGGCGGCGGTGATCCCGCCGATGGCCACGCACGGAACCTCCATCGTCTCCTGCCAGATCGACAGGATGTCGGGTTCGGCGACGATGGGCGCGTCCTTGGTGGTGGTCGGGAAGAAGGCCCCGAAGGCCACGTAGTCGGCCCCGGCCTCGGCGGCCTCCATGGCCAGGTGGCGGCTGTCGTGGCAGGTGACGCCGACCATGCGGTCCTTGCCCATCAGCTTGCGGGCGGCCGCGTAGGGCGTATCGCCCTGCCCCACGTGCACCCCATCACAGTCGAGGCGGGCGGCGAGATCGGGACGGTCGTTGAGGATCACCGCCACGTCGTGGGCGCGGGCGATCGGCGAGATGGCCTCCACGGCGGCGGCGATCACGTCGTCGGACACGTCCTTGAGGCGGATCTGCAGGGCCGCCACGTCGCCGCCCTCCAGGGCGCGGGCCAGCTGGCGGCCGAAGGCGGCCAGGTCCGGCAGGGACGGCGGAGTGATCAGATAGAGGCGGCAGTCGAGCGTCATGCGCCGCCTTTACGCCGATTTGGGGCGCAGCGCGACTTTGGGGCGCTGGATGGTGCTGAGATCCCGCTATTCAAACCGCTAGTTCCCCGCGAAGGCGGGGACCCAAGCCGACTTTCAGGATGGGACGCGCGCCTCGACAGGCCCTCCAGCTCAGCTTGGATCCCCGCCTTCGCGGGGATGCTCGGGCTAAAGAGACTTGGCGACGAGGCAGCCCCCCTCCCCCTGCGACGACGCGCCGCCGTTCACTCGACTGAGAGTCAGTTGCAAACCGGTGGAAAACTGTTAGATGAGAATGACAATCATTCGGTAGGGCGTTCTCTCCTTGTACGTCTGCAATTGTAACGGCATCCGCCAACGTGAAGTCCGCGCCGCGATCGACGCGGGCGCGACTCGTCCGGCCGAGATCTTCCGCCACAAGGGCTGCCAGGCGCAGTGCGCCAAGTGCGTCTGCGAGATGCGCCAGATGATTCAGGAAGCCCAGGAAGCTCTGGCTTACGCGGCCGAATAAGGCTTCTTGCGACGCAAAGTCGACAATCTCAGGTTACCGCGAAGCACTCTCACGCTTTTCTGTGAGGCTGCGAAACACTTGCACACATTACTGTTGAAGCGCTGAAAAAGCCGACTAAGGGTTCGGTCGAACTCGAACCTTAGGAGGCCGCCATGCAAGGCGATCCCGGCGTTATCCGCGTCCTGAACGCTGTGCTCACCAACGAGCTGACGGCCGTCAATCAGTACTTCCTGCATGCACGCATGCACGACAACTGGGGCTTCAAGCGCCTCGGCCAGATCGTCTATCAGGAATCGATCGGCGAGATGAAGCACGCCGACAAGCTGATCAACCGCATCCTCTTCCTCGAAGGCCTGCCCAACCTGCAGGACCTGCACAAGCTGAAGATCGGCGAGACCGTGCCGGAATGCCTGGCCGCCGACCTGTCGATCGAGCTGTTCAATCGCGAACTGCTGGTGCCGGGCATCGTCCAGTGCGAGCAGGCCCGCGACTACATCAGCCGCGAACTGCTGCGCGAGATCCTCAACGACACCGAGGAGCACATCGACTACCTCGAAACCCAGCTGTCGCTGATCAAGTCGCTGGGCGAGCAGAACTACCTGCAGAGCGCCATGGGCGAACTGCCGGCGGCCTGAGTGCGTGGTCCCCGCCCCCATCGGGTCGCGCCGCAGGCGCGGCTCGCCCGAGGGCATGCTTCGACAAGCTCAGGGTGAGGACCAAGGCAGGCGCGGCGCTAGAAAACCCTCATCCTGAGCCTGTCGAAGGACAAGGGTTTCGCCACAACTTCCAAACGGCCTCCCCGCCCCCGCGGGGAGGCCGCTTTGCTATTCGCCCAGGCCTATTCGCAGAGCGCTTCCAGCGCCTCGCGGTCGAGCAGCTCGACGTGACGCACGGTCGGCAGGGCGATCAGGCCTTCCTGCAGAAAGCCGGTCAGGGTGCGCGACACCGTCTCGATGGTCAGACCCAGATAGTCGGCCATGTCCTGGCGGCTCATCGGCAGGTCGAAGGCCGCCTCGCCGGTGCGGTCGGCCAGCAGCAGCAGAAGGCCCGCCACCCGCTCGCAGGCGCTGCGGCGACCCAGCATCAGCACGTGGTCCTGGCTGCGCTGCAGCCCCGAGATGGTCAGCTGGTAAAGCTGCCGGGCCACCTGCCCGTCGCGGGCGGCCAGGTCGCTGAGCGCCCGGCGGCGGACGATACGGACGGTGACCTCGCTCACCGCCTCGGCCGTGGTGCGGCGCACCTCGCCGGCCTCGAAGCCGAAGGCCTCGCCGACGAAGTGGAAGGCGTCGATCTGGCGGCGGCCGTCACGCAGCAGCCGGCCCGTGCGCACCGTTCCCTCGACCAGCTCGTAGACGTGGTCGGCGGAATCTCCCTCGGCGAAGATCTCCTCGCCGGCGGCGTATCGGATGACGCTGGCGGCGGCGACCGGCAGGGCCGGCTGGGCGTAGGCGGGCTCGAAACGAAGGGGCGACAACATCAGACGGCTCCCGAAGGAATGGGGGCGAAAGACGCCGCCCCGACGCCGGCACATTCCCCCTACTCTTCGTGCGGGTAAATTCGGGAGCGCCGCATAAGGGGTTCTGCGTAGGCGCCGCCCTCCTCCACAGCCCGTCATCCCGGAAAGCGCGCAGCGCTTATCCGGGACCCAGGGCCAAGCGCAGTGCGGCGCCCCCCCTGGGTCCCGGCTCTACGGTCCGCTACGCGGCCCTTCGGCCGGGATGACCACAAAGGACAGCTACCGCTTGATCTTCACCATCCGCTCCAGCTCGACCGCCCGCACGGTGGTCATGCTGAGGTGGCAGCCGCCGATGTTGAGCATGTCGATGGTGCCGCCGGTCAGGTCTTCCTGGCATTCGGCGTCGCGGCGCTTGATCCAGGCCCGCTGGACGGTGCGCAGCTTGGCCTGCTCGGCCTTGGAGCGCCTCGCCATCACCGCTTTGTAGGCGCGGTTGAGGCGGGCGTCCTGTTTCTGAAGCTCTTGGTTGGTGCAGCCGGCCATGGCGGCGGTGACGCCCTTGATTGCGTCGCCGCTATTGAGGCAGCGGTCGTAGGCCGGCGAGTATTCCTTCTGGGGGTCGATCGGGTCCGAGGCGGCGAACGCCTGGGGGGCCGCCAGGGCCAACAGCATCAGGCCGGGAACCAGTCGTCGAAGCAGCATGCGGACCCTCGCTTTCGACGGCGAGGATGACCCGCCGATCTCGACGGCATCAAGGCGTCGCGCGCTCAGAGGTTCCTGGCGATGCGGTCGGCCAGGGGCGAAAGATCGCCGCCGGCGTCGTCGAACACGCCCATGTCCTGGGCCGTCACTTGCGCGAACAGGTCCTGCGCCGCCTCCGACGTCGTCAGCAGGTCGAGCGCCGCCTCGGCCTCGTCTTCGGGCCAGCGGTCAAGCGCCGCGCCCAGCGCCTTCAGGCGCGCTTCGAACAGTTTCAGGTCCATAGCCACAGATCTTCTTCTGCCTCTGGAGTCTCGTCTTCAAGGTCTGCCGGCCCCGTTTCAGGAGCGAGCGGACCGCCTGTTCCGAACAGCCCATGGCGTCGGCGATTCTACCGACCTCGAGCTCTTCGAAATAGAACAAAGTCAAAGCCTGACGCTGGGTGTCCGGCAGCTTGCCCAGGGCCTGCTGCAGGGTCACGGCGACTTCCGACCGTTCGAGGTTGGCCAGGGCGTCGGCCTGCGCCGGCCCTTGCGCCTCGGCGTCGGCCAGGCGGGTGATGACCTCCTGGCTTTCCGGCACGGCCTTGCGGACGCGGCGACGGTCGATGGCCTTGTTGACCGCGATGCGGTGCAGCCAGGTCGAGAACCGCGCCTCCGGGGTCCAGCGCTCGCGGGCGCGCCAGGCGGCAATAAATGCCTCCTGGGCCGCGTCCTCGGCCTCCTGCACGTCGCCCAGGACGTTGAGGGCCAGCCGGCGGACCATCCGCAGATGCCGATCGACCAGCACCCGGAACGCCACCTGGTCGCCCTCGCGGCAGGCCAGAAACAGGTCTTCGTCCGAGCGGGCGTCCGCCAACCCGAACTCACCCGTCACAGTCATCGCTGAATTCGCCATGGCGATTACTCGCCCCCATCGCTGTATCGCAATGGGATTGGCAAACCGCGTGCCACATATCAGATAACTACATTACTGAATTCGCCCGATACATTCGCAATACGTCGACGCATTTCTATTTTTCAGAACGGAGTTCTTTACAGAACGGGCGCAACAAGTCGAGTACGATTTGATACGAATTCGACACATCTTTGCGGCGACTGGCGCGAACCATGCTGTCGAGCACGTACTGGTAGAAGCTGCGCAACGTCTTGCCGTCCGGTCCGGCGGCCGAGAAATCCAGGCTCGTCGACAGCACGGTCAGGATCTGGGTGGCGCGCATGGCGTGTCGGCACATTTGATCCAGCCGTCCCTGCTCGTGGGCGAATTTTGCCGAGCCGATGGCCCGGTAGAGCTCCTCGTGCACCGAGGCCAGCACGTCGCGGGGGCTGGCGGTCAGGCGGCTGGAGGCCGCATAGGCGCTGAACGCCTGGCTGTTAGTCGTCGTCATCGCTGCTGGCTCCGAGGATGGCCTTGATCTGCTGCTGAAGGATCTGGGCGGCGTAGAGCTCAGTCTCCATCGCCGAGTATTTCGCGATCAGCTTGGTGCGGTACGTCTCCGCGCTGTCGCGGATGGTCTCCGACTGTTCGGTCAGGTCGCTGTTGACCGTGTCGAGGGTGTTGATGCGCTGCTGGATCACGCCGGTGGTGGTGTTGGCGTAGTCGCTCATCAGGCTGGTGATCAGGTTGGCGAAGCCCTGGGTGATCTGCACCGAGACCGTGCCGCTGGTCGGGTTGGCCAGGGCGAAGGACAGGCCCTCGTAGATCGATCCCGTCGCGCCGATGATCCGGCTGCCCGAGATCGTGAACAGGCTGCTATCGCCGTCCACCGACACGCTGGAGATCGCCCCGTCGGTGACGGTGACCTCCAGGTCGAAGTCGTACGACAGGGTGGTGTCGTTCTTCAGAAGCTTGAGGTTGCTGTCGCTGGCCTCGAACTTGGTCTCGAAGAACGCCGCCACGCTGGACAGGTCGGTCAGCAGCAGGTTGTCGAGCGAGGTCTCGTCCGACAGCTCCAGCTGGTTGGCGCTGTTGAGCGTGATGCCCAGGGCCGACAGGTCGGTCAGTTC
>CBINOL010000206.1:0-6031 GCA_966252285.1 uncultured Caulobacter sp.
GAGCATCTTCAAGAACGCCAGCGCCAATAGATCCTCCCCCTCTGGGGGAGGTGGCCCGGAGGGCCGGAGGGGGCGTTCGTGAGGGATGAAAAATATCCGTAAAATCCCCGCGAAAGCGGGGATTTTACGGGTGGGGGGGCTCCGGTCTCTTCGGAAGAGAGTCAGAACAGCCCCGCCGCCATCTGCCGCAGCGGATTGCTCGGGTCGGCCAGCAGCTTAATGGCCATGGCGCAGGAGATCGTCACCAGCAGCGGCCGGATCAGTCGCGCTCCGAACCGCACCGCCAGCCGCGAGCCGAGCTGCGCGCCCAGAAACGCGCCGACGGCCATGGCCAGGCCGATGGGCCAGATCACCGCGCCCTTGAGGATGAACAGCGCCAGCGCCCCGACATTGCTGGCGGCGTTGGCCAGCTTGGTGTGGGCGGTGGCCTTCAGCACGCCGTAGCCCAGCAGGGTGACGATGGCGACCATGTAGAAGGCGCCCGCGCCGGGACCGAAGACGCCGTCATAGAAGCCGACGATCGGCGCGATGAACCCGGCGAAGGCCGGCAGGGCCAGGCGGGCGGGGCCGTCCTCGGCCTTCAGGGCCTTGGACAGGCCGAAATAGACGGCGATGACGATCAGCAATACAGGCACGAGCGCCGCTAAGGCGCGCGGCGAAAGAAGGCTGGCGCACAGGGCGCCGGCGATCCCCGCCAGGCCCGCGGCGAGGCCGATCGGCCAGGCGGTCTTCCAGTCGATCAGGCCGCGCTTGGCGAAGGCTCGGGTGGCCGAGACCGAACCGAACGTGCTCTGCAGCTTGCTGGTGCCCAGGGCCGCGATCGGCGGCAGGCCCGAAAGCAGCAGCGCCGGCAGGGTGATCAGGCCGCCGCCGCCGGCGATGGCGTCCAGGGTCCCGGCCACGAAGGCCACGGCGAACAGGATGACGAGCAGTTGGACGCTCAGATGTTCCATCGCAGGGCCCTACAAACGCGAAAAGCCGCCCGGGAGCCGGGCGGCGACAGGCGGCGGGTGAAGGAAGGGGAGGCGGCCATGGCGCGTCTCCCCATCGTTCGATCAGCCGATCAGGTGGGCCCACTGGTGGGCGCGCGAGGCCTTGCTGTTGCGGCCCAGGGCCTTCAGCTCTTCGCGGGCCGCGGCCTTTTCTTCCTTGCGGACGCGTTGCTCGGCCACTTCGGCGGCCTTGCGTTCCTTGCGTTCGGCGCGCTTGACGGCCGCGATCTCTTCCTGGCGGGCCAGGGCTTCGAGGCGGGCGGCTTCCTTGGCTTCGGCGCGGGCGGCGCGGACGGCTTCCAGTTCGGCGGCGCGCTGCTCGTCGCGCTTGTCGAAATCAGGATCCTGAACGGCGGCCTTCGGCTTGAATTTCGCCAGCATGGCCTTCTTGGCGTCTTGCTGGGCGGAGATACGATCGGCGAATCCGGTGTTCTTCAGATAGGACATGAAACTTCGTGCTGTTGGAGAGGCGCGTCTCTAAACCCCAAAACGGCCGAAAAAGCAATTGTACCGGCCGCGTTCGTCGACGGACGGAATGTCGCGCGCGAGCGACCGGCCAAGGACGGGGCCGCGTGAGAGACCCGGATTCCGTGGTCCAACTGACCTTGGGGAAATTTCCCCGCGAAAACAGCGCCTTGCGTAGTTTCTCCACAATCTTGACGCACCGCAGCGCGCCCTATAGGTTCCGCCGCGATCAAGCCGGCCGAAAAAGCGCCTTCTTCAGGCGCGTCTGCGGGCGCTTTCGGACCTGACCGCTTCCCATGCCCAAGGCCGACGAACCGAACGACAAGGCTTTTCAAAGCCTCGACGCTCGGCTCGCCGCCATCGAGGCGCGGAAGGCGGCGGAACAGCCCGTCAAGGCGGCGGGCGAGAAGGCTTCCCAGGACGGCTATCGCCTCCTGGCGGATTTGATCGGGGGCGTTTTGGTGGGGCTCGGCTTCGGCTGGCTGCTCGACCGTTACGTCGGTACGGGGCCCTGGGGCATGGTCGGCGGTCTGCTGATCGGCACGGGTGTCGCGATATTCTCCGTCGTCCGCAAGGCGACGAAACTGAGCGCGCAGGCGTCCAAGGCTCCGGCCGAGGATGTACACAACGGGGACGGGCCAACCGCCCCCAAGCAGAAGAGAGACTAGGGCCGATGGCCGATCCGATGCACCAGTTCCAGATCCAGACGCTCGTGCCTGGTCCGAAGGTGCCCGTGCCCGGTCTTGGCGTGATCGATCTTTCGATCACCAATTCGGTGGCCGCCATGCTGCTGGCCGCGACGCTGGTCGTCGTGTTCTACGCGCTGGCCGCCAAGAAGGCCGTGGTTCCGGGCCGCCTGCAGACCATCGGCGAGATGCTCTATGGGATCGTCGACGGATTGGCCGGATCAATCATCGGCCACGAAGGCAAGAAGTACCTGCCTTTCGTGTTCACCCTGTTCGCGTTCGTGCTGTTCATGAACATCCAGGGCATGTTCCTGGTGTTCACCGCCACCTCGCAACTGGCCGTGACCCTGACCCTGGGCCTGATGGTCATCCTGACCGTGGTCGGCGTCGGCTTCGCCAAAAACGGCCTGAAGTTCTTCAAGCTGTTCGCGCCGTCGGGCGTTCCGTGGCCGCTGTACATCCTGCTGGTGCCGATCGAGATCCTGTCGTTCCTGATCCGTCCGGTGACCCTGGCCCTTCGTCTGTTCGGCAACATGCTGGGCGGCCACGTCGTTCTGAAGATCTTCGCCGGCTTCGTCGTCGCCCTCGGCGGCCTGGGCCTGCTGGGCTGGGCCGGCGCGCTGGTCGCCCTTCTTTCGGTCACCGCCCTGACCGCCCTCGAGTTCATGGTGGCCTTCCTTCAGGCCTTCGTGTTCGCGGTGCTCACCTGCGTCTATCTCAACGACGTCGTGCACCTCGACAGCCACTGATCACCCTTCTCTCTTCAACCTATCTCTGAATTCTCAAGGAGCCTCACAATGGAAGCGGAAGCCGCTAAGTACATCGGCGCTGGCCTGGCCATGCTCGGCATGATCGGCGCTGGTATCGGCCTGGGCGTCATGTTCGGCAACTATTTCCAAGGCGCGCTGCGTAACCCGACCGCCGCCGCTCAAGAGCGTCCGATGCTGTTCCTCGGCATGGCGCTGACCGAAGCCCTGGGCATCTTCGCCCTGGTCGTCGCCATCCTGATCCTCAACGGCTAATCACAAGGCGTCTTCGCCCATGGCGACGGAAACCCACGGCACGGTCGCGACGACTGAAGCCCCCGGACACGAGAGCGGCGGTCTTCCGCAGCTCCAGTTCCAGCACTGGGGCGGTCAGATCGTCTGGCTGCTGCTCATCTTCGCCGTTCTCTACGTCGTGCTGTCGAAGGGTCTTCTGCCCCGCGTCAGCGGCGCGATCGATGAACGCGGCGCCAAGATCGCCGGCGACATCGCCGACGCCCGTCGTCTGAAGGACGAAGCCGAAGTCCAGGCCCGCGCGGCCGCGGCCGAGGTCGCCGAGGCTCGCGCCAAGGCCCAGAAGACCGCGGCTGACGCCAAGGCCAAGGCTTCGGCCGAAGCCGCCGAGCGTCAGGCCAAGGAAGAAGCCGTGCTGGCCGAAAAGCTGGCCGCGGCCGAAGCCTCGATCACCTCCGCCCGCGACGAGGCCATGAGCCACGTTCGCACGGTGGCCGAGGAGACGGCCGGCGCCATCGTCGAGAAGCTGACGGGCAAGACGGCTTCGGCCGCCGAGCTCAAAGCGGCTCTGGCCTAAGGAGTAGCCGACCATGGAACACGAATCCCTGTTCAGCTTCTCCAACCCGGAATTCTGGGTTCTGGCGGCCCTGGTGATCTTCTTCGGCCTGCTGGTCGTGCTGAAGGTCCTGCCGGGCGCTCTCTTCGGCGCGCTGGACGGCTATGCGGCCAAGATCCAGGCGGAGCTCGACGAGGCCCAGAAGCTCCGTGAGGAGGCGCAAGCCCTGCTCGCCGAGGTCAAGGCCCAGCGCGAGGAAGCCGAGCGCCAGGCTTCTGCCATGCTCGAGGCGGCCAAGGCGGACGCGATCCGCCTGGAAGCCGAGGCCAAGGAGAAGCTCGAGGAGCAGATCAAGCGTCGCGCCGAAATGGCCGAGCGCAAGATCGCCCAGGCCGAGGCCCAGGCCGCCGCGGACGTCAAGGCCGCCGCCGTCGACCTCGCCGCCCAGGCGGCCGAGTCGGTGCTGCTGGCCCGCGTCGCGACCGGTTCGGACCCGCTGGCCGATGCGGCCATCGGCCAGATCGGCGGCAAGCTGCAGTAGTCCTTTCGGACGGCTGAAAGATCGAAGGCGCGGCTCGCAAGGGCCGCGCCTTTTTCTTTGTCTTTCCGGACCCTCTCTCTATGAGAGAGGGGCTTTTCGCAGCGCCTTCCGCACGGCCTTGCGCCCGCGCTTCAGCACCCGCCAGCCCGGCCGCCTCAACACCACCTTCTCGCTCCGCAGAAGCTGCTGCCAGGCCACCAGCAGGATCTCCGGCTCGCGGCGCATCAGGCGGCGGATGGGGAAGATCAGCTTGGGGTGACGGCGCTGCCAGCGGATGAACCGCCGCTTGGCCTGGAACGAGTTCCTCAACACCACCATCAGCCCGATGACCAGCAGCGGCAGGCCCACATGGCCGGGCAGGGGCGTGAGCACCGCGCCGGCCAGCAGGATCAGGAAACCCAGGGCGATCAGCAGCAGCCGGGCCACGCGGGCGAAGGTTTCGCGCACGACGAAGGCCAGCCGGCGGCGACGCAAGCTGGAAAGGCGGCGAACGACCCTGGGGTCGCGCCGGGTCACTGGAGGAGGCTCACGGGGCCCCTAGACCGCGCGCTGGCCCCGGCGCTTGAGCGCCTTGCGCCAGCGCTTGGCCACGCGCCAGCGGCGCGGGATGACCAGCTTCTCGATCCGCAGGGCCTGCTGCCAGGCCACCAGCACCACCTCGGGCTCGCGGCGCAGCAGGCGGCGCAGCGGGAACACCAGCTTGGGGTGGGCGTGCTGGAAGCGGACGAACTGCTTGCGGGCCTTGAACGAGTTGCGCAGCACCAGCATCAGGCCGATGACCGTCAGCGGCACGCCCATCGGGCCGGGCAGCGGCGCGATCAGAAAGCCCGCGGCGATGAACACCAGGCCCAGGGCCACGAGCAGGCCGCGAATGATCCGGCCGAGAAGCTCGCGGGCGAGTTCGTCGGCAGCGGAGAGGCGCACGGGCGGCATGGCGATGGCGAGGTTCATGGGGGGCTGAACGGGGCTTGTGGTCCGCCGGTTTCCGGAAACAGACCGGCCCCCTCGTCTCACAAGCTGCATATGGAAACGGGGCGCCCTTCCGTAAAGGCGCCCCGTTCCGCATTCGTGCTGCTGTTGCAGCTATTCCGCGGCGAGTGGCGCGGGGGCCACAGGTTTCCACTTCAACTTCGGCTTACGGGCCGCCAGCGTCTCGTCCAGGCGCTTGAGCGGCGCCAGGTGCGGGGCGTTCTTGAAGCGGTCCGTCTCGCCGGCCTTGGCGGCCTGGGCGAGCAGGCGCAGGGCGTCGATGAAGCGGTCCAGCTCGGCCTTCGACTCGGTCTCGGTCGGCTCGATCAGCATCGCGCCATGCACCACCAGCGGGAAGTACATGGTCATCGGGTGGAAGCCCTCGTCGATCATCGCCTTGGCGAAGTCGAGCGTGGTCACGCCGGTGTCTTGCAGCCAGGCGTCGTCGAACAGCGCCTCGTGCATGCACGGGCCTTCCGGGAAGGCCGGGCTCATCAGGTCGCCGAGGCGCGCCTTGACGTAGTTGGCGTTCAGCACCGCGTCCTCGGCGACTTGGCGGAGGCCGTCGGCGCCGTGGCTGAGCATGTAGGCGTAGGCGCGCACGTACATGCCCATCTGGCCGTGGAAGGCGCTCATCCGGCCGAAGGCCTGGGCGGCGACGCCTTCGGCTTCCTCGATCAGCTTGTAGCCGTTCTCGTCATGCACCACCCACGGGGTGGGGGCGAACGGGGCGAGAGCCTCCGAAAGCACCACCGGACCCGCGCCCGGACCGCCGCCGCCGTGGGGCGTCGAGAAGGTCTTGTGCAGGTTGATGTGCATGGCGT
>CBINOL010000207.1:0-5981 GCA_966252285.1 uncultured Caulobacter sp.
GCGCCAAGATGCTCCCCCTCTGGGGGAGCTGTCGGCGAAGCCGACTGAGGGGGCCCTTCGCGCCCTACGCCTTCAGCCCGAACGGGTCGTCGATCGAGGGTGACGGCGGGGTGAACCAGGCCGCGCCGGTTTCCGTGACGTACATGTGGTCCTCCAGGCGCACGCCGAAGCGGCCCGGGATCACGATCATCGGCTCGTTGGAAAAACACATGCCCGGCGCCAGGGGCGTGGCGTCGCCGCGCACGAGGTACGGGCCCTCGTGGATCGACAGGCCGATGCCGTGGCCGGTGCGGTGCGGCAGGCCCGGCAGGGCGTAGTCGGGGCCCAGGCCATGGCGCTCCAGCACCTGGCGGGCGACCGCGTCGATCGCCTCGCAAGGCAGGCCCGGGCGGACGGCGTCGAAGGCCGAGCCTTGCGCCTCGTGCTCGATCTCCCAGATCCGGCGATGCTCGTCCGACGGCGTTCCGAACACGTAGGTGCGGGTGATGTCGGCCTGGTAGCCCTCGACCTGGCAGCCGGTGTCGATCAGCACGAGATCGCCCTCGGCCAGTTCCTGGTCGCCCGGCAGGCCGTGCGGATAGGCCGTGGCCTCGCCGAACTGCACGGCGCAGAAGGTCGATCCGCCGCCGCTGGCCGCGCGATGGGCCTCGTCGATGAAGCGCTTGACCTCGCTGGCCCGCACGCCCGGGGCCAGCACCGCGCCGGCGCGCCGGTGCACGTCCAGGGTGATCGCCTTGGCGTAGCGCAGCAGGGCCAGTTCGGCCTGCGACTTGACGCCCCGACAGCCGTCGACCACCGCCCCGGCGTCCTTCACCGACAGCGACGGCGACGCGTCGCGCAGGGCCGAGAACAGCGAAAACGGCGCGGCCGGGTCGAGCGCCAGGACGTCGGCGCCGAGCTCGGCGAGCGACCGGGCGACCAGGGCCGCGGGGCTCTCGTGCTCCTGCCACAGGCGGATCTCGACCTCGATCTTCAGGTCGGCCTGCAGCGAGCCAAGCTCGAAGCCCGGGCAGATCATCACCGGCGCGCCGGACACCGGCAGCAACAGGGCGACGAGGCGCTCGGTCGCGCCCCACGGCACGCCGGTGAAATAGCGCAGCGAGGCGCCGGCCCCGATCAGCAAGGCGTCGGCGCCCAGGCCGCGGGTCAACCCCCTCGCCTTCTCCAGGCGCGCCTCGTACTCGGCCGCGCCGATGGCCGGCGGACGGCCCGCCCGCGGCGAAAGGCCGGCCAGCTCGGCGGCCATGGTCGATCCGCCCACGCCCAGGGTCATGCGGTGTTCCTCGTCTTGTCCCGGTCGGCCGGTCGATGTCGCAGCGCGCAGGATCGCCGGATTCGCCGGCTCTCGGACGGGCGATGTCGCCGCCGAATGCGTCAGCTTTCGGATCGACCGCCGCGGATACATCCTATCCGGCTTTCCCCGCGCCTCGATATGTCCGAGGTTTAATCCGAGGCCCGGGATATTCTGGTATACGGGCCGTCTCGGCGCGGGGGCGCCGAATTGGGGCTCAGTTCACAGCGCATGAGTATCGTCGTCCGCACCCTGTCCGATCAGACCTACGAGATCGTAAGACGCAGGATCCTCACGGGCGACATGCCGCCAGGAACGGCCGTGAGGCAGGACACCATCGCCGCCGAGCTGGGGGTTTCGAAGATCCCGCTTCGCGAGGCCCTGGGCCGGCTGGAGCAGGACGGCCTGCTGAGCTCCTATCCCAACAAGGGCTACGTTGTGCGCCAGGCCTCGACGCAGGAGGCCAGCGAGGTCTTCGCCCTGCGCCTGAAGCTGGAGCCGGGCGCGGCGGCCAACGCCGCCCTGAACGCGGTTCCCGACGACCACGCCCGGGCCGAGACGGCGCTGGCGGCGCTGGAGGCGGAACTGGGCAAGCCGCAGGGCGACCCCGTGACCTGCAACCGCGCCTTCCACATGGCCCTGGTGCGCCCAGGCGGACACATCACCAGCCAGCTGGTCGAGCGGCTGCAGATCCTGTCGGAGCGCTATGTGCGCATCCACCTGGAGCCCTTCGGCCGCGACGAGCGCGCCAGCCGCGAGCACCGCGCCATCCTCGACGCCTGGAAGGCCGGCGACGCGACCCGCGTGGAGACGCTGCTCGCCGAGCACATCGAGGGCACCCTGGCCGACCTGCGCCAGCAGTTGCCGGCCTAAGCCGCCCGCCGCGCGTACAGGAACTCGATCACCGCCGCGCGGGCGTGGACGTACACGGCGTCCTCGGCCACGGCCAGGCGATCGCGCGGACGAGCCAGGTCGATGGAGCGCACCTCGCCGATGGTGGCGCGCGGGCCGTTGGTCATCATCACGATGCGGTCCGACAGCAGCACCGCCTCGTCGACGTCGTGGGTGACCATCAGCACGGTGTTGTTGAGACTGGCCTGGATCTCCATGACGCTGTCCTGAAGGTGGGCGCGGGTCAGGGCGTCCAGCGCCCCGAACGGCTCGTCCAGCAGCAGCACCTTGGGCTGCATGGCCAGCGCCCGGGCGATGCCGACCCGCTGCTTCATGCCGCCGGAGATCTCGGACGGCCGCTTGTCAATGGCGTGGGTCATCTTGACGAGGTCGAGATTGTGCAGCGTCCAGTCGCGACGTTCCGCGGCGGATTTCTTGCCGGCGAACACCTTGTCGACCGCCAACTGCACGTTCTCGCGCACCGACAGCCAAGGCAGCAGCGAGTGGTTCTGGAACACCACCGCCCGCTCCGGCCCCGGCGCGGAAACGGCCTCGCGGTCGAGGATCACCGCTCCGGTCGTGGCCGACACGAGACCCGCCACCACGTTCAGCAGGGTGGACTTGCCGCAGCCCGAATGGCCGATGATCGATACGAACTCGCCCTTGGCCACCTGCAGCTCGACGCCACGCAGCACTTCGGAGGCGGCGGCGCCGTGCCCGAAGGTGACGCCGAGGTTCTCGATGGAGAGATAGGCCTTGCCCATGATCTTTCCCTTCTCAGCTAGCCGCGCCGCCGCGCGAGACGATGCGGCCCAGCAGGGCGACGATGCGGTCCAGGGCGAAGCCCGTCAGGCCCACCCACGCCAGGGCCACGACGATGTCGGAGATGCGCGAGGCGTTGTACTGGTCCCAGATGAAGAAGCCGACGCCGACGCCGCCCAGCAGCATTTCCGAGGCGACGATGGCCAGCCAGCTCATGCCCACCCCGATGCGCAGGCCCGTGAAGATGTAGGGCGTGGTCGAGGGCAGCAGGATCTTGCAGAAGTACTCGATCGGCGACAGCCGCAGCACCCGGGCGACGTTGCGGTAGTCCTCGGGGATGTTGCGCACGCCGACGGCGGTATTGATGATGATCGGCCAGATCGAGGTGACGAAGATCACGAACAGGGCCGACGGGTTGGCCTCGTGGAAGGCCGCCAGCGAGATCGGCAGCCAGGCCAGGGGCGGCACGGTGCGCAGCACCTGGAAGATCGGATCCAGGCCCCGATGGGCCCACCGGTTGGCGCCGATCAGCACGCCCAGGCCGACGCCGACCACCGCCGAGATCGAGAAGCCGAAGGCCACGCGTTTGAGGCTGGTCAGCACGTGCCAGAACAGGCCCTTGTCCACCCCGCCCCGGTCGTAGAACGGATCGACGATCAGCTCCTTGGACTCCAGCCAGATCCGCGAGGGCGACGGCAGGCCCTCGTAGGAGTCGCCGGACAATCCCTGCCACAGCGCCATCACCACCAGCAGGGTCAGAACCGGCGGGACGACGGCGGCGGCCACCGCCCCCGCCTTGCGACCGAGGCCGGCCGCTCCGGGGATCTTCGGAGCGGCCGGCGCGGCCGCCGTCGCCGACGCCGTTGCCGGCGGGGCGACCGCAACCTGGGCCTTCACCGGGGCCGCGACAGGCGCGGCCTCGGCGAAGTCGGGCTTGGGATAGGTCATCGGGGATCCCTTCCTCAGACGAGCTTCTTGATGGGCTGGCTGGCGAGGTACGCGCCCGGATTGGCCGGATCGAAAACCTTGCCATCGAAGAACCGCTCGGGGCCGCGGCTGTCGCCGGCGGGACCCGACTGGCCGATGGACTTGGCGGCCGCGCGCCAGATGTCGGCGCGGTTGACCTTGTTGACGAGGGCCTGCTTGTTGACCCCCTGCCCGATCACGCCCCAGCGGATGTTCTCGGTGACGAACCACAGGTCGTGCGACTTGAAGGGGAAGCTGGCGTTGTCGGCCCAGAACTTCATGACGTGGGGCGAGCCAGAGACCTTGCGGCCGTCGCCATAGTCGATGACGCCCTGCTGGCGGGGCAGGATGTCGCCCATCGGCACGTTGATGTACTGCCGCCCCGAGACGATCGAGCACATGGCCGCCTTGTTGCCCGGCTTGTCGCACCACATCTGGGCTTCCAGCACGGCGGCGGTCAGCGCCTGGGCCGCGCGCGGATAGCGGTCGACCCAGTCGGCCCGCATGCCCAGCGCCTTCTCCGGATGGTTCATCCAGAGCTCGCTGGTGGTGGCGGCGGTGTAGCCGATGCGCTGGTTGACGGTCTGGCCGTTCCACGGCTCGCCCACGCAGAAGGCGTCCTGGGTGCCGGCCTTGAGGTTGGCCACCATCTGCGGCGGCGGAATGACGATGGTCGAGACGTCGACGTCCGGGTTGATGCCCGCCGCGGCCAGCCAGTATCGAACCCACAGGTCGTGAGTTCCACCGCGGAAGGTCATGGCCACCTTGGCGATGTTGCCCGAGGCCTTCAGCTGGGCGAACTTGGCCTTGGCCCCGGCGGCGCTCAGGCCGACCTTCACCGCCTTCAGGTCGTTGCCGACCGAGATAGCCTGGCCGTTGGTGTTGAGCCTGGCCAGGACGTACATCGGCAGCGGCTTGCCGCCGGTCTGGACGCCCAGGGTGAACTGCAGCGGCATGGGCGAGAGGATGTGCGCCCCGTCGATGCCGCCGCCGCCCGAGCCCAGCACCAGGTTGTCGCGCGTGGCGGCCCACGAGGCCTGCTTGACCACCTCGACATCGGGCAGGCCGTGCTTGGCGAAGAAGCCGCGCTCCTTGGCGATGATCAGCGGCGATGAGTCGGTCAGGGCGATGAAGCCCAGGCGCGCCTTGGCGGTTTCCGGACCTGCGCCGGCAGCGTGGGCCCCGGCCGGGAATGCGGCCTTGACGGCGGCCATGGTGGCGGCGGCCCCGATCAGGGCCGTTCGGCGGGAGACGCCCTGCTGGGCGGTCTTGTCGGTCTTGGTCATTATCGGGCTCACAGCTTGTATTCGAGGGAGAACCAGGCCTTGGTCCGCGAGGCTGGCGGGGCCAGGGTCCCGGCCGGCACGGTCGTCTCGCGCTGGAAGTCGGCGTACTTCACCAGCAGGGAGAGCTTGGGCGTGATCGCCGCGGTCAGCTGGACCTCCCACTCGTGGCCGAGGTCGGCGCCGGTGCGCTGGTCGTCGAAGTCGTGGTAGCGGACCAGGATGTCGCTGTTGAAGAAGTAGGTCTTCTTGAAGCGCGGCTTGACGTTGAGGCCGAGGTTCAGGTCCTTCAGGCCGTCGGCGAAGCTCTTGTTGCCGCCCGGCGAGACCCAGGAGTCCGACCAGCCGTTGAAGGCGTGGACCGTGCCCAGCGGCGTCGTGAAGCCCCGCGTTCCGTCACCCTGCAGCTGCTCGTAGGCCAGGCGAGCGGTGTAGATGTCGAAGGTCCCAGCCACCTCGCCGGCCCAGTAGTCGAGATCATAGCTGGCCGTATTGCCGTGCCAGTCGCTCTGGCGGGCGAAGGTCGCGCCATAGGCCACCTGGTAGAGGCCGACCCAGGTCTTGCCCGAGGCCTTGGCGCCCTTGGTGATCGACGAGTTGATCGGCGAGTTGCCGAAATCCAGCGCGTAGACGAAGCCCTGCAGGCGCAGCGCCTCGGCCGGCGACCAGGTGACGTTCAGGAGATGGCTGTCGCTGTCCCAGTCGCGCAGTTCGCCCAGGATGCGGTTGACGTGGGTGAGGTAGGCGTAGGTCCCGGTCCGGAGCATGCACAGCTCGAGGATTGTGTC
>CBINOL010000208.1:0-5949 GCA_966252285.1 uncultured Caulobacter sp.
CCGCGTCGCACGCTTCGGGCCGGATCCTTGCGCCCTCTCCCTGCGACGGGACGGGGTCCATTATGCAGCGGGTTTCAGCGCGTCTGATCGGCGAGCGTGAGAAAGTTGCAAGACATTGTATTAGCACAGGAGTTTTCGTGGTGCGCCGAGGATGGACGCTGCTCTATCCCCGTCCGCCTGCCTTCTCCCTTCCCCCTTGATGGGGGAAGGGCCGGGGTTGGGGGTGGTTGCGGCGGCTAGACTTGAAGCGGTCGCGCGAGCCGAACGCGCAGCGCCACCCCCATCCCAACCCTTCCCCCATCGAGGGGGAAGGGCTTTTGAGCTACCCCTTCACCGCGTACGCGATCGGGGTCTCGAAGCGGCGGCGGTTCCAGTCGGAGTCGCGGGGGGCCTTGGGGAACGGGGCTGCGGCCGACAGCAGGTCCATGGCCGCGGCGTCGAGCGCGCGGTCGCCGCTGCTCTCGACGATCACCGCCCGCGACATCCGGCCAAAGCGGTCGAGGGTGAAGGCCACGACGACGACGCCCTGGGTGCGGCGGCGCTTGAGCCCCTCGGGCATCACCTTGCGAGCCTCGATCCAGGACAGCACCTGGGCCGCATAGGGGTCATGGCTCTTGGCGGCCTCGCCGCGCACCTGCACCGGCGCGCCGCCGCCGGCCGGGGCCGAGGCGGCCGAAGCGGCGACCGCCACGGGCGTCGCCGTCGAGATCGAGCGGGTCTCGACCGGCTGGGGCGCCACCTGCGGGGCGGCGATCAGCGGATCGGGCGCGGGGATGGGAACCGGCCGCGGCCGGATCGGCGAGGCCATGCGGGCCTCGCGGGGCACGGCCTGCTCGCGCCGCTCGCTCGACGCCTGGGAGGGCGAAGGCTGCGCACTGGGGGTCATCGCCTCGAACAGCGCCGCCTCCATGGCCGGCGGCTCGGCCAGGCCCGGCATGACGCGGACGAAGCCGACCAGTCCGACGATGACGGCCGCGTGCAGCCCGACCGACACGCCGGCGGCGAGGACCTTGTCCCCGCCCCTCCGGCCCGACCGGGGCCGCCTCACGCCTATGGATTCCGCGACACTCATAAGAATGCGTCGCATCTACAGGATGGGCGGCCGGGGCACAACGCCCGGAAGGCTACCTAGGCGGCCTTGAGCGTCTCGGCGCGAACCTCCGGCGCGAAGGCCGGATAGAAGGTGGCCAGCATCCGCTCGGCATAGGCCACGAGATTGCAGAACCCTTCGGCCCGGCGGCGGATCGGCGAGTCGAAGAACGGCGTCAGGATCTGGGCCAGCACGCCGAAGACGATGGCGTCGACGCTGGTCGGCCGCTCGCCCATCATGAAGGCCTTGTCGCCGAGCATCTCCGAGAGCGCCGTCAGCGACCAGGAGGCCAGCTCGACGATCTCGTCGGGAGAATGGCGAGCGACGCCCACGGCCTTCAGATTGGCCTCGACGGTGTCGAGCAGCCCCGCCTTCAGGTCCTGGCGCATGGCTTCGGGCGCGCCGTCGAACCAGCGGGCCGGGCCCTTCTCGAAATTGTCGAAGTCGAAGAAGCGGAAGTAGCAGTTGGCCCAGCCCAGCTGGTTTTCGACCATCCGCTCGATCGCCCAGGCCTGGGCGCGCTCGACACGGGAGAGACCCGCATCCAGGTCGACGCCGTAGCTGCGCTCCAGATAGGCGCGGATGAAGGTGGAGTCGGCGACCTTGACGCCGTCGTCGTCGATCCAGGGCAGCTGGCCCTTGGGCGAGGTCTCCGGATGAGCCGGGACCTTCTGGTAGGCGAGGCCCGCCATCAGCAGGTGGATCTCGGTCTTGGTGACGTAGGGGCTTCCCTCAGGCAACCCATAGGCCGGGCCGGCGGCGTAGAGCGTGATCATCTTGAGGTCCCTCTCGTGCGGTATTGCGATGGAGAGAGACTGCCGCCACCCTGCTGCCAGCATGCTGTCAGCAACGATCCGGCACAGTGAGACCCATGAGACGCGCTGAACGCCTATTCCAGATCATCCAGATCCTTCGCCGCAGCCGTGCGCCGGTCACCGCCGACGCCATCGCCGCCGAACTGGAGACCTCCAAGCGCAGCGTCTATCGCGACATCGCCGCATTGGTCGGTCAGAGGGCGCCCATCCGCGGCGAGGCGGGCGTCGGCTACGTGCTGGAGGCCGGATACGACATGCCGCCCCTGATGCTGACGCCGGACGAGATCGAAGCCGCCGTGCTGGGCGCCCAATGGGTGGCCGGCCGGGGCGATCCCGCCCTGGCCACCGCCGCCCGCGACCTCATTGCCAAGATCGCCGCGGCCGTGCCCGACAACCTTCGCCCCTACGTGCTGGAGCCGGCCACCCGCGCCCCCGCGCCGTGGAACCCCGCGCCCGACGGCATCGACATGGCCCAGACCCGGGCCTGGATCCACGCCGGCCGCAAGATCCGCCTGGACTATCGCGACGAGAAGGGCGCGGTCAGCCAGCGCGTCGTCTGGCCGGTGACGGTCGGCTACATGGCCACCACGCGCATGCTGATCGCCTGGTGCGAGCTTCGCGACGACTTCCGCAACTTCCGCACCGACCGGGTGGTGGCCGCCGAGTTCCTCGACGACCGCCACGGCCAGCGCCCCGCCGTGCTGCGCGCCCGCTGGCAGCGGCGGATGGAAGAGGAATGGGCCGCCTACGACGCGGCCAAGGCGGCCGGAACCGCTATCCCGCATAACCCGGGCTGAAGCAGCGGGCGGGGAACTTGTGAGCTGGGCTGTGGTAGATCGCGAGCACCGAGCGCTGCTCGGCCGGACTCCAGGTCTTGCCGTCGAACCGCCAGAGGTCGGTGTCGGTGTCGTAGTCCCAGCCGTTGTCACCCGGCCCGCGCCGTCGCTCGCCGCAATGGGTGTATGAGATCAGCGCGTATCGCCCGCCTGGAAGGAACACCACCCGCGAATAGCGCGTGCGATCGAAGCTGTGCAGCTTCTCGACCGGCAGCTTCATGCCATTGCCGACCGCCTTGGGAACGCCGGCGGCGTCCAGCGCCGCGTCGCAGTCGATCGAGACGGCTTGGCGGGGCTTGGCCCAGTTCAGCGCCCAGCCCACCAGCCGCAGCTTCAACGGCGTGTCGCGCACTGCCCGCCATCGTGACGGAACGCCCTCCACCGCCTCGGCGCGGCGGACCTCCATCGGCTCGGAGGCCCAGGCCTCGTCGAAGCGGCTCAGGCGGTTGCGCTCGATCGAGGCCACCACCCGGCATTCGCGGGCGACGTGCCCGGGCGTGTCGATGGGATCGTGCAGCCACAGGGCCAGCGCGACCGCCGAAGTCGACACCGCCCCGAGCACGACCCCTGCCCCGATCGCCAACGCCTTGCCGACACCCATGCCTCGCCCTCACGCCAACACCCTAGATTGCACGACGCTGAGCGATCGCCAATTCAAGCAGGCCTGAAGACTTCAACCACCGCGCAAGCGCTCGCCTCGCGATTAATCCTGCGAATGAGTTTGCGTTTGACTCGCAATTAAACCGCCGTTAGCTGCGACCCGTTCTTAAATAACGGGGGAATGCATGAAGTCGCGGTTGATGATGGCGAGCGCCGTCGGCGTTTGGTCGGTGCTGGCCGGCGCGGCGTGGGCCGAGGCCCCGGTCGCCACGGCGCCAGAAGCGCCGACGGAGGTCGACCAGGTGGTGGTCACCGGCGAGAAGACCAGCCGCAGCATCCAGGACACCGTCACCAGCGTGGCCGTGACCACCGCCCGCACCATCGAGCGCGAGCAGATCCGCGACTTCTACGACGTGGTCGCCAAGACCGCGAACATGAGCGAGACCTACGGCAAGAGCGGCTTCACAATCCGGGGCGTGGCCAACAACAACGTCTCGGGCGGCGGCTCCGGGGGCCTGGCCACGGTCTATGTCGACGGCGCGGCGGTTCCCGAGCGGGCCATGTACGGCGGCCCGCTGGACATGTGGGACGTGGGCCAGGTGGAAGTGTTCCGCGGTCCGCAGTCGACCCTGCAGGGCCGCAACGCCCTGGCCGGCGCGGTCATCGTGCGCACCACCGACCCGACCAACGACTGGAACTTCAAGGCCCGCGTCACCGCGGCCAGCGGCGACGACCGCTCGATCGCGATCGCCGGCGGCGGCCCGATCGTCGCCGACCAGCTGGCCTTCCGCATCGCCGCCGAGGACCGTCAGAGCGACGGCTTCATCTACAACACCACGCGCAAGGTCGACGATGACGCCCTCGACACGCGCATGATCCGCGGCAAGCTGCTGCTGACCCCGGCGGCGGCCGAAGGCTTCAAGGCCGTAGCCACCATGAGCCACAACGAGCGCAAGTCGGGCTATCTCTACACCTACAGCCGCACCGACACGCCGGACTACTACGACCACCGCGTCACCACGACCAATAATCCCAACACCAGCGACATCACCACCGACATCGCCACGCTGGAGCTGGAGCAGAAGCTGGGCGAGCGCTTCACCCTGTCGGGCGTGGCCTCATGGAGCCAGGTGGATCTGGTCCAGCGCTATGACGGCGACCTGGGGCCGCAGACCCTGTCGTACGGCGGCCAGAACGAGCGGATCGAGACGGCCAGCCAGGAAGTTCGCCTGAACTACGAGGGCGAGCGGCTCAAAGGCCTGGTCGGCCTGTTCCACGCCACCCGCGACGCCGACCGCAAGTCGGCCAGCCTGACCAACGTGGAATTCCCGCGCGCCACCCTGGTCAGCGTGCTGACCTCGACCCTGATGGGCAGCGTGCCCGGCATCACCCAGCCCCAGGCCCTGGCCCAGGCCAACGCCTTCGCCAACCTCTACATCGCCGCCCTGCCCGTCATCCCGGTCGACTACACCTCGGACGCGCCGGAACTGGTGGAGACCACCGCCCTGTTCGCCGACGGCAGCTTCGCCCTGACGCCCAAGCTCAGCGTGCTGGCCGGCTTCCGCTACGACCGCGAGAAGAACACCCAGAGCTCGGTGCAGACCGCGCGCTTCGCCGGCGTCTATCCCACCCCGGCCGCCTTCGGCGCCTATGCGCCCTACGTGGTGCTGGTGAACCAGTTCGTCGGCTCGATGGTCGCCCAGGCCGGCGCGCCCTCGCCCGAGACGACGCGCGAATTCGAGGCCTTCCTGCCCAAGCTGGGCGCCAAGTACGCCTTCACCGACGACGTCTCGGCCAGCTTCGTGGTGCAGCGCGGCTACCGCTCGGGCGGCACGGCGATCAACACCGCCCGCGCCACCGTCGTGCCCTATGATCCTGAATACACCTGGAACTACGAGTTCTCGCTGCGCACCTACTGGCCGCAGTGGGGCCTGACCGCCAACGCCAACGCCTATTACGTGGACTGGACCGACCAGCAGGTGTCGCTGAACCTGGGCCTCAACCAGTACGACTATCAGGTCGAGAACGCCGGCTCCTCGCACCTCTACGGCTTCGAGCTGGAACTGGCCCAGCGCCTGACGCGCAACGCCAGCTGGTGGGCCTCGCTGGGCCACACCAAGACCGAGTTCGACGAGTTCAACGTCCAGACCGGAACCGACACCCGCAACCTGTCGGGCTCGGAGTTCCCCTACGCGCCGCACTGGACGTTCGCGGTCGGCGGCGACTATCGCTGGGACAACGGTCTGGTCGCCAACCTCAACGCCAACTACCGCGCCAAGGCCTTCACCGAGGCGGGCGGCGCGCAGGACGGCCGGATCGCCGACGCCCGCACCCTGGTCAACGGCCGCTTCGGCTACGAGAGCGATCGCTGGGGCGCCTATGTGTTCGGCAAGAACCTGCTGAACGAGAAGTACAGCCAGTACAGCCGCCCCGACTTCGCCGTGGCCCTGCTGGGCGAGCCGCGCGTGCTGGGCGTCAGCCTGGAGGCGCGCTGGTGATCGGGCTCGGCGGTCTCGCTCTAGCTCCACTGGCCCTGGGAGGCGCGCTGCTGCTGCGGCGCGCCTGGACCCACGCCGACGCGCGCCGGCCCTGGCTGATCGTCGGCGGC
>CBINOL010000209.1:0-5607 GCA_966252285.1 uncultured Caulobacter sp.
TGCCGTCCTGCAGGACGGTGGGGGTGAAGGCCAGGCCGATGCCGAACTGCTTGAACTCGACCGTGATCGTCGTCTGGCCGCCGCTCTGGTTCTGGGCCACGGGGACGGGAAACTCGCCGCCGGCCAGGAAGTTGGCGGTGTCGCCCGACATGGCCGTCAGGTTCGGCTCGGCCAGGGTCTTGACCAGGCCCTTGGTCTCCAGCGCGTCGAACAGCACGTCGAGGTCGACGTCGCCGGCCCGCAGCGGGAACTTCAAGAGGCCGAAGGTGTCGGTCAGCGTGGTCGACACGCCCGTGTCGCCGGTGCCGATGACGAAGTTGTGGTAGTTGGGGGAGGCCGGGTTGGCCGTGTTCATGTTCAGCCGCAGGGCCTTGGCCGTGGCGCGCTCCATCTCGACGATGCGCACCGACAGGGTGACCTGCTGGCTGCCCTGGACCGACAGCATGTTGACCACCTGGCCCGGCGCATAGCTCTCGGCCAGGGCCGCGGCCCGGCCTGCCACCGCGCCGCTGCTGGCGGTGCCGGTCAGCACGATCGACTGGTTGCCCGAGGCGACCTTGAGGTTGTCCTCGTTGGGCAGGGCGTCGCGCATCCGCTGGCGCAGGGTCTCGACGTCGGCGCCGACCACCACGTTGGCGGCGGCGACCAGCTTGCGGCCGGGGCCGTAGGCGGTCAGCGTGGTGCCGCCCAGCTTCTTGCCCACGACATAGACCGATCGCGAGGTCAGGGGCAGCACGTCGGCGGTGTCGGGATTGCCGATCATGATGTCGGTGTAGGGAGCGGGCAGCTCCAGCACCTGGGCCTTGCCGACGGCGACATTGACCTCGACCTTGCGGACGGCCACGTCGGAGAGGGCGGCGGCGGGTTGGGCCGGCGCGGTGGTTGGGACCGCCGCCAGCAGGGGCAGCAGGCCGGCGGCCGCGGCCAGCAGCGAGCGTTTCAGGGTCATGTGAGCGGGTCCTGCGCCGCGCGCATCAGCGGCGCGCCGGCGGGAGGGATGAGGAGCGGTGCGGGCCATGATCACAGCCCCACGCGATAGCCGGTCGTCTCGACGCCGCGGGTGACGCGGACCTCGGTCGACGACGGCGGCATGGACGAAGCGGCGGGCCGCGGGGCGGCCGGACGGCGGGGCGCCATGGCCCGGACCGGCGTGGGGGCCGGCGCATTGACCTGGGTGGGGCCCATGCCTCGCGACAGGTCCGCCAGCGTCATGGTCCGGCGGCCCAGCGGCGCCTGGTCGGAGATCTGGCGCAGGGCCAGCGACACCGCGCCCACGGCCTGTGCCAGGGTGATGGCCTGGGCCTGGTCGGGCGTGACCTCGACGGTGATCGCCTTGACCACCACCGGCTTGTCGGCGCCCTGGTCGTCGGACTGGTCGACGCCGACGACGCGGACATTCTCGGCCAGCACCTGGGTCAGGCTGGTCTCGGGCTGGTTGTTGTCCTTGCTGCGGGTCAGCAGCACGTCCACCCGGTCGCCCGGCAGCACGAACCCGCCGACGCCGGCGACGTCGTTGGCCCGCAGCGACACCGCCCGCATGCCTTCGCCCAGCGAACTGGCGAGGTTGGAGCGGCCGCCCGAGCCCGACACGCGGTCGGCCAGGATCGGCTCGTTGGCGGCGATGTCCTTCAGCGCGATGCGCGCGCCGCCCGGGCCGGACGCGGCCTCGGGAATGGAGCGGAAGGCGCCGGCCGGCACGGCGTCGGCCGGATAGTGCGCGACCTTCAGCACGGCGGACTGGAGCTTGAAGCCTCTCGCCAGAGGCTGACTGGCGACGACGACGGGCGTCGAGCCGGTTTCCTTGATCACCGGAGCGTCTACGCGCCCGGCGCTCATATAGACCCGTGCGGCGAGCACGGCGCCCAGGCCCAGCACAGCGGCCGCGCCAAGGGATATGACGGTTTTCGTCTGCATTGTTGCAACCCCCTCCCCACGTCAGCGGGGAGCCTGTCCTGGCTCACCGCCATGGGTCGGCGACGCGGCTTGCCGCCCCGCGCCGCCGACGACTTGGTTCAGCAGTTGGCGGCCGACGGATTGGCCACGCAGGTGGCGGCGTCCGTGATGGCCGTGCCGATGTTGGTGCCCAGCAGCACGGCCGCGACGGCGATGGCGCTGCCGATGATGGCCAGGATGAGGGCGTATTCGGCAGCGGCCGCGCCGTCTTCCTCGAAGATCAGTTCGCGCAGAGTATTCATGTCGTATCCTCCTCTAAGTGTTCTCAACCGCGCATCTTTGTTCGCGGACAAAGAAGAGGTTTCCCCCTTCGCCGTGAATTAAACGGCTTAACGGTTTGGTAAGTAAATACATTGGCCGCTTTAATGCAAAATCGATACGGCCGGTCGATCCGCATATGTAAAACGCACTATTTTTCAGTATTTGAGGCGCAAACGTCGCGTGTCTGGCGAATGTGCTTTTGGGTGTATCGACTATTCGCCCGCCGATAGGTTGTCGATGCGAGCGTCTCGCTTGGTGAATGGCGATACGATCTCCACCAAGAGCTGTATTACTCAATTTGGGGGTGTCGTTATGGCTGGCGAGAGCGTCGCTTGACGCGTCCCGCCGACTGGCCAGCGCAGCACGCGTGACCTACTTTTATTGTTGAATTTATTGGTATTTTCAGGTCTTCGGCGCCGGGTGGTGCGACAGGATGACGCCCCGGGCGCAGATCACCCCCATGAGGCGATGTGCCGATTGTCACCGCCGCATCCATCAACCGCGGAGAGAAACTGCTGGTTTGTGAACTCGAATATCACCATCCAGTCACGGTTTGACGCCTGGGGGGATTGGAACGTGGCGAAGAAGCAAACCATTTCCCGGCTGGCTCAGGCCGCCGCGCTCGTCGACCAGCTGATCCACGCCATCGACACCGAGGGGCTGTCGCGAAGCGAAGCCGCTTCGGCCGCCGGCCAGGTGCTGGGCCTCGTTCAAACCCTGTCCCTGCGCGGAGATCCCGACGCCGCGGCGCTCAAGGCCGCCCTGGGCCGCCTGGCCGAGCGCCTGGCCCTGGCCAAGGACGATCCGGCCGCGCCCGAGGCGCCCGCCGCCGAGGCCACGCTTGCCGGCTCGCGCTTCGCCAAGCGGCTGAAGCGCCTGGCCATGATCGTCACCGCCGGCGCGGTGCTGTCGGCGCCGATGGCCGCCGCCGCCCGCGACACGGGCGCGGGCCTGGGCCCGGCGCTGATGGGATCCTCGGTCGCCTCCATCGCTCTGATGGGCGCGCTGCCTGTCTATAATGTCGGCGACATGATCGTGAACCCGGTGTCGGGCTCCAGCGAGAAGGTGGTCGAGAAGCTGACCACGGTCGCGGTGCGCACCGAGGCTGGCAACATCATCCTGCTGGCGACCACGGTCGGCGACACCTTCACCGACCCGGAGACCAACAAGAACTACGAGGTGACCGCCGTCACCAAGAACAGCGACAACCGGGTGGTCGGCGTCACCGTAAAGGAAGCCGTCTCGGGGACGAGCTCCAGCCTGGTCGTCGTCACCAACAAGTCGACCGACATCGGCGCCGTCACGACCCCGCCGGGAACGGGCGGGACCGGCGCGGGCAGCTTCGCGTTCACGCCGGCCACGGGCGACGTCAACACCTTCGCCGACTCCAAGTTCGGGGCCAACGGCGGCGACGGCCATGACGGCGGCGGCGTGCGGATCTGCATTCCGTTCATCGGCTGCGCGACCATCGGCTATCCGCCCAGCGGCGGTGGCGCCGGCCAGGCCGGGCCGACGATCAACCACGACCTGACCGTGGCCAACAATGGGAACATCCAGGTCGTCTCCGACAATCTGCCGGGCGTCGTGGTCTCCAGCGTGGGCGGCAACGGCGGCGACGGCGGCGACGCCTTCGGCAACCTCAAGGGCGCGCCCGGCGGCGCGGCCGGGGCCGGCGGAAACGTCACCCTGAGCAGCGCGGTGACCATCGTCACCGACGGCGTGAACTCGCATGGGATCTTCGCCCAGAGCCGCAGCGGCAAGGGCGGCCAGGGCGGCACGGGCTACATCGCCGGCGACGGCGGCACGGGCGGTTCGGCCGGGCAGGGCGGGGCGGTCACCGTCACCAACACCGGCGCCATCTACACCGGCAAGGCCGGGGCCATCGGCATCCTGGCCCAGAGCCTGGGCGGCGCGGCCGGCGGCGGCGGTGACAGCTACGGCATCATCGGCGACGCCGGCGGCGGCACGATCGGCGGCAACGGCGGCGCGGTGCTGGTCCAGCAGGCCGGCCTGATCCAGACCAAGGGCAAGGACGCCCACGGCGTCTTGGCCCAGTCGATCGGCGGCTCGGGCGGCAACGCCGGCGACGCCGGCGGCATCGTCAGCTTCGGCGACACCGGCAAGGCCGGCGGCGTTGGCGGCAAGGCTGAAATCGTCGCCAAGACCGGTTCGAGCACCAGCACCGAGGGGCAGGGCGCGCACGCCCTGTTCGCCCAGAGCGTGGGCGGCGGCGGCGGCAACGGCGGCGTCTCCATCGGCCTCGTGGCCCTCGGCTCGGGCGGCGGCGCCGGCGGCGCGGGGGGGCTGGCCAAGGTCACGGTCGAGAGCGGCGCGGCCGTCTCCACCAAGGGCGCGGATGCGCACGCCATCTTCGCCCAGTCGGTGGGCGGCGGCGGCGGCAGCGCCGGCGTCAGCGGCGGCCTCGTTGCCCTGGGCGCCAAGGGTGACGCCGGCGGCGTGGCCGGTACGGTCGAGGTCGACAGCGGCGGCGTGGTCACCACCGACGGCGTCGACTCCCGCGGGATCTTCGCCCAGAGCGTGGGCGGCGGCGGCGGCGCGGCTTCGGGTACGGGCGGCCTGGTCTCGCTGGGCGGCTCCGGCGCGGCCGGCGGCGCGGGCGGCGCGGTCACCGTCAACGCGGGCGCCGGCGGCTCGGTGAAGACGACCAAGCAGGGCGCCGACGCCGTCTTCGCCCAGAGCGTAGGCGGCGGCGGCGGCTCGGGCTCGAGCTCCGGCGGTGTCGTGGCCCTGGGCGGCACGGCCGGCGGCGGCGGCGCGGGCGGCGCGGTCCTCGTCACCAACGGCGGCGTCGTCGAGACGGGCGGCGACAAGGCGCGCGGGATCTTCGCCCAGAGCGTGGGCGGCTGCGGCGGCTCGGGCGGCGACGGCGGCGGCCTCGTCACCATCGGCGGCAAGGGCGGCGCGGCCAGCACCGGCGGCGCGGTCACTGTCAGCAACACCGGCGCGATCACCACCAAGGGCGACCTTTCCAGCGCCATCCAGGCCCAGAGCGTGGGCGGCGGCGGCGGCGACGGCGGCAGCACCGGCGGCGTGTTTCTCACCATCGGCGGCGGCGGCAGCACCGGCGGCGGCTCCGGGGTTGTCACGGTCAAGCACGCGGGCGACATCTTCACCGGCGGCAACGACTCCCACGGCATTTTCGCCCAGAGCGTGGGCGGCGGCGGCGGCAGCGGCGGCTCCAGCGTCTCGATCAGCGCCTTCGCGGGCGTCGCCATCGGCGGCGACGGCGCGTTGGGCGGCGACGGCGGCAAGGTCGACATCGACCTCAGCCAGAGCACGGTGACCACCGGCGGCTCCACCAGCCTCGTCAATCCGCTGATCGTCACGGGCGGCGATCGCGCGCGCGGCATCTTCGCCCAGAGCGTGGGCGGC
>CBINOL010000210.1:0-5577 GCA_966252285.1 uncultured Caulobacter sp.
CGTGGCCCGCCTGGGCGGCGACGAGTTCGCCGTGGTGCAGATGGGCCTGACCGACCTTTCGGGCGCCACCCGCCTGGCCGCCCGCATCGTCGAGGCCCTGGAAGCGCCGTTCGACCTGCTGGGCCACCAGGTGGTGATCGGCGGGAGCGTCGGCGTCGCCGTCTCGCCCGACGACGGCCTGGACTGCGACGAACTGCTGAAGAAGGCCGACATGGCCCTCTACCGCGCCAAGGCCGACGGCAAGGGCACCTTCCACTTCTTCGAGCGGGCCATGGACGAGCAGCTGCAGGCCCGCCGGGCCCTGGAACTGGACCTGCGCAAGGCGCTCAGCGAAGGCCAGTTCGAGCTGTTCTATCAGCCCTTGTTCGATCTCGAGGCCGACCGCGTCACCGGCTGCGAGGCCCTGCTGCGCTGGTTCCACCCCGAGCGCGGCATGGTCTCGCCCGGCGAGTTCATCCCGCTGGCCGAAGAGATCGGCCTGATCGGCGCCCTGGGCGACTGGGTGCTGCGCGCCGCCTGCGACGAGGCCGCCCGCTGGCCGCAGCACGTGCGCCTGGCGGTGAACCTGTCGCCCGCCCAGTTCCGCGACCGCCGCCTGGCCGCCACCGTCGTCCAGGCCCTGGCCGCCTCGGGCCTGGCCGCCGAGCGCCTGGAGCTGGAGATCACCGAGAGCGTCCTCCTGCAGGACAGCGCCTCGAACATGGCCATCCTGCACGACCTGAAGGCCCTGGGCGTGCGCATCTCGATGGACGACTTCGGCACGGGCTATTCGTCGCTGAGCTATCTGCGCAGCTTCCCGTTCGACAAGATCAAGATCGACCAGACCTTCGTGCGCGACATCCTCGACGACGCCGACGCCCTCGCGATCATCAAGGCCGTGCTCGACCTGGGCGCCAGCCTGGGCATCACCACCACCGCCGAGGGCGTGGAGTCCGAGGAACAGCTGCACGAGCTGCGCCGCCAGGGCTGCGGCGAGATCCAGGGCTACTTCATCAGCCGCCCCAAGCCGGCGGTCGAGATCGCGGCCTTGCTGGGGGTGGAGACGGCGCCGCGCGGGCTGTCGGACGTCGTGGCGTTCTCGACGAACAAGCCCACCGAAACGACCAGCGCACCCCACAGGGCCGTGGGCTAAAATCCCCCCTCTGGGAGAAGTGGTCTGGAGGGCTACCGAGCTCGAAACACCCCCACCGTACAATCCCCGCGAAAGCGGGGACCCAGGTGTTTTATCGTCGAGCGCCACGCGTTTCAGAAAAAGCCTGGGGTCCCGCTTTCGCGGGGATTGTACGGATTTGAGAGACAGGCTCACACCCCCTCAGCCGCTCCGCGACAGCTCCCGCTTCAGGGGGAGCATCTTGACGCCACGCCCCGCAAACCCTTGCGCCCCAAGCCTCTCCCTTGACTTCGCACCTGCGATATACGATATGAGCCCCGCGCCTAATCGCGCTATCGGTGCTCCAGCTGCGTGACGGACCCCACTGGGTTCAGCCTGTCGAGCGCCATGAAAGCTTCTCATAGACCGCCCGTATCACGCGGGGCGCTCCCCACCGACCCGCCGCCAGGCGAGCCGTGCGAGGACCGCGCGCGCCGTCTTGCGACCGCATGAAAGATACGTCCGTAGTGACTCAATTCACCGACCTCGGCCTCGCCAAGCCCATTCTCAAGGCGCTGGCCGACAAGGGCTACACCCAGCCCACCCCGATCCAGGCCCAGGCCATTCCGATCGTCATGAAGGGCCGCGACCTGCTGGGCATCGCCCAGACCGGCACCGGCAAGACGGCCGCCTTCGCCCTGCCGATCCTGCACCGCCTGGCCGAGGACCGCCGCCCGGCGCCGCGCCGCGGCTTCCGCTGCCTGGTCCTGTCGCCGACCCGCGAACTGGCCACCCAGATCGCCGACAACTTCAAGGCCTACGCCGCGCACCTGGGCCTCTCGGTCGCCACCATCTTCGGCGGCGTGAAGTACGGCCCGCAGATGCGCGCCCTGGCCGCCGGCGTCGACGTGGTCGTCGCCACCCCGGGCCGCCTGATGGACCACCTGGGCGAAAAGAGCGCCACCCTGGGCGGCGTCGAAATCTTCGTCCTCGACGAAGCCGACCAGATGCTCGACCTGGGCTTCGTGGTGCCGATCCGCAAGATCGCCAGCCAGCTGCCCAAGGACCGCCAGAACCTGTTCTTCTCGGCCACCATGCCGGGCGAGATCGGCAAGCTGGCCGGCGAACTGCTGAAGAACCCGGCCTCGGTCTCGATCACCCCGCAGGCCACCACGGTCGAGCGCATCGAGCAGTCGCTGATCTACGTCGAGGCCCAGCGCAAGCGTCCGCTGCTGGCCGAACTGCTGTCCGACCGCAGCGTCGAGCGCTCGATCGTCTTCACCCGCACCAAGCGCGGCGCCGATCGCGTGGCCAAGTACCTGACCGCCTCCGGCATCGAGAGCGCCTCGATCCACGGCGACAAGACGCAGGGCCAGCGCGAGCGCGCCCTGGCGGCCTTCAAGGCCGGTGAGGTCAAGGCCCTGGTGGCGACCGACATCGCCGCCCGCGGCATCGACGTCAACGACATCAGCCACGTCTTCAACTACGAGCTGCCCAACGTGCCGGAGGCCTATGTCCACCGGATCGGCCGCACCGCCCGCAAGGGCAAGGACGGCGTCGCCGTCAGCTTCTGCTGCGACGACGAGCGCAGCCTGCTGAAGGACATCGAGAAGGCCACCCGCCAGAAGATCCCGTCCTTCGACCGCCGCAACGACAAGGCCCTGGCCGCCGCGGCGGCCGTCGCCGACAAGCTGGCCCCGGCCGAGAAGTACGTCGACCCGCGCAAGGCCGACCCGCGCAACAACGTCCCGTCGGAACTGCGCCGCAAGCGCAACCGCAACGGCGGCGGCCAGGGCAAGGGCGGCCAAGGCGGCGGCCAGCAGGCCCAGGGTCGTAACGGCGGCCGTGGCAAGGGCGGCGCTCAAGGTCAAGGCCAGGGCAAGGCGGCCGCTGGCGGCGGCGACTTCCGCGGCCCTAAGCGCGGCGTCCAGCAGGTCGAGACCCGCTGGAGCCCCATCGACTAAGGAGCCTGGCTCCAGGGAAAGGCCGCCTCTTTCGAGGCGGCCTTTTTTCTGCGCGCTTGCCTGCGATCGGCGCGCTCCAAGGTCGAGCCCGATCGCCTACCCCGCGAAATCCGCACCCTTGGGCCGAGCCGACTGCGACGCTTGCGCGCAGGGGTCGCGTCCCACCCTTGCAACCCGTCAGGCCGTCTGGCCATTGTTCGCCCGGACCCGGCTTTAGGGGAGCCGGTGGGAGGGACAAAACGCCATGCCGCAGGGCGAAGGGCGGAGCTTGCCTGCGTTCACGCGCCTGGCCGGCGGGGAAATGGCCGAGCGCGTGAAGGCTTTCGACTGGTCGAAGACCCCGCTGGGCCCGCGCGACGCGTGGTCGCCCAGCCTGGCGCTGGCCGTCGACATGCTGATGGCCACCAACTTCCCCATGGCCCTGCGCTGGGGGCCCGAACTGATCCTGATCTACAACGACGCCTACGCGCCCTCGCTGCGCGAGCGTCATCCCGACGCTCTGGGCCGCCCGTTCACCCAGCATTCGGACGCCTTCCGCGCCACCCTGCTGGGCATCCATCAGGACATCCTGTCGGGCCAGAGCGGCGGCTACGCCCTGGAGCGCATGCCGCTGCAGGTCGAGCGCGAGGCCGGCGAGGCGCGCCTGGCCCATTTCGCCGTCAGCTACAGCCCCGTGCCCGATCAGACGGCCCCGAGCGGCGTCGGCGGCGTGCTGATCTCGGCCGTCGAGATCACCGGCGCGGTCGAGACCGAGAAAGAGCTGCGCACCACCCGGGCCCGCTACGACATGGCTCTGGACGCCGCCGGCGGCGTCGGCGCCTGGGAGTGGGACATCAAGGCCAACCGGGTCTATTGCGACGCCCGCTACGCCCAGCTGCACCAGGTCGACCCCGCCTTCGCCACACAGGGCCTGCCCGCCCAGAGCTTCACCCCCGCCGTCCACGACGAGGACCGCGAGCGGGTGCGCGAGATCGCCCTGGCTGCGATGCTGACCGGCGGCGACTTCGCCGACGAATACCGTCTGGTTCAGGCCGACGGCTCGGTGCGCTGGGTGGCGGCCAGCGGCCACTGCTATCTCGACGCCGACGGCCAGGCCGACCGCAACGCCGGCGTGGTGTTCGACATCACCGAACGCAAGCGGATGGAAAGCGACCTGCTGGAGGCCCGCCTCGACCGCGACATCGCCATGGAGGCGGCCGGCATGGGCCGCTGGGACCACAATCCCAGCACCGGCCAGCGCTACTGGGACAAGCGGTCCTGCGAGATGTTCGGCGTGCCCGAACCCGGCCCGCAGGACTTCGACAGCTTCCTGGCCCTGGTGCATCCCGACGACGTCGACAGCGTGCTGACCGCCGTGGCCGCGGCCACCGACCCGGGCGGCGACGGCCTGATCAATGTCGAGTACCGCATCGTCCGCCCCTCCGACGGCGCCCTGCGCTGGATCGAGGTGTTCGGCCGGGCCTATTTCGAGCGCGGCGCCTGCGTGCGCTTCGTCGGCGTCGGCTCGGACGTCACCGAGCGCAAGGAGGCCGCCCGCAAGCTGGTCTCGCAGGAAGAGACGCTGCGTCTGGCCATCGAGGCCGCCGACGTCGGCACCTGGGACCTCGACATCCGGAACGACGTCCTGACCTGGTCGGACCGCTGCTACGCCATGTTCGGCGTGGCGCCGGGCACGCCGGTCGTGCGCGACGACTTCTACACCAACCTCCACCCGTCCGATCGCGACGCGGTGCGCGAAGCCCTGCGCCGCACCCTGGATGGCCGCATCCGCGCCGACTACGACGTCGAGTTCCGGGTCATCGGCCGGGAAGACGGGGTCGAGCGCTGGCTGTCGGCCAAGGGCAAGGCCTTCTTCGACCTTGAGGGCAAGCCGGTCCGGATGATCGGCACCACCGTCAACGTCACCGACCGCAAGCGCGCGGAGCTGCATCTGCGGCTGCTGGTCAACGAGCTGAACCACCGCGTGAAGAACTCGCTGGCCACCATCCAGGCCATCGCCGGCCAGACCTTCCACGCCGCCCGCTCGCTACCGGCCGCGCAGGAGGCCTTCACCGCCCGCATCATCGCCCTGTCCGAAGCCCACGACGTGCTGACCCGCGAGAACTGGGAGGGCGCCGACCTGCTGGACGTGGTCGACCGGCTGGTCGCCCTGCACGGCGGCGAGGGCCGCTTCGTGCTGGACGGACCGTCGGTGCGGCTGTCGCCGCGTCCGGCCCTGTCGCTGTCGATGGCCCTGCACGAACTGGCCACCAATGCGGTGAAGTACGGCGCCCTGTCGCGCCAGGGCGGCCAGGTCGGCATCGGCTGGAGCGTGGACTACAGCGGCGTGCCGCGCCTGGCCTTGCGCTGGACCGAAAGCGGCGGCCCGCCGGTGATCGCGCCCACCCGCCGCGGTTTCGGCTCGCGCCTGATCGAGCGAGGCCTAGCCTCGGAACTGTCGGGCGAAGCGCGCATCGACTTCAAGCCCGAGGGCGTGGAGTGCACGATCACGGCGCTGCTGGACTGTTAGCACAAGCCCCCTCC
>CBINOL010000211.1:0-5551 GCA_966252285.1 uncultured Caulobacter sp.
TCGACGGTCCGCCCCACCCTCGCCCGCCCGATCTTCACAGCAAAGAGCCCGCCATGAAAATCCTCATCGTCCTGACCTCGCACGACACCCTCGGCGACACCGGCAAGAAGACCGGCTTCTGGCTGGAGGAGCTGGCCGCGCCCTACTACGTGTTCAAGGACGCAGGCGCCGATCTCGTCCTGGCCTCGCCCGCTGGCGGCCAGCCGCCGCTCGATCCCAAGAGCGACCTGCCCGACTTCCAGACCGACATGACCCGCCGCTTCCAGGCCGACGAGGCCGCGCTGGCGGCCCTGGCCCAGACCACGCCGCTGGCCGACGTGAACGCAGCCGACTTCGACGCGGTGTTCTATCCCGGCGGTCACGGCCCGCTGTGGGATCTGGCGGAATCGCCCGTCTCGGTCGCCCTGATCGAGGCCTTCGACCGCGCCGGAAAGCCCCAGGCGCTGGTCTGCCACGCCCCCGGCGCCCTGCGCCACGTCAAGGCCGCCGACGGCCGCCCGCTGGTGGCCGGCCGCAAGGTCACCGGCTTCACCAACGGCGAGGAGGACGCGGTCGAACTGACCGCCATCGTGCCGTTCCTGGTCGAGGACATGCTGAAGGCCAATGGCGGCCTCTACGAGAAAGGACCCGACTGGGCGCCCCACGTCGTCGAGGACGGCGACCTGATCACCGGCCAGAACCCCGCCAGCAGCGACGCCGTCGCCCATGCCCTGGTCAAGCGCCTGGCGGCCAAGGCCTGAAAACTTCCAACCGTAAGGTCCCCGCGAAAGCGGGGGTTTTACGAGGGAAGGCGAACGGAGACCGCCTCAACCCTGCTCGCCGTCGCGCAAGGCGACCTCGAAGAATGGCAGCAACTCGCGATAGGTTTCCAGGAACAGGTCGTCTCCCCGGTGAGCCGAGCCCCGAAACGCCATGAAGAGCTCGTTGCGCAGGTCTTCGAGCGACAGGCGTCTCCTGGAGGTCGCGGCTTCGGCTGCCGCCTCGAAGGTTCCGAAGTGATCGTAGCCGTTGAAACTCATGGCGAACACGGCGACCGCCTTGCGATCGTCGGGGTAGGGCAGATCCTCGACAAGCATCACCTCACCCCCTGCTCGCTCCGCGCCCGCACGTCGGCCAGGGTGTGGTCGACCAGCAGCGCGCCGTCCTCCCACACCGTGACCATGGCGTCGGTCCAGCCCTCGGGCGCGACCTCGCCTTCGGCCACGGCGACCGTGCGGTGCTCGCCGGCGGCGTTCTTCTGCAGCATCAGGCGTCCGGCCTTGGAGCGCTTGCCCGGATCGGTGACCGGGTTCTTGCTGACGTCGATCCAGGCGCCGTCGACCTTGGCCGCGGAGCACTTCAGCGCGAAGCGCTGGGTGTCGCGGTCGAGTTGCTGCAGAAGGCCGCCGCCCATGCCGAAGGCCAGGTTCTCGGCGCTGAAGCCGTCGGCGATCACGCGGTCGAGGATGGCGGCGATGCTGACCGGATTGACCCCGTCGCCCTGGATCACCCGCACGTGGTTCAGCACCTTGTAGCCCTTGGCGTTGATCGTGCTTCCAAAGGCCTCGTCGAGGCGCTTCAGGGTCTCGGCGACGATCTCGACCGGCTCACCGGAGTCGGGGCGCACCACCAGGGTCGCGCCGCTGGCGATCACCTCGTCTCGCAGCTCCTCGCCCCAGATGCGGCTGACCGCGTCGAACAGGTCGTAGCTGTCGGACACCACCGAGAACAGGCCGCCCGGCTTGCCGAAGCTGGTCAGCATGTTGCGATAGGCGTCGGCCTCGCGGTCACGGCCCCAGCTGGTGATGGTGCTGTGCTCGGCCGCCGGGATCGAGAAGGCCGCCATCGGCTCGTTGTACCAGGCCCGCCCCGCCTGCACGGCGGCCAGGGTGTCGCTGCCCAGGAAGTTGACGAGGTGGGCCAGCCCGCCCAGCGCCGCGCTCTCCTTGCTGGAGACGCCCCGCGCTCCGAAGTCGTGCAGCTTGAACGGCAGTTGCCCCTCGGGATCGTCGCAGGTCTTTTCCAGCGCCGCGCGGAGGGTCTGCTTGACGCCCCAGCTGGTGGTGGCGACGGTCACGGGATACCAGACCCGCAGCAGCAGGGTCTCCAGGTACGACGGCAGCCAGAAGCACTCCGGGTCGGTGTTCTCGATGGTCATAAGCGCCTGGTGCGTCGGAACCACGGTCCCTTCCGGCACGGCCCGGATGCGCACCGGCAGGCGGCCGCCGTGCACGTCGACGATCCGCCGCCAGCCGGCCTCGTTGAAGGGCTCGCCGTGCGCGGCCAGAAGCTCGGCGGCCTCGTCGACCATGGCGTGGGTGACGGACCGGGCCAGCGCCGTCTTCAGGATCGCCTGCAGGCCGAAGAAGACCGTGCGGTCGTAGCGTCCGCCCCGGCTCTCCACATAGAAGAAAGAGCCGGTGGTGGCGGGCGGATACTGCAGCCAGTGGCTGGCCTTGTAGCTGTCGGTGTCGAGGATCAGGTTGTCGAACATCGCGGAAGCTCCTTCACGCGGGATCACCGTCCCGTCTTTCGGGGCGGATGGGTTTGAACGGCGTCGTCAGGCGCCGACGAAGTGCTCGAGGATGTGGAAGTGATCCTCGAAGAACTGCTCTTCCATCAAGAGCGCCTCGCTGATCGGGACCCAGCGCGCCTGCTCGGCGTCGTCGGCGCCCTTCACGCGCGGCAGCGGGCCGGCGGGGAAGTCGAAGTGGAAGGCGTGGGTGATGGTGCGCCCGCGCAGCGAGCGGTCAGGGTGGTCGAACACCCGGCTGGCCTTGATCGAGCCGCGCAGCACGGCCGGCGGGATCTTGGCGCGGGTCTCTTCCTGCAGCTCGCGGATCGCCGCCTCCTGCACGGTCTCGCCCTGGTTCACGAAGCCGCCGGGCAGCGCCCACAGGCCCCGCCCCGGCTCGGCCCGGCGACGCACCAAGAGCACGTGCCCGGAATGGACGACCACCGCATCGGCGGTGACGAAGGTCGGCGCATAGGGTGCGGCCGCCCAGGCCTGGCGATAGGTCTTGATGAAGGCGTGTTCGCGGGCCAGCTGGGCGTAGGCGGGCGAGCCGTCGCGGAAGGCGCCCAGCATCTCGTACACCGGACCTGGCACATTGGCCTCGACCAGGCGAAGTCCCCCCGGCTCGCCGGTGAACAGCCAGTCGCGCAACTCGGTGGCCGACAGCACGTCGGCGTGCTGCACGTCGACCAGCTCCCACTGCGGAAAAGCGGCCAGATAGGCGGCGGTGGCGTCGTCCTTGTTGCGGCCGATCAGGCCTATGGTCGCGTCCTCGCCCGCGCCGTCCCGGGCCGCGGCCTCGGCGACGATGCGCTGCACGTCGCCGACCCACAGCGTCTCGCCATAGAGGCGGTCGCGCAGCGGCTCGACGATCAGCCGGGCGGCGTCTTCGCCGGCGGCGGCGCGGATCATCACGGCGCGCTCGGCGGCGTTGAAGGGATTGCGGATGGTGCGGGGCTGGCCAGCGCTGCCGGTCAGAACGATGACCTTGCGCGCCAGGCGCAGGGCATGCCGCAGCACGGCGGCGTGGCCGTTGTGAAACGGCTGGAAGCGTCCGATCAGGACGAGATAGTCGAAGCGCATGAGACTCCCTCACGCCGATGTCCACCGCCGGTCTATCCGGCGACATTGGTTATGCTAACTTTGAGCAAAAGCGGTTGTCAACCCCGACGTGCAGGTCCCGTGCAGGGTTGAGGGATTGTCGGCGCCGTCGCCTTGCGGCGCTGGACCGGCCGGCTCGGACGCCTCAGCTTCCCGTCGACCTCGTGACGGAAAAGCACCGTGTCCCACCGAAAAACCTGCCTCGTCTTCCAGAGCGTCGCGGCGATCCTGACCGCGCCGCCGGCGGCGCTTTTCCTGGACACGGCCTTTTCGTCCGAGCAATCGACCGATTACTACGACTACGAAGAGGTCGAGTTCGCGCGCGCCGCTGTCTGGCTTTTCGCGGTGCCGGCCGCAGCCTTCCTGCTGAACCTCTTCGTTCGGCGAGACAGTCCCATGGCGTGGCGCATCGCCTCCAACATCGCCAGCGGCCTGACTGTGCTGACCAGCGCCCTTCCCCTGCTGACCATAGGGTGGGTGGTCGGAGCGGTGCTCCTGCGAGGAAACGACCTCGACGGCGCGTCGGGCTCGCTTCCCATCATGATCTACTTCGGCGTCGTCATCGCTCTGGCCGTCCACGGCGCGCGTGATCGTCCGACGTCCAGAAAGGCCGAACGCCAGATACCCCGCCCCCCCCCCCCCTGAGCCTCTTGGGCGTCGAGTCCTAGAACCCGTAGAGCGCCGCGTACTCGGCGTCCTTGGCGGCGATCTGACGGGCGCAGTCGACCATCACCTTGGCCTGTTTCCAGGTGGCGTCGTCCTGCATCTTGCCGTCGATCATCGCCACGCCCGAGCCGTCGGGCATGGCCTCCAGGATCCGCTTGGCGAAGGCCACCTCGGCCGGGTCGGGGCTGAACACGCTCTTGGCGATGGCGATCTGGCTGGGGTGCAGGCTCCAGGCCCCGGCGCAGCCCATCAGGAAGGCGTTGCGGAACTGCTGCTCGCAGGCGACGGGGTCGTCTATCGCGCCGAACGGGCCGTAGAATGGCTTGATGCCGTGGGCCGCGCAGGCGTCGACCATCTTGGCGAAGGTGTAGTGCCAGAGGTCCTGTTGCACGCTGGCGCGCTGGCTGCCGTCCGCATGCGGATCCTCGATCACGCGGTAGCCTGGATGGCCGCCGCCGACCCTGGTGGTCTTCATCGCCCGGCTGGCGGCGAGGTCCGCCGGCCCCAGCGAAATGCCCTGCATGCGCGGGCTGGCGCCGGCGATCTGCTCGACGTTCATCACCCCTTCGGCCGTCTCCAGGATGGCGTGCAGCAGGATCGGCCGGGTGACGCCGTGCTTGGCCTCCAGCGAGGCCAGGAGCTGGTCGATGTAGAAAATGTCCCACGGCCCCTCGACCTTGGGGACCATGATCACGTCGATCTTGTCGCCCGCCTTCTCGACCAGGGTCGCCACCTCGTCGAGGTGCCAGGGCGAGTTGAGGCAGTTGATCCGCGCCCACAGCCCCACGCCCAGGGCCGCGAAATCGACCTCGCGCGACATCGCGATCGTCCCGGCCAGGGCGGCGCCCTTGGCGTCGGCGGGGATGGCGTCCTCCAGATTGGCCAGGATCACATCGACGGTCGGGGCGATCTCGCCGACCTTGGCCCGCACCTTGTCCAGATGCGGCGGCACGAAGTGGATCATCCGCTCGACCCGGGCGGGAAGCTCGCGCCACGGCGCCGGCGCGCCGATGGCCAGGGGTTTGAAGAAGCCTCGGGCGGTCTTCATGCGCGTCTTCCCTAGGTGCTTATTTCGCAGTTGCGAGAAGACTGCGGCGCGCGCGCGAGGGGGTCAAGGGTGCGAACAACTCTCCCTTCCCCCTTGATGGGGGCCGGGCCGGGGATGGGGGTGGCCACGGCGTTGGAAGCCGCGCACGGCCCTTACCTCAGCAGGTGCGCCCCCCCCCCCACCCCCCCCCCACACAAGGGGGGGGGGGGAGAGAAGCGCCGCCCCGCCCGCGAAACCCCACC
>CBINOL010000212.1:0-5526 GCA_966252285.1 uncultured Caulobacter sp.
CGCCTGATCAACATGGTTGCTCACCCGACCTCCCTCCGGGAGGCCACCCTCTCCCGCAAGGGGAGAGGGATCACATGGAAAGCGCCGCGATCACCACGACGGCCAGGCCAAGCGCCAGCCCCACGCCGGCCCGCAGCACGGCGGCAAGGCACGCGGCGCGGTCTTCGGCGCGCGAAGGATCGGTGAAACAGGCGAACTCGGTCAGGCTCATGGCGAGGTCTCCTCACGAGAAGCTTGCGCCCGAGGATCGGCCGGCGGGAGGGCCTCGCCACCGCTTTTCCGCTCAACCCCGCCTGTCGGTCATTTCCGCGCCGCGCTTCGCTGAGAAAAGCAGCGATCCGCCATTTCGCCGCAGGTTTGGGCGAACCCTGTTAACCATATCTTGGAAGCTTGCCCGCTAAGCCCATCCCATGGCCGCCGTGTTCTCCCGCAAGCCCGCCTACACCGCCGCCGCGCCCGAGTCCGCCGACGGCGGCGACCTGCGCGCGCGTCTGATGGCGGCCGCGGCCAATCCCTATATCGGCGCCAGCGGCGCGGCCTTCCTGTTCCTGCTCAGCCTGGCCGTGCTGGTGCTGGTCACCGGCGACCCCAAGGCCGGCGCCCCGGTGATCCGGCTGTCGCTGTCGGAGATCGGCGCCACCAAGGGCGCGCCCGACGGCTGGCGCGAGGCCCTGGCCGCCGAAGGCGCCGAGGAAGCCCCGTTGCTGCCCGGTCAGCTCGACCTGTCGACCCAGCCCTTCGCCCGCCAAGCCTCGACCGAAGAACCCGCCGAAGCCTTCACCGACCTGGCGGCTGCGCCCGTACAGTCCGGCGGCGCCCTGGTCCAGGCCCCGCTGCCCGGCCTGTCGGCGCCCGGCCCCGGAGGCGGCCCGCTGCCGGTGATCGCGCCCGACGGCCGCACCGTCGCCGAGGCCTACGCCCGCCCGTTCACGCCCGACGGCCGCCCGCGCGTGGCCCTGGTGATCGGCGGCCTTGGCCTCAACGCCCAGACCACCCGCGCCGCCATCGAGACCCTGCCGCCCGAGGTCACCCTGTCGTTCGCCCCCTACGCCGAAGGGCTGCAGGGCTGGATCGACCTGGCCCGCTCGCACGGCCACGAGGTGCTGCTCGAGACGCCGATGGAGCCCAACGACTATCCGGCCAACGATCCGGGCCCCTACACCCTGATCGCCGCCAACCGGCCTGACGAGACCGTGCGCAAGCTGGAATGGCTGATGTCGCGCGCCACCGGCTATTTCGGCCTGACCAACTATCTGGGTTCGAAGTTCCTGGCCTCCGACCCGGCCATGGCCACCTTCACCACAGCCCTGAAGGCCCGGGGCCTGGCCTTCGTCGACGACGGCGCGGCCGCCCGTCGCGGCGGCCCAATCCCGCGCGCCTCGGCCGAACGCGGCATCGACGACGACCTGTCGGCCGAGGCCATCGAGGGCCAGTTGCGGGCCCTGGAAGCGGGCGCCAGCGCGCGCGGCCAGTCGCTGGGCGTGGGCTTCGCCTATCCGGTGACCATCAGCCAGGTGCGCAACTGGGCCGGCGGCCTCAATGCGCGAGGCGTGCAACTGGCGCCGGCTTCGGCTATCGCCAAGCGATGACCGCCGAAATCGATCTTTCGCTCTACCGCCCGAACGTGGGCGTCGCCCTCTTCCACCCCACCGACGGCCGCGTCTGGCTGGGCATGCGCCACAAGCAGGAGCCGCCCTACAACTGGCAGCTGCCGCAGGGCGGCGTCGACGACGGCGAGGACCTGGAAGCCGCCGCCCGCCGCGAGCTCTACGAGGAAACCGGCGTGAAGTCGGCCCAGCTGCTGGGCCGCACCGAGGGCTGGCTGACCTACGACTATCCGGCCGACTTCATGGGCACCAAGCGCGCCCGTGGATACCTGGGCCAGAAGCAGGTGTGGTTCGCCTTCCGCTTCACCGGCGACGAGGCCGAGATTGACCTGGCGGCCCACGGCGACGTCGAGTTCGACGACTGGCGCTGGGGCGCTCTCGACGAAACGCCCGAACTGATCGTACCCTTCAAGCGCGGCGTCTACGAACAGATGGTCGCCGCTTTCTCGGGGTTCGCGCGCGTCGCCTGAAACCGAAGGCTCAGCGCGCCGGCCCTTCATGGGGTTCGGAGGCGCGGGCTTGAGCAGAACCATCCTGATGATCCATGGCTACGGCATGACCGGCGACAGCTGGGAGCCCGTGGCCGAAACCTTCCGCAAGGCGGGCTACGCGGTCGAGACGCCGACCATCCGGCCCGCCCTACGCACGGCCGGGCCGCCCTCGCCGGACCTGGCCGGCCTGTCGCTGGCCGACTACGTGGCCGAACTCAGCGCCGCAGCGGCGGTGACCGCCGCCCGTGACGGGGTCAAGCCGATCGTCTTCGGCCACTCGATGGGCGGGCTGATCGCCCAGAAGCTGGCCGAGAGCGGCCTGACCTCGGGCGTCGTGCTGTTCGCCCCGGCCTCGCCGGCCGACGCGCGCGGCAAGCCCAAGCTGTCGCCGCTGATCACCTTCCTCAACGCGGTGCTGACCCAGGGCGGCGCGCCAAAGCCGGTGAAGATGTGGAAGACCGGCTTCAAGTTCGGCGTCGTCAACGCCGTCCCGGCCGCCCGCCACGACGCGCTCTACGCCAAGGCGGTCTACGACTCCGGCCGGGTGCTGCAGGACCTGGCCTATCCCGATCGCGATCCCTCGCGCACCGTCCACGTCGACGCCGCCAAGGTGACCGTGCCGGTGCTGGTCCTGGCCGGGGCCCGCGACCGCACCACGCCCGTCGAGGACGTCCGTCTGGTCGGCCGCAAGTACGCCGGCGCCGACTATCGCGAATATCCCGATCACGCCCACTGGCTGATCGACGAACCGGGCAGCGACGCCCTGCTGGCGACCGTGCAGTCGTGGCTGTCGGAAAAGGGCCTGGGCCCGGCCTCGGCCGCCCCGCCCAAGCCCAAGGCAGAACCCGCGCCGGAACCGGCCAAGCCCGAGCCGAAGGCCGCGCCCGCCGCCGAACCGGCCGCCGTCGACGCCCCGGCGACGCCGAAACCTCGCGCCCCGGCCAAGGTCAAGACGCCGAGCAAGGCCAAGGCCGTGGTCGCCGAACCGGCCGCCAAGCCGCCGGCCAAGGCCGCCCCTAAGCCGAAAGCCGCATCCAAGGCGCCCGCCAAGGCCGCGCCTCCCGCCGAGGTCCCGCCGGCGCCGGCCGCCAAGGCCGCTCCGGCGAAGGCCGCGCCCAAAGCCAAGGCGACGGCAAAGCCGAAGGCCGCGCCGGAAGCGGCCAAGCCAGCGGCGAAGGCGCCTGCCAAGACCCCGGCCAAGGCCGCTCCCAAGCCGAAACCGGCCGCGGCGGCGGAAACCGCCAAGGCCGCGCCGAAGCCCAAGCCCCCGGCCAAGCCCCCAGCCAAGACGAAGGCCGCGCCCGCCAAGCCGGCGGCGGCCAAGATGCCCAATGTCGTCAATCCGGAGCTGACGAAGGCGGCCGCGGCTCCCGCCGCCAAGCCGGCCAAGGCCCCGGCGAAGCCGAAGGCCGCCGCCAAATCCAAGGCTGCGACAACGACGCCCGCCAAAACTTCGCCACGCGGCAAGAAGAGCGTGTAGGCTCCATTGAAACGCCCGTATCAGTCACACGGGCGGAGTTGACCTAAGAGGCGGGCGTGAAGGCTCCGGTGATCATGGTCCACGGCGCCTTCTGCGGCGGCTGGACGTTCGACAGTTTCCGAGAGCCGTTCGAGGCGGCCGGCCACAAGGTGCTCACCCCCGACCTGCCGGGACGCGGTCCCGGCGGTTCGGTCGTCGGCCTGTCGATGAGCGACTACGCCCGCGACATCGCCCGCCTGATCCGCTCGTGCGAGCGGCCGCCGATCCTCATCGGCCACTCCATGGGCGGACTGGTGGCCCAGCTGGCCGCCGGCCGCGCCCCGGTCGAGCGCCTGATCCTGCTGGCCCCCTCCCCGCCCTGGGGCGTGCATGGCGCCAGCCTGGAAGAGGCGGTGTCGGCCGTCAGCCTCTACGCGCTGGGCCCCTACTGGCTGCAGGCCATCGCGCCCGACTACGGGGTCGTGCGCCGCTACAGCCTCGACCGGCTGCCGCGCGAGACCCGCCGCGCCCTCTACGCCCGCATGACCTCGGAAAGCGGTCGGGCGCTGTGGGAGACGCTGAACTGGTGGCTGGATCCGTTCATGACCACCAGCCCCGGCCCGGTGAAGGCGCCGGTGCTGGCCATCGCCGGCGGCCAGGACGTCGTCCACCCGCCCGCCACCGTCCGCCAGACCGCCGCACGCCTGGGCGGGATGTTCCACGAGTTCCCCGAGATGAGCCACTGGCTGCCCGGCGAGCCCGGCTGGGAGGCCGTGGCCGCCCTGTGCCTGGACTTCATCGCGCAGGAGGATCGGGCGGCGGCTTAGTCGCGAAGATCCTCCCCCTGAAGGGGGAGGTGTCGGCGAAGCCGACGGAGGGGGACGTGGCCTGTGAGCCGGCAACCGCCTCGACGTCAGCAGAAACTTCCCCCTCCGACCCTTCGGGCCACCTCCCCCTTCGGGGGGAGGATCAAAAGCAAAAAGGCGCGGAGGTCACCCTCCGCGCCTTTCGCGTTTCAGCTCCGAGAGCCGCCCCTCATCACTGGGTGGTGTAGAGGATCTGGGCCTGTTCGAAGTTCTTGCCGATCGAGCTGTCGTCCAGCTTCTTGATGCGGACGTAGACGAGGCCGGCCTTGCCGCCGGCGGCGTTGTTGTCCCAGGTCACGGTCAGGCGCTTGACGTCGGTGACCAGCTGGTCGTTACGGATCAGCTTCAGCTGCGGGCTGTTCTCCCAGGTCGCCCAGTCGTGCAGGGCGGTGGCCAGGTGCTGGGCCTGGTCCGGGCCCTGGGCGTGCTGGACGTTCAGGGTGCAGACGTTCTTGTTCGAACCGGGGTTGTCGAGGACGATCTGGTAGGGCTTGCCCAGGTCCAGCGTCCACAGGTCCTTCTTCTTCTTGAAGCCCGCGGCCTTGGCCAGGGCGTTGAAGTCGCCGCCGACGACGGCCGGCTTGCAGATGGTGTCGAGGACGCTGAGGATCTTCACCGAGACCGGATCGGTCGGCGGCGGCGGACGCACCGCTTCCGGAGCGGCCGCGGCGGCGGCGGCTTCCGGGGTGCCGGCGGCGGGCGCCGGAACGACGGGCGCGGCTTGATCGGCAGGCGCGGCCTGATCAACGGGCGCGGCGGCCGGGGCGGGAGCCGGGGCGGCGGCGGGAGCGGGCTGCTCCTGGGCGACGGCGGTCGAAACGACGCCGAGGGCGATCAGGCTGGCGAGCGCAAGGCGCATAGGTCGGATATCCCCTAGAGACTTGGAGGTCGGCATTAAAACCGACAAGCGTTCCCTCGCAACCCTTATGGTGGCCGATTGCGGCGGGGATGGGGTCACAAACGTAATTTTTTATCGCTCCCCCTGAAGGGGGAGCTGTCGCGAAGCGACTGAGGGGGAAGTTGAGGACGAAATCGGCAACCTCCCCGCAAGCTGAGAACGTCCCCCCTCCGGCCCTCCGGGCCACCTCCCCCAGAGGGGGAGG
>CBINOL010000213.1:0-5517 GCA_966252285.1 uncultured Caulobacter sp.
CGGCGACATCAGCCTCAAGACCCAGACCGACACCAGCAAGCTGAAGTCCTCGGTGGCCGACGATTTCGAGGCGGGCCTGCGCTTCCACGGGCCCCGGTTCTCGGCCCAGGTGACGGCCTATTACATCGACTACAAGAACGCGATCACCTTCTACTCGGCCGATTTCATCACCGGCGGGCCGACCGGCAGCAACGGCGGCATCAACTACACGGCCGGCACCTCGGGCGCCTACGCCAACACCGGCAAGGGCATCGAGAGCAAGGGCGTCGAGGCCAGCCTGGTCTACGAACTGTCCGACGCCTTCACCGCCAGCGCGGCGCTGACGCTGAACGACTCCGTCTACCAGGAGGGCTTCACCGGCGGCACGGCCAACGCCGGCGCGGTCAAGCCGGTGGCCAAGGGCAATGACGTGCCCGGCGCGCCGTCGACCCTGGTGTCGCTGGGGCTGGACTACCAGCGCGACAACTTCCGGGCCGGCCTGCGCGGCAAGTACACCGGCAAGACCGCCGGGGACACGCCCAACACGCCCAGCCTGTACCTGCCGGCCTACACGATCGTCGACCTGTCGGCGGGCTATCGCCTGCCGCTGGAGAACGGCCGCGCCGTCGACCTGCAGCTCAACGTCACCAACCTACTGGGCGAGAAATACATCGGCGGCATGCTGGACGAATTCACCCAGCGCTACACGCGCGGCGCGCCGCGCACCGTCTCGGTCGGCCTGAACTTCAGCTTCTAGGCCGCCTGAGGCCGCGCGGGCCGCATCGATCCCCGCCGCCCGCGCGGCCGTCCTTTCCCTGACTTTCGGAATGACCAACTTGGAACAGCAATTCGATCTGGCCGTGGTCGGCGCGGGCGTCGTGGGCCTGGCCCACGCCCTGGCGGCCGCCCGGCTCGGCAAGCGGGTGGTGGTCGTCGACCGCGACGCCCAGGCCAACGGCGCCTCGGTGCGCAACTTCGGTTTCGTGACGGTCACGGGCCAGGCGCGCGGCGCGGTCTGGCGACGGGCGCGCCGTTCCGCCCAGGTCTGGAACGAGGTCGCGGGTCCCGCCGGGATCGAGGTGCTGCAGCGCGGTTTGACGATGGTCGCCCGCCGTCCGGAAGCCAGGGCCGTTCTGGAAGCCTTTCTCGAGACCGAGATGGCCGAAGGCTGCGCCTGGCGCGAAGCCGGCGACCTGGCCGACCGGCTGCCCGGCGGCGGCGAGGCGCAGGGGGCGCTGACCAGTTCGGTGGACCTGCGGGTGGAATCCCGCACCGCCATTCCACGCCTGGCCGCCTGGCTGGCGGTCGCGCACGGCGTGACCTTCCTGCGCGGCGCGGCCGTATGCGGCGTCGAGACGGGGCGGCTGGAGACCTCGGCCGGAACCGTGCGGGCCGACAGCATCGTCGTCTGTCCGGGCGACGATCTCGTCACCCTGTTCCCCGATCATTTCGCCAGGGCCGAGGTCACCCGCTGCAAGCTGCAGATGCTGCGCCTGGCCGATCCGGGCTGGCGTCTGCCGGCGCCGGTGATGTCCGACCTCGGTCTCGTCCGCTATCTGGGCTACGCCGACCTGCCCCAAGCGGCCGCCTTGCGGGCGCGGCTGCAGGCCGAGCAGGGGCGGCATCTTGAACACGGCGTCCACCTGATCGTGGTGCAGAGCGCCGACGGCTCGCTGGTGGTCGGCGACAGCCACCACTATGCCGCCACCCCCGACCCCTTCGCCCGTGACGACGTCGACGCCCTGATCCTCGACGAGTTCGCCAAGGTGTTCGGCCAGGCCCCGCCGCCGGTTCTGGAGCGCTGGACCGGCACCTACGCCTCGGCCGCCGGCCACAGTCTGGTCGAGGCCCCCATGCCGCGCGTGCGCCTGGTGACCGTGACCAGCGGCACCGGCGCCTCCACCGCCTTCGGCCTGGCCGAAGAGGTGATCGCCGGCCTCTACGACCTTCCCCAGCAAGGAGCCGCCGCATGAGCAAGAGCCCCATCCAGGCCGTCGTCTTCGACTGGGCCGGCACCATGATCGACTTCGGCTGTCGCGCGCCTGTCGTGGCTCTGCGCGATGTGTTCGGCCAGGCGGGGATCGAGATCTCCGAAGCCGAGGCGCGGGCGGACATGGGCAAGGCCAAGCGGGATCACGTGCGGGCGCTGCTGGCGATGCCGCGCATCGCCGGCCTGCGGCGTGAGCGCCATGGCGCGGCCTCGACCGAGGCGGACGTCGACCATCTGCACGACGCGGTGGAGCCTCGCATGCGCGAAGCCGCCCGGACCTGCGCCGCCCTGATCCCGGGCGCTGCGGAGGTCGCCAGGGACCTTACGGCGCGCGGCGTGCGGATCGGCTCGACCACCGGCTACACCCGGCCGATGATGGCCGACATACTGCCGCTGGCGGCGGGGCAGGGCTATGCGCCGCAGGTCGTGGTCTGCGCCGGCGAGACGGCCGCGGGGCGGCCTTCGCCGCTGATGATGTGGAAGGCCCTGGTCGAACTGGGCGCCTGGCCGGCGCGGGCCTGCGTCAAGGTCGACGACGCGGTGGTCGGGATCGGCGAGGGCCTGGAGGTCGGCGCCTGGACCGTCGGCCTGTCGGCTTCCGGCAACGGCGTTGGCCTGAGCGCCGAAGACCTGGCCGCGCTGCCCGCCGCCGAGCGGGCCGTTCGTATCGAGGCCTCGGCCGCCGCCTTGCGCGAGGCCGGAGCACACTCCGTGATCGAGAGCGTGGCCGACCTGCCCGGCGTGTTGTCCGACATCGAGGCCCGCATTGCGGCCGGCGAGGCGCCCCGGTGAGCGGCGCGGCGCAGGGGCCGGTCGGCCGCTGGCTGTCGCGCGCGCCGGCATGGGCGTTCGCGGCCTACGGGGGCCTGGCCGCCTTCGCCGCCTACTTCTCGATGTACGCCTATCGCAAACCGTTCGCGGCCGCGGACTGGGACGACGTCGCCGGCTGGCCCTTCGCCATCGACTTCAAGATCGCCCTGGTGATCGCCCAGGTCGGCGGCTACGCGCTTTCCAAGGTGATCGGGGTCAAGGTGGTGTCCGAGACGCCGCCGGCCCGGCGGGCGGCGATGATCCTGGCGCTGGTCGGCGGGGCCGAGCTGGCTCTGGTGCTGCTGGGCGTGCTGCCGCCGGCTCTGGCGCCTCTGGCTCTGTTCGCCAACGGCCTGGGTCTTGGCATGATCTGGGGACTGGTGTTCGGGTTCCTCGAGGGGCGGCGCCTGTCCGAGGCGCTCGGCGCCATGCTCTGCGCCAGCTTCATCCTGGCCTCGGGCGTCGTGAAGTCGGCGGGCAAGGCCCTGCTGCTGCTCGGCGTCGACGAGCGGTGGATGCCGGCCCTGACCGGCCTGCTGTTCGCGCCGCTGCTGTTCGTGGCCGTCGCGGGCCTCGCCCAGATGCCGCCGCCCGACGCTGCCGACGAGGCCGAGCGGGTGCGCCGCGCCCCGATGTCGGCCCGCGACCGCGCCGCCCTGCTGGCCGCGCACGGACCGGTGCTGGCGGCTCTGGTCGCCGTCTATGTGCTGCTGACGGCGGTGCGCGACTTCCGCGACAACTTCTCGGCCGAGATCTGGGCCGAGCTGGGCTTCAAGGACGCGGCGGCGATGTTCAGCGTCTCCGAGCTGCCGATCGCCGTGGTGGTGCTGGTCGGCATGGCCGCGCTGATCCGTGTCAGGGACAATCGGCGGGCCGTCGGCTTCAACCTCGCCTTCATCGGCGGCGGACTGGCGCTGCTGGGCGTCTCGACGCTGCTGCACCAGGCCGGTCTCCTGGGACCGGTCGGCTGGATGGCGGCCAGCGGGGCGGGGCTCTACATGGCCTACACGCCTTTCAACGGCATGCTGTTCGACCGCATGATCGCCGCCACCGGAACGGTGGGCACGGCGGGCTTCCTGATCTATGTCGCCGACGCCAGCGGATATGTCGGCAGCGTGGCGCTGCTGCTGGTCAAGGCCTTCGCCCGCCTGCAGCTGGACTGGATCGGCTTCCTGACGATGCTGGCCTATGTCGCCAGCCTGGCCGGCCTGGCGGGAATCGCGATCGCCGCGTCGCTGCTCAACATCAGGCCAAGGCCGCGGGTGCGCCTGGCGCCGATCAGAGAGGCGTGACGGATGATGACGATCCTTTGGGCGCCGGGTCGCCCAGCGTCGTGGCAATCCGGCGGCCAGGGCGATCTCTTTTGCGGCCGGCCTTGTCTGGCGCGGGCGACGCCCTAACTATCGAACCGTGAAAGCGCCGCGCGCTTTCTGCCCTTCCTGGGCGTTTCCTCCCTAATGACTGGCCCGGCGGCGACGCCGGGCCTTCTTTTTTGCCGCTTGGGCCGGGGAGGGGGCGCGTCGTCGCAGGTGCGGATCAGGCTTGCGCGCCAGGCCACCGGAACCGCAGGCTGGTCTCTCCGGCCGGCTGGGCTTGGGCGGTGAAGCGCCGTTCGACGATCAGGCCTTCTCCCGCCGTGTTCACCATCACCACCGTGCTGCACCGGGTTCCGAAGATGGGGTCGCGGATGAAGACGGGCGAACCGACGGGATGCGGCGCGTTTGTCGCGGCCTCTTCGTCGGCGAGGGCGTCCAGCAGCCCGTCGGCCTGGGCGGCGGGCTGCTCGAGCCATTCGGCGAGCCCTTGCTTCAGCCGTTCCACCTTGGGCCAGGCGGTGTTCAAGGTCGCGTTGGAAAGCCCGTGGACGCCGGGCGGCAGCGGTGTCGTCTCCGGTCGTGGGAAGTTGGTCGAGAACGCGGCCGTGGTCCCCGCGACGGTGATCAGGTTGAACGGGTTGAAGCCGGCCGATGGCGAGCCGTGATCCTCGCCGGTCAGGATGCCGCGCAGCAAGGTGCCGCGCGAATGCGCGTCGGGATCGGCGGGCGCGTCGACGTGGCGGTTGGTGACGACGGCGAGGCGGCCGGTTTCCGAAAGCCCGAGCCAGGTCCCGCCGGACGCCAGATCACGCCCGGCCAGAACGTGATCGGCTTCGGGCCAGCGGGCCAGAGGCGCGGCGGGACGGTCGTGGCGCTCGTCGCGGTTGGCGGCGAGCACCAGGCGCCAGCGGGGATGGGCCTGCCAGGCCAGGGCCAGAACGCACATTGGCGACGGCCCCTAGCGACCGGCCTTGCGGGCGCGCGACAGCTCGCGGCTGGCCAAGACGAAGTCGGCCTGGAAGGCCGGATCGGCCTTCAGGCGGGCGACCAGGGCCGCGCCGACGATGCGGCCGGCCTCGACGTCGCTGCGATAGTGGACGCCGCAGACCACCCGGCTTTCGCCATAGGCCAAGCCTCTCGCCAGGACGGCGTCGGCGCGGTCGGGCGCCATCTCGGCCAGCACCAAGGCCCAGGCCCAGCCGAGCGCGGCGTGGCCCGAGGGATAGGAGCCGCTGGCCGCCAGCCAGGGCTCGGGCGTGATGCACGTCGCGGCCGGCTCGCGCACGAACGGGCGAGGGCGGGTGAAGCCGCGCTTGGCGGGTGTCTGGATCGTCTCCAGGTCGCCCAGCATCCGGCCCAGAAGATGCGCCAGGGTAGGGGTCTCCGCGGGCGAGAACGTGATCCCCAGGGCTTCGTCGAAGA
>CBINOL010000214.1:0-5466 GCA_966252285.1 uncultured Caulobacter sp.
AGACCAACCGGTTCGGCACGATCATCGTCACCAAGGCGGCGATCCCGCTGATGCGCGAGCAGCGCTCGGGCCACGTGATCCAGCTGTCGTCCGTCGGCGGACGGATCGGCGCGCCGGGCCGCGCGCCCTACTCCGCCGCCAAGTGGGGCGTCGAAGGCTTCTCCGAGAGCCTGGCGCTGGAAATGGCCCTCGTGGGCGTCAAGGTGACCATCGTCGAGCCGGGCGGCTTCCGCACCGACTTCGCCGGCGCCTCGACGACGTTGAGCGCCGGCCGCGCCGAGTACGACGCCGTGGTCGGGGCCACCGCCCGACGCCAGGCGGCCTATGACGGAACCCAGCCCGGCGATCCGGCCCGCGCCGCCCAGGCCATCCTCGCGGTGGCCGCCATGGACGAGCCGCCGTTGCGCATCGCGCTGGGCAGCGACGCCGTCGCCATCATCCGCGACACCGACACTCGGCGGTTGGCCGAGCTGGAACGCTGGCGAGACTTGAGCGTCTCGACCGACTTCCCGGCCCAGTAATTCTGATCGGCCTTGCAGCCGAGCAGACGGCGGCGTTCGAAAACCTCAGCGAAATCAGGGTGTTGAACGCCGCCAATAGGCCTCTTGAGAACACCTGATTTGTCGCCCGCCCTCCCCCGCCGCAAGCCTGCGGCCAAGACACGGAGGCGAACATGACCACGGCCGCGAAACGCCAACTGAAACTCGGCGCCATCCTCGAAGGCGTCGGCGCCGATCACACCAGCTGGCGCGATCCTGATCTGGCCGGCGACGCCAGCATCGACATCGGCTGGTACATCGAGAACGCCCGCCTGGCCGAGACGGCCAAGTTCGACCTCGTCTTCATCGTCGACAGCCCGTTCATCACCCCTGACACCGCGCCGCACTTCCTCAACCGGCTCGAGCCCCTGACCTTGCTGTCGGCCCTGGCCGTCTCGACCTCGAAGATCGGCCTCGTCGGCACCCTGACCACCTCGTACTGGGAGCCCTACAACGTGGCCCGCCAGTTCGGCTCGCTGGACCACATCAGCAAGGGCCGCGCGGGTTGGAACGTGGTGACCACCGGGTTGGAGGGCGCCGCCCGCAACTACGGCCGCGACGCCCACTTCGACCACGCTGTGCGCTACGAGCGGGCCGGCGAGTTCGTCGACGTCGTCCAGGGCCTGTGGGACAGCTACGAGGACGACGCCTTCCCGCGCGACAAGGCCGCCGGCGTCTTCCTCGACAAGTCCAAGCAGCATCCGCTGAACCACAAGGGCCCGCACTTCCAGGTGGCCGGTCCGCTGGCGCTCAGCCGCTCCAGCCAGGGCCAGCCGGTGATCTTCCAGGCCGGGGTCAGCGGCGCGGGCCGCGATCTGGGCGCCCGCATCGCCGAGGGCGTGTTCGCCGGCGTCGACGGCTTCGAGGACGCCCAGGAATACTACGCCGACCTCAAGGCCCGCGCTGCCGCGCAAGGCCGCGACCCGGACCACATCAGCGTGCTGCCGGGCCTGTCGCCCGTCATCGCCGACACCGACGAGGAAGCCCGCGCCCTGGCCGACGCCCAGCGCGGCGCCGTCGGCATCGACAAGCTGCTGACCCAGCTTGGCCGCGCCTTCGGCTATCACGACTTCAAGCAGTACCCGCTGGACGGGCCGTTCCCCGACGTCTCGGGCCTCAGCCTCAACGCCTACAAGGGCCACACCGAGCGCATCGTGCGGATCTCGCGCGAGCAGAACCTGACCCTGCGTCAGGCGGCCGAGCGGTTCGGAACCTGGCGCAGCGACTTCGTCGGCTCGCCCCAGACCATCGCCAATGAGATCCAGCGCTGGTTCGAAGGCCGCGCCGCCGACGGCTTCATCCTGCGGGTCACCCGTCCGCGCGACTTTGCCCTGTTCCGCGAGCAGGTGGTGCCCCTACTGCAGGCCCGCGGCCTGTTCCGCACCGAATACGAGCACCACACCCTGCGCGGCCACCTAGGCCTGCCCGTTCCCGAAAACCGCTGGACCCGCGCGCCGGGCCAGCTGGCGGCGGAATAGCGATGGCGGAGCTTGCTGAAGCCGCGATCGAGGCGGCCCCGCCGCCTCGATCGCCCGTCATCGACCTTGCCCTGGCGGCGCTGGACTGGCCCGCGCCGGTGCTGGCGGAACGCATCGACGTGCTGGAACGGGCGGCGCTGGACGCGGCTTAGTCTCCGCCTCCTGCGTCATCCCGGCCGAAGCGAAGCGTAGAGCCGGGACCCAGGGGCAGCCGCATTGCGCCTGCCACTGCCAAGCAGAGAACCTGGGCTCGGCGCCCAGTCCCCTGGGTCCCGGGTCTGCGGCGCTACGCGCCTTCGCCCGGGATGACGATGATATTTGCTATCGAGCTTCAGTCCAAACGAACCGCGCCCCATCCAGCCCATCGGACTGCGGCCCCGGACTGTCGGCGGTCCAGACGCCCGCCTTCGACACCCGCAGGAAGCGGTTGGTGACCAGCGACATCAAAGCCAGCTCGCCCGTCGGGGTCTCGATCCACTGGAAGGCCTGGGCCTTATCGTCGCGCGCCTTCGAGGCGCTCACCGTCCCGTCGGCGGCGACGGTCAGGTAGCCTTCCGGCCCGCGCAGCAAGGCTCGCCCCAGCGGCCGCTTCTCGACGATCACCGCCTTCTCCTGGCCCAGCGCCGCCAGCGTCACCTTGCGACCGTCGGGGATCGGCCGGCGCAGGCCGCGCGGATGCGGCTCGAACACCTCGAAGGCGTCGAAGTCGGCGTGACCGCCCTCGCGTCCGGCCTCGTTGTAGGCGAACAGGCCGTAGCGCACGCCCTGGAAGGTGCGCAGCTGGAACACCATGGCCATCGGCTCGCCCAGCGATGTGAACGCCTTGCCGTCGGCCGAATAGGAGAACCTGGCCGTCTCGGCCATGAAGTCGGCGTCGGCCTGCAGCCAGATCCGCGTTCCCGAAATCTTCGCCTTGACGCTTTGGCCCGTGCGCTGGTCGCGCTGCTCGACCTCCAGCCCGCCGGCGACCTTGCGCACGCCGATCCAGGCATGGGGCAGATTGAGCAGGGCCAGGCCCGCCACGTCGCCCTCGGCAAGGCCCGAGGCGTCCAGCAGCGCCCGCGGCCGCGAGGCCGGACCGATGGAGCGCTGGGTCAGGGTGTTGCGGGCTGTCCAGAAATCGGCCGCCGGCAAGGTCTTGAGCCGCAAAAAGCCCGGCCGCTCGGCCAGCGACCACCGGCCGTCGACGGGCACGTGGTTCCACTGCCAGATCGGCTTGAGCTTGCCGCCCGAGAAGTCGTCGCTTCGCTCGTACGGCGCGTGCGGCGCCTCGCTGGCCCCGGTGTCGGGCTTGACCCAGGTGCGCGGGTTGCGCCCCAGATTGCCCGGCAGGCCGAAATAGGGCCAGCCGTCCTTCCAGGTCACCGGCGACAGGGCCGTCAGCCGCCCCACCGAATTGTAGTCCATCATCGAATAGCCCCACCACGCCCCGCCCGGCGTCTGCACGTAGCCGCCCTGGTGCAGCGCGGTGCGGCCGCGCGGCCGGGGATCGGGCGGGATGATCTTGAACGGCGGCTTGGGCGCTTCCAGGCGGTTGCCTTCCGCCAGGCCGAAGTCCTCGCCGACGCTGATCTCGCGATTGACCTCGTAGGGTCCCTCGGGCCGGTCGGCGCGCGCCACCGGCAGGCGCATCATGCCGTCGAACCAGGCGCTGGTGATCCAGTACTTGCCGCCCACCTTGGTGAAGTGCAGCCCCTCGCCCATGCCCTGCTCGGGGGCGATGATCTCGCGCTCGGTGCCCGGCACGATGTCGGTCAGGTCGGCGTTCAGCTGCGCCATACGGATGCCGCGATAGCCCCAGACCACGTAGACCTTGCCGTCGTCGTCGAACAGTACGGAGAGGTCGTGGAAGCCCCGCTTCATCCGCGTGCGCGTCCACGGCCCGGCCGGGTCCTTGGCCGTGAAGTGGAAGGTGGCCTCGCGGTTGACGTTGCTGAAGATGTGGAAGACGCCGTCGTGATGGCGGAAGCTCGGCGCCCAGAAGCCCTGGCCATAGACGTCGCCGCCCTCCAGCCGGAAGTTCGGACCCAGGTCCAGCTTGTCGGCCGCGTAGCCCACGAACCGCCAGTTCACCAGATCGCGCGAGTGCAGGATCGGCAGGCCCGGCATCGTGTGCATGGTCGTGCCGGTCAGGTAGTAGTCCTCGCCCACCCGGATCATGTCGGGGTCGGAGAACTCGTCGTAGAACAGCGGATTGGTGAAGGTCCCATCGCCGTTGTCGGCGGTCCAGGTGCCCGAGGCAGGCTCGCCCGCAAGGCCCGGCGCGGCGCTTGCCGACAGCAGAAACGCCGCCAGGCCGGCCAGGAATACGCGGTGAGGCTTGCTCGGCGTCATTCTGCTTCTTCCCTCGTCGCCGTCTCAAGCGGCGTCTGGAGCAGCCTCGCGAAGCTGCCGACTATTTGTCGGAGTATATACGACACCGATCATCGTCAATCACTGGACGATCTGGATATGCGTGCACATGCAATATCGACAAACCCCATTATTGTCTGAGTAAACAAGCCCTAGCGGTCCACGGCAGGGCCAAACGCCGGCCACATCCATGCCACACGGGCGGTTCAACCAAGCGGATCAAGGCTTTCCCGGCCTTCCAGCGGTTGCGTAGGACGCTTGACGTCATACGGCGGCGCGTGACAAGGCCGATCTCACCAGTCAGTCTGGTTCTCCCGATTCTATAAGGAGTTACTCCATGAACACCGCCGATATCGCCGAAGCTCTGGTCGCCAGCGACGACAAGCTGACCAAGACCCAGGCCAAGGCCATCGTCGACGGCGTCTTCAAGGCCATCGCTGACGCCGCCGTGAAGGGCGAAGAAGTCTCGATCCCGGGCTTCGGCAAGTTCAAGGTCCAGGACAAGCCGGCCCGCACCGGCCGCAACCCGGCCACCGGCGCCACGATCGAGATCGCCGCCAGCAAGAAGGTCGGCTTCACGCCGGCCAAGCAACTGAAGGACGCCGTCAACGGCTGATCCTGACAGGAACGGCCTTCGGGGCTAACCCGAAGAAAAAAGAGGCGGAACGTCCCAGACGTTCCGCCTCTGCTGTTTTGGGGCCGCCTTAAAGGTCCCCTGATCAAGTCTGCTTAGGCCGTCATCCCGGCCGGAGGCTCGCCTGGCGAGCCGTAGAGCCGGGACCCAGGGGCGACCGCACTGCGCCGGCCCCTGGGTCCCGGATAAGCGCTTCGCGCTTTCCGGGATGACGATCAGTGTTGAACGCTGACCTCCCAGAACCGCCCTACCAGTTCCACATCGTCCCGTCTTCCAGGCGGGCGACCGGCAGCTGGCGCGGCTCGTACGGGTACTTGGCGGCCAGGGCCTCGTCGATGTCGACGCCGTGGCCGGGCGTGTCGCCGACGTACAGCATGCCCTTGTCGAAGCGGTAGTCGTGCGGGAACACCGCGTCGGTCTCTTCGGAGTGGCGCATGTATTCCTGGATGCCGAAGTTGGGCAC
>CBINOL010000215.1:0-5371 GCA_966252285.1 uncultured Caulobacter sp.
CGGCGAACGCGCCCTGGTCGACGCCCGGGATCGGGACGTGGTAGCCGATCCGGTAGATCATGAGCATGAACAAGGTGAAGAGCACCTTGTTGCGCAGCTCAGGGATGCGGAAGATGTTGATGAGGGTTTTGAACATAGCTGTCCGTTGTCAGTCGTTGGTTGTCCGTTGTTACAACTGACAACGGACCACGGACAACTGACCCTTACTCGGGTTTAGGTTCAGCAGCAGCAGCGGCAGCCGGCGCCGATCCTTCGGCGGCGGCGGCGGGGGCGGCGGCGGGGGCGGCGGAGCCGCGAACGAGTACCGCAGGCCGACCGTCAGCGACTGGTCCTTGTACTGGCCTTCGAAGGTGCCGGGCTGCAGCGAGTGCGAGCCGGTCGACTTCCAGCTGTGGTCGTCGGTGGCGAAGTAACGGTAGGTGACGTCCAGCTTCAGCTTGTCGGTGGCCTTCCAGGCCAGACCGGCGATGCCCTGCCAGGCGATGGCGATGTCGTCGTCGTCGACGGTCAGGTTCTGGACGGCCGGGTTGGTCGTCGTGAACGCGCCCGGGACGCCGCTGAACTGACCGAGGGTCTTGACGTCCAGACGGTTGACGCCGAGGCCGGCGCCGACGAACGGGTTGATCTTGGCGTCCGGCGCGAAGTCGTACAGGACGTTGAACATCAGCGACCACGACTCGAGCGAGCCTTCCGGCGAACCGCACTTCGGGTTCGTGGCGGTGCGCGTCACGCCCGGGGTGCAGAGGCCGATCGGCTGCTGACGGACGGGGTTGCCGCGGACGCCTTCCAGGTCGCCCGGACGGTAGCCGCCTTCGAGTTCAGCGCGCCAGTTCGGGGTGAACTGGTAGCCCAGACGCACGAAACCGGCCCAGTCGCTCTCCGACTTCCAGGTCCAGTGGTAGTGCTGACCGTCCGGAGCGTTGGCGTCCGACTCGCTGTTGACAGCCGTCGGCCAGTGGTAGCCGAGGTCGACCGCGCCGTACCAGCCGGTCTCTTGGGCCGAAGCGCCCGACGCGGCGAACACCGCGGCCAGGGCGGCTCCCGCCAGGAGTTTGAGTTTCATATCAAGAGCCCTCTATTGCCCTGCTCGGCCCAACGGCCGAGCATCGTTATACCAAGGCGCGCGTCCCGCGAAAGTGTCGGCTCGGCAACACCGTCCAAAGTTTCACCGAGGCGGAAGTCCCCCGCGACACCTCGCGGTCACGCCTTGCGAATTCCCCGGCGCCGAATTCGGCGGCAAGGTCTCCTCGAAAGGCGCCCGCGCCCCTCGGTTCGCACGCAAAGCGTTTCCGCGCAAGGCCTTCCGTAGCGTCGGGCAGGCCTTGCGGGCTGAAAAACAACGCAAACAGTCAAGTTTGAGGCGCGGTGTCGGGATACCCGCGCCCCTTAACAGCGGGTCGAGACCCCCGCGCCTCAACCGGCGTCGCGCAGCCGCCGGCGCCGGCCGCCGAGGGCGTCGGGCCGGTTGAGCACCTTCCGGTACTCGTCGCGGCGCTCGTGGATCGAGGCGATCACCAGGCCCATCGGCACGCCGATGTCGACCAGAACGGCCTCCGACAGCTGCAGCGAGGCCTCGATGGTCTCGGGCACGGCGTCGGTCGCGCCCAGCTCGTAGAGCCGCGCGGCGTGGCGGGCGTCGCGGGCGCGGGCGACGATGGTCAGGTCGGGACGATGGCCGCGGGCGGCCTCGACCACCGCCTCGGCGGCTTCCGGACCATCCATGGTGACGACCACCGCCCGGGCGTGGTCGAGGCCGCAGCGTTCGAGCAGCTCCACCCGCGCGGCGTCGCCGAAATAGACCCGGTGGCCGGCGCGACGGCCCTGCTCGACCAGGCGCGGGTCGCGGTCGATGGCGATCCACGGCAGCTCGTGGCGGTCGAGCATCTCGCCCACCAGCCGCCCGACGCGCCCGAAGCCCACCACCAGCACCCGGCCCTTGGGCTCTTCCACCGACAGGTCGACGCCGTCCGGGGCCTCGGTGGTCTCGGCCGGAGCCTTGCGCCCCAGCCGCGCGCCCACCCCGGTCAGCACCGGGATCAGGAACATGGTCAGGGTGGCGGCCACCAGCACCGCCTGGCCGATGGCCGGCTCGACCACCTCGGCGTCCATGGCGTTGGCCAGCAGCACGAAGGCGAACTCGCCACCGGCCGCCAGGGCCAGGGCCGCCTCGCCCGAGGCGCGGTTGGACAGGCCGAACAGCTTGCCCAGGCCGAACACCATCACCGCCTTGACCGCCACCAGACCGATCGCCGTGCCCAGCACCAGCACCGGCGAGGCGACCAGCAGCGACAGGTCCAGGCGAATGCCCAGCGACACGAAGAACAGCGACAGCAGGAGGCCCTTGAACGGCTCGATCTTGACCTCGACCTCGTGGCGATACTCGGTCTCGGCCAGCAGCACGCCGGCGACGAAGGCCCCCAGCGCCATCGACAGGCCCGACAGCGAACTGACCAGGCCCGCGCTGATGATCACCAGCAGGCAGGCGGCCATGAACATCTCTTCGCTCTTGGCCTTGGCGACCGAGCGCATCATCGGCCGCAGCGCCAGGCGGCCGACCAGCACGATGACGCCCAGGCCCAAGGCCGCCGGAAGCAGGGCCAGCAGGCCGCGGGCGTCGAACTCGCCATGGCCGCGCCCCAGTATGGCCAGGGTGATCAGGATCGGGGCCACCGCCAGGTCCTGGAACAGCAGCACCGAGAAGGTCGCCCGCCCGCCTTCGGCGTGCAGCCGCTTGCGCTCGGCCAGCACCGGCACGGCGATGGCGGTGGACGACAGGGTCAGCGCCGAGCCGATGGCCAGGGCCGCCACCGGCGTCTGGCCCAGCATCATCGCCACCGCGCCCAGCGCCAGCGAGCAGCCGATCACCTGGGCCGCGCCCAGGCCGAACACGTACTTGCGCAGCAGGCGCAGCCGCTCCCATGACAGCTCCAGCCCGATCATGAACAGCAGGAAGACGACGCCGAACTCGGCCAGCTGGCCGATCTCGTCGGGATTGTCGACGGTGACGTAGTCGAGCCACGGCGCGACGCCGATCAGCCGGCCCAGACCGAACGGCCCAAGGATCACGCCGGCCAGCAGGAAGCCGAGGATGGGATTGATGCGAAGGCGCTTGAACAGCGGCGCGACGATCCCGGCCGTGGCCAGGAACAGGACCAGATCCTTGTAGTCCGCCGGTGAAACCTCATGGTTCAACGCCTCCGCCCCTCCTCGATAGGTTCCTGTCTCTAGTCGACGACCATCTTCAGCCGCACGCCCGGACCGGGCTCGCCGGCCTCCGACGCCGGGATCAGCACCGCGCCGCCCGCCTCCAGCGCCTCGATGAGGAGCCTTTCGGTGCTATGGTGCAAGGCGTGGCGCTCGGTCTCGAAGTCCTTGACCGTGCTGCGCGACACCCCCGCCTTGTCCGCGAGCTCGCCTTGCGACCAGTTGAGCAGCCCGCGGGCGCCCCGACACTGGGCAGGAAGGAGAATTTTTGCGTGTGGCATCTGGAATCCCACGGGCTTGTCACCCATAATGGGTGAGTACGCCCGAAAAAGATGACCGTCAAGGAGGCCCTTTGCACCACACCTCGCTGATCGCCACCATCGTCGCGGGCCTGGGCCTGGCCTTTGTCTTCGGCGCGCTCGCCAATCGGTTGAAGCTGCCGGTGCTGGTCGGCTACCTGCTGGCGGGCGTCGTCGTCGGGCCGTTCACGCCGGGCTATGTCGCCGACCAGGAACTGGCCCCGCAGCTGGCCGAGATCGGCGTCATCCTGCTGATGTTCGGCGTGGGCCTGCACTTCTCGGTCAAGGACCTGATGGCGGTGCGCAAGATCGCCATTCCCGGCGCGGTGGCCCAGATCACCGCCGCCACCCTGATGGGCGTGGGCCTGGCCGTGGCGCTGGGCTGGGGCTGGGGCCCGGGCGTGGTGTTCGGCCTGGCCTTGTCGGTGGCCTCGACCGTGGTGCTGCTGCGCGCCCTGCAGGAGCGCCGGCTGATCGAGACCGATCGCGGACGCATCGCCGTCGGCTGGCTGATCGTCGAGGACCTGGCCATGGTGCTGGCGCTGGTGCTGCTGCCGGCGCTGTCGGGCGTGCTGGGCGGGACCGCCCCGGCCCACGCCTCGGGCGGCATTCTCGGCGCCTTCGCCCTGACCATCGGCAAGGTCGCCGCCTTCGTGGCCTTCATGCTGATCGTCGGCCGCCGGGTCATTCCCTGGATCCTGCACCGCATCGCCCACACCGGCTCGCGCGAGCTGTTCCGCCTGGCGGTGCTGGCCATCGCGCTGGGGGTGGCGTTCGGCTCGGCCGCGCTGTTCGGCGTATCGTTCGCGCTGGGGGCGTTCTTCGCAGGCATGATCATGGCCGAGAGCGAGCTGTCGCATCAGGCCGCCAACGAGACCCTGCCGCTGCGCGACGCCTTCGCGGTGCTGTTCTTCGTCTCGATCGGCATGCTGTTCGACCCCATGGTGCTGCTGCGCGAGCCGCTGGCGGTGCTGGCCACGGTGGCGATCATCGTGCTGGGCAAGTCGGTGGCCGCCTACTTCATCGTCGTGGCCTTCAAGCGCCCCAAGAGCGTGGCCCTGACCATCTCGGTCAGCCTGGCCCAGATCGGCGAGTTCTCGTTCATCCTGGCGGGCCTGGGGGTGTCGCTGAAGCTGCTGCCGCCGGAAGGCCGCGACCTGATCCTGGCCGGCGCCATCCTGTCGATCCTGATCAACCCGCTGCTGTTCGCCTGGCTCGACAAGGCGCTGGTCAAGGTCGCAGCCAAGGAGGGCGCGAGCGAGCCGGTGGCCGCCGCCGCCCAGCCGCACGCGGTGCTGGTCGGCTACGGCCGGGTCGGCAAGGCGGTGGCCGAAGGCTTGCGCAACCGCACCCCGCTGGTGGTCATCGAGGACGAGGTCGAGCGCGCCGCCGAACTGCGCGAAGCCGGCTACGAGGTGGTGCAGGGCAACGCCGTGCGGCCCGAGGTGCTGATGAAGGCGGGCCTGGACAAGGCCACCCATGTCTTCGTGGCGGTGCCCAGTCCGTTCGAGGCGGCGCGGATCATCGAGCAGGCCCGCGCGGCCAACCCCGACGCCCGCATCATCGCCCGCGCCTACACCGACGCCGACGTCGAGCTGCTGGGCCAGATGGGCGCCACCGAGGCCCTGATTGGCGAACAGGAGATCGCGCGGGGGATGCTCCAGCGGGCGCCCAGGCGACAGCCGCCGCCGGCCGCGGCGCATTAAAATCCCTCTGCCCTTGCGGGAGAGGGTGCCCCCACGAAGTGGGGTCGGGTGAGGGGTCGCACGTACGAAAACGCCGCGAAAGCCGATCAGCTTTCGCGGCGATTTGCTTTTGAGAGACCCCTCATCCGTCGGCTTTCGCCGACACCTTCTCCCGCAAGGGGA
>CBINOL010000216.1:0-5289 GCA_966252285.1 uncultured Caulobacter sp.
TGACCTTGGTCGCCAGCGGCTGCATCGAAATCAGTAGGGACTTCCCCCTCCGGCCCTTCGGGCCACCTCCCCCTTCAGGGGGAGGATCAATTTATTCCGCCCCGCCGAACCGCGCGGCCCATTCGGCGATCATTTCGTCGTCGATCTTCTTGAAGAGGACCTCCGGCGCGCGGACAGCCTGGCCGGCCGGGACGGTCGACAGTTCGGCGGCGACGTCGGACGACGGCCACGCGGGCGGCCAGGCCTGGCCGAAGGCCTCGCCGATCTTCTCGGCGGCGAACGGGATGAACGGGGCCGAGATGCGGGCGTAGAGCGCGGCCAGATTCAGGGCCGTGCGGACGATCACCGCGGCGCGGTCGCGGTCGGTCTTGATCGCCGTCCAGGGGGCGGCTTCCTGCAGGTATTCGTTGCCGACCACCCACAGGGCTCGCAGCGCCTGGGCGCTCTTGCGGATCTCGATGGCGTCCATCTGCTCAGCGAGGTCGGCGAGGCGCTCGGCGACGTCGGCGTAGAGCTTCTGCTCCAACGGGCCAGCCTCGCCGCCCTCGGGCACGATCCCGTCGAACTTGCTCTCGGTGAACTTCAGGATGCGGTTGACGAAGTTGCCCAGCACGTCGGCCAGGTCGCGGTTCACGGCGCTGGCGAACTGCTCCCAGGTGAAGGCCGTGTCGCTGCCTTCCGGCGAATTCGAGGTCAGGTACCAGCGCCACAGGTCCGGCGGCAGGATGTCGAGCGCCGCGTCCATGAACACGCCGCGCTTGCTGCTGGTCGAGAACTTGCCGCCGTACCAGTTCAGCCAGTTGAAGGCTTTCAGCATGTCGACGCTCTTCCACGGCTCTTCCGAGCCGAGGATGGTCGCGGGGAAGCTGACGGTGTGGAACGCCACGTTGTCCTTGCCCATGAACTGGACGTAGCGGACGTCGTCGGCGCCGGCGTCGGTGCGCCACCACGAGCGCCAGTCACGATCCGGCGCGGCCTCGGCCCATTCCTGGGTGGCGGCGATGTACTCGATCGGGGCGTCGAACCAGACGTAGAAGACCTTCTCTTCCATGCCCGGACGCGGCAGGCCGTCCTTGGTCACCGGCACGCCCCAGGCCAGGTCGCGGGTGATGCCGCGATCGATCAGGCCCTCGTCCAGGTGCTTGTAGGCGATCGACTTGGCCAGGGTCGGCCAGTCGGGGTGGCTGTCGACCCAGGCGCGGATGCGCTCGGCCATCTTGGTCTGGAGGAGATAGAGGTGCTTGGTGTCGCGCACCTCTAGGTTCCGCGAGCCCGAGATCACCGAATACGGATCCTTCAGGTCGGTCGGGTCCAACAGGTTGCCGCAATTGTCGCACTGGTCGCCGCGGGCCTTTTCGAAGCCGCAGTGGGGGCAGGTGCCCTCGATGTAGCGGTCGGGCAGGAAGCGGCGGTCGTCGATCGAGTAGACCATCTGGTCGACCCGCTCCTCGATCAGCCCTTGCGCTTCCAGCACCTCGGCGAAGTGCTGGGTCAGGCGATGGTTCTGCGGCGAGGACGAGCGGCCGAAGTGATCCCACGACAGGCCGAACGCACGGCCCACGTCGTGCTGCAGCACGTGCTGCTCTTCGCAGTAGGTCGCGACGTCCTGGCCGGCGGCGGCCGCTGCGAGTTCAGCGGGGGTGCCGTGCTCGTCGGTGGCGCAGATGTAGAGGGTGTCGTGGCCCCGCGCCCGCTGGAAGCGCGCATAGACGTCGGCCGGCAGCATCGAGCCCGCGAGATTGCCCAGGTGCTTGATGCCGTTGATGTACGGCAGGGCCGAGGTGATCAGGATGCGGGCCATGGAACGGGCGTCTTTCCGGGGGCGAACGAGAGTAAGGAGGCGTCCGCATATAGAAGCCCCCGCGCCGAAGGGAAAGCTTCGCGGCGCGCGCGCAACCGTGCGGATCACGAAATCACGGGCTCGCGCCCCGGGCGTTTTCGGGTTTGGATGTCGGGCGCTTGACTGGAGGCCTCATGACCCGCCGTCGCCTGCCGCTGCTGTTGCTCGTCCTCGCCGTGCTGCTGGCGGGCGGATGGTGGTGGTGGCGCGAGCGGCCCGATCCGTCGGTGATGCATGTCTTCCCCGGCGTGCGCGGCCCGGCCGAGGCTTCGAAGATCGTCGAGCCGCCCCGCACACGCATCGCCCAGTTCGATCAGGGCGGCCCGCATCGCCTGGCGATTCTGGTCACCGATCCTCAGTCGGGTTGGCTGGGCCTGGTGCGCGGCTTTCGCGCCCACGGCGTGCCGATCACGGTGACGCAGGATCCCGCCAAGGCCCTGACCCACAAGGTGGTGCTGGTCTATCCGATCGTCTCGGGCCGCGTGCTGAGCGCCGAGCAACTGCGCGCCCTGGCCCAGCACGTACGCGACGGCGGCACGGTGCTGGCCTTCAACCTGGCCGGCGGCGGTCTTGGCGAGCTGTTCGGCGTCGGCGAGGGAACCGAGGCCTCCTCCCGCCTGCGCATGCGCTGGACAAGGACCACCGGCGAGCCCGAGAGCAACGAGATCGTCGTATCTTCCGCCGGCGAGGCCAAGGTCGCCAGCGTCGGCTATGCGCCGGGGACGGCGGAGGTGGCGGCCCGCTTCGACGACGGCTCGGTCGCCGCCGCCTGCCGCCGGGCAGGCGGCCAGGCCTGCGTGCTGGGCGTCGACCTCGGCTCACTGGCCCAGCGCGCCATGAACGGTCGGGCCGAAGCCCTGGCCCGGCGCTACGTCAATGGCTACGAGCCGTCGCTGGACCGACTGTTTCGCTGGGTGCGCGACCTCTACGTCGCCGGCGAGCCGATGCCCTGGCTGGTCTCCACCGCGCCGGCCGGACGCCAAGTGTCGATCCTCTTCACCCACGACGTCGACTACGGTCCGTCGGTGCATAACGCCCTGGCCTATGCCGACGCCCTGAAGGCCCGCGGCATCCGCGGGACCTTCTTCGTCCAGACCAAGTACATGAAGGACTACAACGACAAGGTGTTCTTCGACGACGCCGCCGTGGCCGACGTCAAAGGCCTGCTGGCGCGCGGCCAGGAGGTGGGCAGCCACACCGTCGCCCACTCCGGCGCCTTCGAGCATGCGATGCCGCTGGGCGACGGGCGCGAGCGCTATCCACGCTATCGCCCCTTCGTCGAGACGGTCGACACGGTGAAGGGCGCCACGATCCTGGGCGAGCTTCGGGTGTCGAAGTTCCTGCTCGAACGGCTGGCGGGCGCGGAGGTGGTCTCGTTCCGTCCCGGGCGGCTGGCCTATCCGTTCTCCCTGCCCCAGGCCCTGAACGCCAGCGGCTATCGTTATTCCTCGTCGATCACCGCCAACACGGTGCTGACCCACCTGCCCTTCCAGCTGACCGACGACCGCGCCGACGGCGCCTTGCAGCCGGTGTTCGAGTTCCCCGTCGCCATCGAGGACGAAGAGGCCCCGCCCCTGCTGCAGCGCCTTGAGGCGGCGGACGCCCTGGTGGCGCGCGTGGCCCGGGACGGCGGCGTGGTCACGGTGCTGATCCATCCCAACGCCGTCGGCGACAAGCTGAGGTTCGAGGAAGCTCTGGCCGACCGCTGGAAGGGCCGCGCCTGGATGGGCTCGACCCAGGCCTTCGGCGACTGGTGGACGGCGCGCGACGCTCTGGATCTCGACGTCCAGCCTGACGGCGCCGGCTGGATCCTGACCGTCGGCGCGCCCAGGGGGGCCTCGGATGTCGAGGTGCTGCTGCCCAAGTCCGCCAAGGGGCGCGTGACCCTGCGCCTGCCGGCCGGCGGCCGCTCGACCACGGCGATCAAGTGAGACGCCTGCTGCTTGCCTTGCTGCTGGCCGCCCTCGCCTGCCCCGCCGTCGCTGCGCCGCGGCTGATCTGGTCGGACGAGTTCGACGGCGATCGCCTGGACCCGGCCAAGTGGACGGCGGCGAGCGACTGCTGGGGCGGCGGCAACGAGGAGCGCCAGTGCTACGCGCCGGCCAATGTCTCGGTATCGGGCGGGGTGCTGCGGCTGAACGCCCGCAAGGAGCGCGCGTCGGGCCCGGCCCGCCGCGACGGCGGACCGCGGGTGAGCCGCGACTACGCTTCGGGCGGCGTCAGCACCAAGGGCCTGGCCTCGTTCCGCTACGGCCGCATCGAGGTGCGCGCCAAGCTGCCGCTGGGCCAGGGGCTGTGGCCGGCGATCTGGATGCTGCCCGAGCACGACAACTACGGCCCCTACCCGCTGTCGGGCGAGATCGACATCGCCGAGGCCGTGAACCTGGGCGCGCGCTGCCGGTCCTGCCGCGACCGGGTGCGGGCGGCGGTGCATCACGGGCCGACGCTGCAGGCCAACCGCAGCGACTCGGCCGACACGGCGCTGGGCGACCTGACGGCCTTTCACGTGTTCGCGCTGGAATGGACGCCGAACCGGCTGACCTGGCTGCTCGACGGCAAGCCCTACTTCACCCGCGCGGGCGGACGGCCCTTCGACGAGCGCTTCCACCTGATCCTCAACCTGGCGGTCGGCGGGCGGTGGGCGGAGACGACGGGCCGGCGCGGCGTCGACGACGCGGCCTTGCCCGAGAGCCTGCTGGTGGACTGGGTGCGCGTCTACGCACCGGAAGACTAGGCGGCGGGCAAGCGCCCCCGGCTCCAGAAGGGGATCAAGAAGCCGGGGGCGCGCCCCCCCAACGGATCAGTTCGTGTCCGCGGCCACCGGGTCGGCGGCCGAGACCACGCCGTCCTTGTTGGTGTCGTGGGTCACGAACATCCGCCAGCCCGAATAGGCGAACTCGGCCGGGGTGATGCCGCCGCTCTTGTCGCTGTCGAGGACGCCGAAGCGCACGTCGGCCTGACGCATCTGGCGAACCCGCTCCTCTTCCTTCTTCTCGGCGGTCTCGGTCGAGGCGGCCAGGCGCTTTTCGAGACGGACCTTGAACTCGCCGACGTACTCTTCTTTGGACAGCACGCCGTTCTTGTCGGCGTCGATGGCCTTGAAGAGCTGGTCGCGGGTGATGACGAACTCTTCCTTGGTGACGACGCCGTCGCCGTTGACGTCCTGCTCCTTGATGAAGGTGTCGCGGGCGTGCGAGGCGGCCAGGGCCGGGGCGGAGACGGCGGCCAGGACGGCGGCCAGGATCAGGGTGTTGCGGATCATGTCGGCTCTCAGCGCAGGGATTCGAAGGTCAGCGAGTAGGTGTGGCTCTGGCCGGGCTGGCCGGCGGCGGCCGGGGCGACGCGGTAGCGGGCCTGCACCTGGTAGACGCCCGAGCGCTCGGGCTTCAGTTCGAAGCGGCCCTGGGCGTCGCTCTTGACGGTGACCGGGGCGGCCTTGACGTCGGCGT
>CBINOL010000217.1:0-5284 GCA_966252285.1 uncultured Caulobacter sp.
CGAGCACGGCCGCGTCCATCCGCTGATCGACACCCGCTGGGTGGCCACCGGCGCCTTCCTGCGTTTCTGCCTGAACATCGCCCTGGTACGGCTGATCCTCTCCGAACAGAGCGTCGGCGCCGCCGGCCTGATGAACGCCCTGGGCCTGGCCGCCGAGCAGCAGCGACTGCTCTACGGCGTGGTCCTGCTGGCCACCATCGCCGGCGTCGTGGTCAGCGCCACGACCCTCAACCAGAAGACCCTGGCCCCGCAGTTCCTCGGCTCGATCCTGCTGATCGCGCTCGGCGCCTTCCTCGACGCCCGCGCCACCGTGCTGACCGCGCCGGCCAACCTCTATCTCAGCCAGGCCCTGCTGGCCTTCGCCGCCGCCATGTTCCTGGGGCCGGCCTTCATGTTCGGCATCGGCCAGCTGCTGACCCGGGGCCTGGGCTCGATCATCACATTCTCGGTGATGTTCGGCGTCGCCCAGAACCTGGGCGGCCTGTTCGGCGCCTCGCTGCTGGGCACGCTGCAGACCGTGCGGGCCCAGCACCACGCCGTCTATCTGGCCGAGCACCTGACGGGATCCGATCCCGCCGTCGCCGCCACCTTGCAGACCTATGGCGGGGCCTATGCCGCCACCCAGGGCGACCCGGCCTTCCGCGCCGCCGACGGCGTGGCCCTGCTGACCCAGCAACTGGTCCAGCAGGCCAACATCCTCGCCTTCAACGACGTCTTCAGGGTGATCGGGATCATCGCCGTCGCCCAGTTCTTCTACGCCGCCCTGCTGTTCGTGCTGCTGGCGGTGCGCATGAAGCGCCAGGGCGCCCAGCCGCCCTCTCCACCGACATCACCCAAGCCCGCTTCGGAACCCGCATGACCGACGCCGCCGCCCCGCCGCCCGCCAATCCCTCGCCCCAGCCGCCCCCGCAGCCGGAAGACCGCGCCGCGGCGGCGGCCCCGCCGCCGGCCCGGCCCAAGCCGCCGGGCGTGCGGGCCATCGTGCTGACGGCGGTCATCACCCTGGCCGTGGTGCTGCTGATCCTGTTCCTGTGGAAGCTGCCGCCCTTCGCCGGCTCGGTGCAGCGCACCGACAACGCCTATGTGCGCGGCCAGGTGACAGTGATCGCGCCGCAGCTCAGCGGCTACGTCACCAAGGTGCTGGTGCAGGACTTCCAGACCGTGCGCGCCGGCCAGCCCCTGGTCGAGATCGACCGCCGCATCTACGGCCAGCGTCTCGACCAGGCCCGCGCCACCCTGGCCGCTCGCGAGGCGGATCTGGCCAACTCGACCCAAGCCCAGGCCTCGCGCGAGGCGGCTCTCGCCGCCCGCCACGCCGATATCGGCTCGGCCCAGGCCCAGCTGGAACGCGCCCGCGCCGACATGGCCCGCGTCGCCGACCTCGCCACCGATGGCTCGGTTTCCTTGCGCGAACGCGACCAGGCCCGCGCGGCCCTGCGCGCCGCCGAGGCCCAGGTGGTGGCCGCCCGGGCCGGCCGCGACATCGCCCGCCAGGACGTCCGCTCGGTCGGCGTGTCGCGCCAGGGGCTGGAGGCCGCCGTGGCCGCCGCCCGCGCCGCCCTACGGCTTGCCGAGATCGACATGGACAACACGCTCGTCCTGGCCCCGACGGACGGGCAGCTGGGCCAGATCGGCGTTCGCCAGGGCCAGTTCGTCACCGCCGGAACCCAGCTGGTCTCGCTGGTGCCGCCGCAGCGCTGGATCATCGCCAACTTCAAGGAGCGCCAGGCCGGCCGCATGCGCCCGGGCCAGCCCGCCAGCGTCACGGTCGACGCCCTGGGCGACCGGCGCTTCCATGGCCGCATCGAGCAGATCTCGCCGGCCACCGGCTCGGAGTTCAGCATCCTCCCGGCCCAGAACGCCACCGGGAACTTCACCAAGATCGCCCAGCGCCTACCCGTGCGCATTGTGCTCGACGCCGGCCAGCCCGACCTTGCCCGCCTGAGGCCCGGCATGTCGGTCGAGGCCCAGGTCGACCTGGCCAAGGCGCCGCGCGAGAAGGAGCGCCGCTGATGCGCCCGCCTCTCCCCGCGCTGACCACGGCGCTGCTGCTGGCCGCCTGCGCCGGGCCCGGACCGAAGACCGCCCCGCCCGGCGAGGCCGCCATCAGCCCGCCCGCCGGCTGGCGCGCCGAGTCGCCGGCCGGCCAGGACACCGTCGCCGCCGACTGGTGGAAGGCCTTCGGCGACCCCCGCCTCTCCGAACTCGTGGCCGCCGCCCTCGTGCGCAACGCCGACCTCGGGATCGCCGAAGCCCGGGTGCGCGAGGCCGAGGGCCTGGCCGCCCAGTCGCGCGCCGCGCTCTTGCCTTCGCTAAACGCGGCGGGTGGGGTGCAGAAGCAGCGCGAACTGTCGGCCTTCGGCACGCCGGCCGAACCGCTGGCCGCCCAGGGCCAGCTTCAGGCCGCCTACGAGATTGATCTGTGGGGCCGGCTGCGGGCCGGCGACGCCGCCGCCCGCGCCAGCCTGCAGTCCAGCCGCTTCGGCCGCGACGCCGCCCGCCTGTCGGTCGCCGCCGCAACGGCCCGGGCCTATGTCTCCCTGACCTCGCTGGACGCCCAGCTGGCCACGGCCCGCGCCACCCTGGTCTCGCGCGAGGAGGCCGCCGCCCGCGCCCGCCGCCGCGCCCAGCAGGGCGTGACCTCCAATCTCGAGCTTCGCCAGGCCGAGGGCGAACTGGAGGCCGCCGCCCAACGCGTGCCGGCCCTGGAACTGGCCGTCCGTCGACAGGAGGCGGGCCTTACCCTGCTGGCCGGCAAGGACGGCGCGGGACCGGTCGCCCGAGGCGGGCTCGACGCCCTGGCCGTGCCGCAGCCGGCCGCGCCCCTGCCCTCGGCCCTGCTGGAACGCCGCCCCGACATCGCCCAGGCCGAGGCCAGCCTCGTCGGCGCCGACGCCAGCCTGGCGGCCGCGCGCGCCGCCTTCCTGCCGCAGGTCAGGCTGTCAGCCGCTGCCGGCGGGCTGAAGGTGCTGCACATCGATCCGCTGACCACCTGGAGCCTGGGCGGCAGCGTGCTGGCCCCGATCTTCGACGGCGGCCGCCTGCGCGGCGCCTCCGACGCCGCGGCCGCCCGTCGCGACCAGGCCGCCTTCGCCTATCGCAAGGCGGCCCTGACGGCCTTCAACGAAGTGGAGAGCGCGCTCGAAGGTCAAGGGCGCCTGGCCGAGCAGGAAGACCACGCCCGCCTGCAGCGCGCCGCCGCCGCCCGCACGCTGGAGCACGCCCGCAAGCGCTACCAGGCCGGCTACGTCGCCTATCTGGAGGAACTGGACGCTCAGCGCGGCCTCCTGGCCACCGAGCTCGCCCTGTCGCAGGTGCGCGAGGCCCGCCTGCTCAACGCCGTGGCGCTCTATCAGGCCCTGGGCGGCGGCTGGACCGAGCCGGAGCGATAGCCGCTCCGCTCAGGCCGCCGTCAGCTCGCGAAGGTAATCCTGGCGTCGTCCGTCCGTGACGCCCGGCGACCGTCCGCTTCGCCAGAGCGCGATCAACTGGGCGTCGTCGAGATGCTCGGCCAGGTACTCGGCCGCCAGATCCAGCAGGGGCGTCAGTTCCGCGACCAGGTCGGCCGGCGAGGCGTCGGCCGTCAGGTCCCACCACTTGTCCGTCGGCGTGGCCAGGAACTCACCTATCCGCATGCGCAGGTGAGCATTGAAGACGCCGCCCTTGGATGCGGGCGGGCGGTCCTCGTCGAGCAGGCGGCCGCAGATCACGCCGACATTGAGGGTGAAGCGCACGCGGTCGCGGCTGCTCGATTGGCTGCGCTGGAGCTCGATGAGCCCCGCATTGCCGCCCGACAGCCGGCGAAAGCGATGGCCCTGTTTCCTGAAGCCGCGAGGTTTCAGCAGCGCGTCGATCTCACCCAGCAGGGCCTTGACCGCATCCTCGATAATCTTGTCCGCCATAGCGCCCCCGCCGACATCCGGACGGGCATGGTAGCGCCGGCTCGGTTTCGAGCCACCCGATTTGCGAAAGCGGGACCGTGAAGGACGGACCTTAGTCCTGGCCCAGAAACAGCACCGACTCGGGGGCGATACGGTCGCCGCCGGGCTCGACGCCCAGCACGTCGGCGGCGATCACGCGCACGATGGCGTTCAGGACGTCCAGCTTCTCGCCGCCTTGCGCGGCGGCGTAGGCCGGAAGCAGATCGGCGAAACCCAGCAGCCCGGCCACGTCCAGCGCGGCGGCCGCCAATTGCTCTTCGGTAGGAACGATTCCCATTGCCCCGTCCGCCATTGCTTCCTCCCCGATCTCGCTCCGCGACGCACGCGGGCCCGCTCAAGCGGCGGTGTCGTGAGCATCACCGTACGCACGTTGCACGCGACTTGGCTATGGTCCGTGCAGATGCGCGACGATCAGCCTCACGAGACCCTGTCCGCCCCGGGAAAATCCCACGGCCGGCCAGGCGCGGCCATGCGGCGGTCCGCCGCCGCGACGCAATGGCGCGGCATTCGGCCAGCCTGGAACGGAAAAGGCCCGGCGTCGCCGCCGGGCCTGTTCATCGTCTCGTGGTACCACCTCTCGGGCGCGAAGCGAGGCCCTCTAGTGCCACAATCTAGCGCTCTAACCAACTGAGCTAAGGCGGCTCCGCGAGAGGCGTGTTCTTAGTCGGACCCGCCCCCGGGATCAAGCGGCGAAAAGCCCTCACGGAACGAAATTTTCGCGCCCCGAACAGGCCTTGATGCCGCCGCGCCTTCGCCCGCCGTTGCGGGCAAAGAAAAACGCCCCGGAACCGGAGTTCCGAGGCGTCTTCTTGGGATCGTCCCAGGTCGGTCGCTATTGCGGGACCTGGAAGGTGATCGGCACCGTGATCTCGCCGCCGTCCACCGGAGCCCCGTCGAGGGTCTTCGGCTTCATGCGGAAGAGGCGCGACAGCTTCAGGGCCGCGTCGCCGAAACCGTAGTCGGCCGGAGATTCCGACACGACCGAGCAGTTCTCGAGCGAACCCTTGGCGTTCACCGTACAACGGATCGTCGCACGACCACCGACTTCCATCCGCTGCGCACGGTCCGGATAGTACCGGGCCATGTCGTCCGCGTTCGGCTTGCGCGCCCAGTCAGGACGCGTCACGACCGAAGCGCGAGCCGGCGGAGCCGTCACCGGCGCCGGCGGAGCCGACGAGATGATCGGCGGCGCCGTCTGCTCGACCCGCTCCTTGACGGGCGGAATCGGGAGCGGCGGCGGCGGCGTCACGTCCGGCGGCGGCGCGATCGGCGGCCTCGGCTGCACCACCGCGGGAGGCGGAGGCGGAGCGTTGGTCGGCGGCGGCGGCGGCGGCGGAGGAGGC
>CBINOL010000218.1:0-5215 GCA_966252285.1 uncultured Caulobacter sp.
ATAGATCCTCCCCCTCTGGGGGAGGTGGCCCGAAGGGCCGGAGGGAGAGATTCCAGCCCCACGCAACCTGCGCCGCATCCTGCGCATTTCCCCAGCGCCAAGGGCTACAGGAGGAAGACGGCATGAACGGCGTGGGTTTCATCGGCGCGATCATCATCGGTATCTTCGCCGGATGGCTGGCCGAAAAGATCATGAAGCGCGACCACGGGCTGCTGACCAATCTGGTGGTGGGTCTCGTCGGTTCGCTGATCGGCGCCTTCCTGGCCAGCATGCTGGGCCTGGGCGCGACCGGCTGGATCGGCAGCCTGGTGGTCTCGACCGTGGGCGCGGTGGTGCTGCTGGCCCTGCTGGGCCTGTTCCGCCGACGCGCCTGATGCGGGGACTTCTGGTCGTCGCCGCGGGTGCGGCGGCGCTGAGCGTGGCGGCCTGCGGCGAGCGGGCCGACCTCGACGTGGCCGCCGGCACGGGCGCCGACCCGCAGCTGCCGGCCCCGAAGAAGACGCTGCTGCCGACGGTCAACATCGCCCCGGCCAAGGGCTGGCCGGCGGGCGGCGCGCCCAGTCCGGCCGAGGGTCTGGCCGTGCAGGCCTTCGCCGACAAGCTGGACCACCCGCGCTGGATCCACGTGCTGCCCAACGGCGACGTGCTGGTCGCCGAGACCAATGCGCCGCCCAAGCCCGAGGACGGCAAGGGCCTGAAGGCCAAGATCCAGAGCATGGTCATGAAGCGGGCCGGCGCGGCGACCAAGAGCGCCAACCGCATCACGCTGCTGCGCGACACCAATGGCGACGGCGTCGCCGACCTGCGCTCGACCTTCCTGTCGGGGCTGAACTCGCCGTTCGGCATGGCCCTGGTGGGCGAGACCTTTTACGTGGCCGACACCGACGCGGTGCTGGCCTTCCCGTACAAGGAAGGCGAGACCGCCATCACCGCGCCGCGCCGGCGGGTGACCGACCTGCCGGCCGGGCCGCGCAACCATCACTGGACCAAGTCGCTGATCGCCAGCCCCGACGGGACGCGGCTCTATGCGACGGTCGGCTCCAACAGCAATGTCGGCGAGAACGGCCTGGCGGAGGAGGAGGGCAGGGCCGCCATCTGGGAAATCGATGTGGCCACCGGCGCCAAGCGCCTGTTCGCCACCGGCCTGCGCAATCCCAACGGCATGGGCTGGGAGCCGACCTCCGGCGCGCTGTGGACCGTGGTCAACGAGCGCGACGAGATCGGCAGCGATCTGGTGCCCGACTACATGACCTCGGTGCGGGACGGCGGGTTCTACGGCTGGCCCTACAGCTATTACGGCCAGCACGTGGACGCGCGGGTCAAGCCGCAGCGGCCCGACCTGGTGGCCCGGGCGATCAAGCCCGACTACGCGCTGGGGCCGCACACCGCTTCGCTCGGCTTCACCTTCGACGCCGCGTCGGCGTTCCCCTCGCCGCTGAAGGGCGGGGCGTTCATCGGCCAGCACGGGTCGTGGAACCGCAAGCCCCACAGCGGCTACAAGGTGGTCTTCGTGCCCTTCGCCGGCGGCAGACCCTCGGGCCCGCCGCGCGACGTGCTGACGGGCTTCCTCAACGCGGACGGCGAGGCCCTGGGCCGGCCGGTGGGCGTCGCTTTCGACAAGCAGGGCGCGCTGCTGGTGGCCGACGACGTCGGCGACGTCATCTGGCGGGTCTCCCGGCGCTGATCCGATTCCGCCGAAACACCGGCGGCACCCAAAAGGCGGGCGCTCGCCCGCGCCTCCGATCCGGCTCCAGCGGCGAGGCGTTGTCATTCACAACTTGAGTGATGGAAATCGTAACCGTCAGTATCGGTGTATTTCCAGAATGAATCGATAAAACTATTAAATAGAATACATGTCTTTCGGTCGGGAGATAACGACCGAACTGTGACGAACTAATGTCCGACCCATGATCTTCGGCGGCTAACTATTGCTGTCGAAGGCGGCTTTGCCGGGAAAATTGGGTGGAAAGTCGATGGGTGAGGCGCGTTCGCGCTTCTTCGGCGGCTTCCGCGTCCTAAAGACCCCGTCAGGGCGGGAGCTTCGCGAGGGGCGAAGTTTCCACGCAAACCTATCCATGGGGGCATATTCTAGATGCTTGATCGCAAGTTGCTGCTGGCCTCGTCGGTGATCGCCGGCCTGGGGCTGGCGCCCGTCGGCGCGTGGGCCCAGGCCCAGACCAAGTCAGACAAGGCCGCGGCCTCGAACGCAGACGACGCCGTCGACGTTGAGGCCATCGTCGTCACCGGCTCGCGCATCAAGCGCAACGCCTACAACAGCGCCTCGCCTATCCAGGTGATCACCTCGGAACAGAGCGAGCTCGAGGGCCTGGTCAACACGACCGAGATCATCCAGAGCTCGTCGCTGGCCAGCGGCTCGTTCCAGGTGGCCGACGAACTGACCGGCTACAACGTGACCGGCGGTCCGGGCGTCAACACCATCTCGCTGCGCGGCCTGGGGGCCAACCGCACCCTGGTGCTGCTGAACGGCCGTCGCCTGACGCCGTCGGGCGTGCGCGGCACGGTCGGCCCGGTCGACCTCAACACCATCCCCAATGCGATGATCGACCGCGTCGAGATCCTCAAGGACGGCGCCTCGTCGATCTACGGCTCGGACGCCGTGGCCGGCGTGGTCAACTACATCACCAAGACCGACTATGACGGCGGCCGCGTGCGGGTCTACGGCAACGCGCCCTTCGCCAAGGGCGGCGGCGGCCAGGAGTATTCGGCCGAAGCTTCGTGGGGCAAGACGTTCGAGCGCGGCTATCTCAGCGCCTCGGCCAGCTACTACAAGCAGAACGCCCTGCGCCGCGGCGACCGCGACTACACCAGCTGCTCGGCCGACAACTATTACAGCACGACCACGGGCGCCCGCGTCGACCTGACCGACCCGGCCACCGGCAGCTACAAGTGCTTCAACCAGATCAACAACGTCGCCTACACCAGCGGCTACGGCGGCTACTTCCAGTACATGGTTCCGGGCACGAGCTATTCGTACACCGGCAACACCGCGCCGAACTTCGTGGCCAGCAACGCCGCCTTCGCCAATCTGGCTCGCGTGGCGCGCGCCAACTATCCGGAGACCTACCGCGTCGCCAACTACGACTCGTCGGTCTGGCAGCGGGCCACGGTCATCAGCCCGGTCGAGCGCGCCAGCTTCTACGTGACCGGCGGCTATGACCTGGGCGCCGGCGTCGAGGCCTATGGCGAGTTCCTCTACAACCGCCGCAACTCCGAACAGAACGGCGCCCGCCAGCTGTTCCCGACCGTCAGCACCACCAACCCGAACAACATCTTCGGCGCGGCCGGCGGCACGGCCTATCCGGTCATCGCGGTGGCCTACGACTCGATCCAGAAGGTCGACTACTACCGCGGCCTGGGCGGCCTGCGCGGCGACTTCAAGTTCCTGGAAGGCTCCAAGCTGGGCTTCCTGAGCGGCTGGGACTGGGACGTCTACGGCCAGTACGGCAAGTCGGACGGGACCTATTCGGTCAGCTCGATCAACAGCGACGCCATCGCCGCCACCACGGCCGCCGGCGCGACCAACTATTGCGTCCAGTCGCTGGTGACGATCTCGGGCGGCGACTGCTCGACCCTGCCCACCGGCATTCCGTGGTTCAGCTCGCGCGTCCTGGCCGGCCAGTTCACCGACGCCGAAAAGGCCTTCCTGTTCGGCGTGGACGTCGGCCACACCACCTACGAGCAGTCGCTGGTCGAGGCCAGCTTCTCGGGCGACCTGTTCAGCCTGCCGGCCGGCAAGGTCGGGGCCGCCTTCGGCTTCACCTACCGTCACGACGACTTCGACGACAGCCCGGGCACGGCGTCGCTGAACAACAACAACTGGAACCTGACCCGCGCCGGCCACACCTTCGGCACGGACACCACGACGGAAGCCTTCGCCGAAATCGACGTGCCGGTCCTGAAAGACCTGTTCCTGGTCAAGAGCCTGGACCTGCAGGTCTCAGGCCGTCACACCGAGGTCGACAGCTATGGCGACAGCGACACCTACAAGATCGGCCTGAACTGGCAGATCACCCCGACCTGGCGTCTGCGCATGAGCGACGGCACCTCGTTCCGCGCCCCGTCGCTGTACGAGCTCTACCTCGCCGACCAGACCGGCTACAGCGTCGCCGATCCCTGCATCCTTTACGGCAGCAGCGGCGCCAGCCAGACCATCGTCACCAACTGCGCCGCCCAGGGCGTGTCGGCCACCCAGGCCAGCTACTCCACCCTGGTCACGGCCGGCGGCGGCAAGGGCATCCTGAAGGCCGAGACCTCGGAGTCGAAGACCATCGGCGTGGTGTTCACCCCGAGCTTCATCAACCTGAAGGTGGCGGTCGACTACGCCGACATCGACATCAGCAACGAGATCACCCAGTTCGGCGCGGCCAAGATCGCCTCGCGCTGCTACGAGTCGGTGGGTCTCTCCAGCCCGTTCTGCCAGCTGGTGACGCGTGACCCGACCACGCACCTGCTGACCCTGGTCAAGAACGACTACGTCAACGTCGCCTCGCAGAAGAGCCGGGCGATCGACCTGACCACCGACTATCGCCACGACTTCGACAACGGCGGGCAGCTCTATTTCAACAGCCAGTTCAGCTGGCAGCTGCAGGACACCTCGAACCTGTTCGGCGAGACCGAGGAGGACGACTACAACGGCACGACCTACATCTACGACGGTCCGGACTTCTCGGGTAAGGCCAGCCTGTCGTACCGCAAGGGGCCGTGGACCTACACTTGGTCGTCGACCATCACCGGCAAGGCCTCGGACGCCGAGATCCTGGGCGACACCGTGGGCAGCGCCAAGTACGCCACCTCCACGAGCTACGACTACGTGGTCGGCTCGACGTACTACAAGTACGTCCACGTGAAGTACCACACCGAGTTCATGACCTATCACAACGTCTCGGCCCGCAAGGTGATCGACGACAAGACGACCATGACCTTCGGCGTGCAGAACCTGTTCGACGAGGCCCCGCCCTCGATCTCGAGCAGCTATCGCGTCGGCAACTCGGAGATCTGGGGCTACGAGCTGCGGGGCCGCCGCGGCTTCCTCAGCATCGAGCGCAGCTGGTAAGCGCGTCCCGGTCTGAAAGCCGGAAAGGCCGTCGCCCTCGCGGGCGGCGGCCTTTTCTTTTCGGTTCAAGCTCCTCCCTCGCGAAGCGGGGGAGGTGGCGCGCTGCGGATACGCAGCGTGACGGAGGGGGCGACCGCCGCC
>CBINOL010000219.1:0-5199 GCA_966252285.1 uncultured Caulobacter sp.
GTCGGCGAAGCCGACTGAGGGGGTCTCCCCCTACTCCAGATCCCCCGGCCCGAACGCTTCCGGCAGCAGGTTCCAGAACGGCGTGCGCTGCGTGGCCGCGCCGCCCTGCACCGAGACGATCTCGCAGGTCTTGGCGGCGAACTCGCCGATGCGCTGGCGGCAGGCGCCGCACGGCTGGACGACGGCGTCGGAGCCCGCGGCGATGTAGACGCGCTCGATCTTCCGCCCGCCGGCCGTGATCATAGCGCCGATGGCGGTCTGCTCGGCGCAGGTGCCCGACGGATAGGCGGCGTTCTCGACATTGACGCCGAAGTGCACGCCGCCCAGGTCGTCGACCACGGCGCTGGCGACGGTGAAGTTCGAGTAGCGGGCGTAGGATCGCGCCAGATAGGCCGGCAGCCGCGCGGCGATGGCGGCTTCGTCGGTAGCGGAAATATCGGAAAAAGAACGTGCGGCGCTCATGCCATCCCTCGGGTCCCGGCAGGATCGCGCCGGGAACCGAGGCAATCAGTCGCGGCGCGGTTATGCAAGCGCAAACCGCACGCTGAAGGTCAGCTTTCGCCCGGCGCCAGGGCGACGATCGACAGGGCGTGCACCGGCCCGGCCATCTCCTCGCGCAGGGCCTGGAAGATCAGCCGCTGGCGGGCCACGCGCGGCTTGCCCGCAAAGGCTTGCGCCTCGATGGTCAGGTTGAAGTGGCTCTCGCCGCCCTCGCGATGGCCGGCATGGCCGTTGTGGCGGTCGCTGTCGTCCACCAGCACCAGCCTGGTGGGCGAAAAAGCGGCGGTGAGCTTGGCTTCGATGGCGTCTGCGACGGCGCCCATGGCGATCTCCAGCATGTCAATCCTTGAACGGAAATAGCCTGCGCTTACTCTAAGCGCCATGAGCCGCGCGTTCGAGTACCGCCCCAAGTTCTTCGACATCCGTGTCCGCCCGCCCAAGCCGGGCGAGGAGGAGGGTCCGCGCGCGGACGACGTCTACAAGCTCAAGCCCGGCCAGAAGCGCTGCGATCACGCCGACTGCCTGCGCCCGGCCGAGGCCAAGGCGCCCAAGAGCCGCGACCTGCCCGGCCAGTACTACAACTTCTGCCAGCAGCATGCGGCCGAATACAACAAGAACTGGAACTTCTACGCCGGCATGAACGAGGGTCAGATTCGCGCCGAGCAGGAGCGCGAGAAGATGACCGGCGGCCGGCCGACTTGGAGCATGAAGGCCGACGCCGGCTCGCGCGAGGCCGCCGCCGCCGCCGCCCGCGACGCCCGCAACATGGCCGACCCCTTCGGCCTGTTCCGCGCCCAGCAGCGCCGCGCGGAATCGGCCGCCTCGGGCCGGGCGATCGGCAAACTGGAACGCCAGGCCCTGGCCGACATGGACCTGGACGTCGACGCCGACGCCCAGGCGATCCGCACGCGCTACAAGGAACTGCTCAAGCGCTGCCACCCCGACATGAACGGCGGCGACCGCAGCGCCGAGCACAAGCTCCAGCGCGTCATCAAGGCCTACAAGACCCTGCAGAAGTCGGGCCTGGCGAAGTAGGCGCTCAACGCGCCAGCCGACGGTAGCCCTTGCTCTCGAAATAGCCCGGCTCGTCGTCGGTCTCCGGCTTCACCGCCGGCACGGGCCGTGGAGCGTCTGGCGGAGCTTCCAGCCGCCAGCCCCGATCGTGGACGAGCATGGCGCGGGCCGACTCGCCGGCCTGGAACTCACAGACCATCTCCAGCCGATCGCGCGCCAGCCAGCGCGCCGGCTGGCAGGCCTCCTCGCTGTCGGCGACGAACTTCAGTCCATCGGGCCCGACCGCGAACACCGACAGGTTCGAGCCATAGTCGTCGTGGCCGGCGATCACCAGCCATCGACCGTCCGGCGAGGCGCTGGGATACCCCTGGCCCAAAGCGACGAGCTCGCCCCGGGCGTCGACCAGCAGCGTGATCTCGTCGCCTTCGCCGTGGAAGAAGCTGAGATACGGATAGCGGTGCGAACCCAGGGCCAGCTCGCCCAGGAAACGCCAGCGGCTGCAGTTGTCGAACCCCTCGCAGAGGTTGGCGTCGTCGGCGAACGAGGCCACGTCGCGCCCGTCGTGGCGAATGAAGAGGACGTCGCCTTCGCGGCGCGCCAGGCCCGGCGTCGCGGCGATGTGGCGAGCCTCGGCCTCCCTGCCCTCGCCCAGGCTTTCGCGCAGCAGGCGCTTCTCGTCGATCGCCATCTCGGCGAAGACCAGCGCGAACTCTTCGGAGGGCGTGGGAACGTAGGCCGGCGCTTCCGCAGCCAGGGCGCGCTCGCGCCGAACGGTCAGGCCGCCGGCGACAGCAAGGCTTCCCGCCATCACGGCGAGCGCGATCAACCAGCCTGCGCGATGCTCGAAAGCCATGGCCCAGCTTTAGGCCGGGCCGAATGCGAAGGCGAGCCCGGAAGCGTGCTCGCCCTGCGATTTAGCGGATGCGGATGCGGATCGGCACGTCGATGAACGAGCCGGCGCGGCTCTTGCCGTCCGGGCCCAGGAGGTCGACCTGGATCTGCGAGGCCATCTGCAGGGCCGCGTCGCCGACGCCCAGGTCGGTGGGGCTCTCGGCCTGGACGCTGCAGTCGGCCAAGCCGCCGTTCGACTTGACCATGCAGCTGAGCAGGGCGACGGCTTCGCGCGGTTGCGCCACCTGGACCACGCGGGCCTGCGGCTCGGCCTGCAGAGCCGGAGCGGCGGTGGTGACGGCAGCGGCGAGAACGAACGAAGCGATCACTGTATCTTCCCTATGCTCTTGTCGGATGGCCCGTCAGGGCTCCGCGTTTCATTTCGGGTCAGGCGGCGTTGGCCTGCTTGATCCGCTGCAACCCCTGGGCCGCCATGTCGGTCAGCGACCGCAGGCCCAGTTCGGCGAAGACGTCGAACGCCACGGCCAGCGCGGTGGCCGCGCGGTCCAGGCGACCGTCGTCGCGGCCGGTGATCTCGACGCGGGCCTCGTAGAGACGGGCGAGATTCATCTGGGCCACGGCCCAGCCGGCCGGGTCGCGCGCGCCCGGCTGCTCGGCCAGCTCGGCCTTGAAGGCCATCTCGGCGGCGTCGAGCACGGCCAGGTCCGCGGTCAGCTCGGCGCAGCGCGCCAGGCTGAGGGCGCGATTGTTGGCGACGGCGGCGCGCAGGCTCAGCGCCGGCTGCACCTTCACGATGTGAGTGGCGCGGTCGAAGCAGGTGACGGCCTGTTCGAAGCAGCGCTCGGAGGTCGTCGCCTCGCCCATGGCCTGCAGGGTCTCGCCCAGCGAGGCCTGGGCGCGCGCCCAGTCCAGCGGGCTATGGCCCGGGTCCAGCGGCTCCAGGGCCTGGGTCGCGGCCTCGACGGCGTCGGCGATCAGCGACAGCTCGCCGTCGAAATCGCCCAGGCGGGCCAGGGCCTCGGCGCGCATCAACTCGAGGCGCGACCAGGTCAGGGGTTCGAAGTCGGGATCGAGGGCGGCCAGCGCCGTCCGGGATTCGGACAGGGCGACCTCGACCAGGGCGCGGTCCTTCAGTCGCACGGCGCAGGCCAGCAGCAGGTCGATGCGGGCGGCGCGCTGCTCGGCCAGCTGCAGGCGCGCGCCGCCTGACTTGGCCCCGCGCTCGCCGGCCAGGGTCGCCAGCGGGGCCTCGAAGGCCTGGGCCGCGGCCAGGGCGCGGTCGATGTCGTTGTCGGACAGGGCCATGCGGCCGTCGACGGCCGCCAGCAGGCTGGCGGCCAGGGCGGCGTGCGGGCCGTGGGCCGCCTTGGCCAGGGAAAGCGTGGCGCCGGCGGCGGCGTGAAGACCCTCGTCGCCGAACAGTTCGGCGCCCAGCATGGCCAGCACCGCCTGCTCGCAGCGAGCGGCGCAGACGAGGTCGGTCTTGCGTTCGGTATCGGCCAGCCTGGCGGCGGCCTCGGCCTGGGCCGCGCCCTTGCGCAGGGCGGCGGCGTCGCCGGTGCGGCGGGCCACTTCGCGCCAGACCACGGCGGCTTCCAGAAGACGCACCGCGCGATCCTTGCAGCCGATCCGGCCGGCGGCGACGTCGGCGGCGCGGGCTTCGTTGGTCAGCAGGCGCAGGTCCATCAGTTCCAGCAGCGCGGTGTCGCCGCCGGTCAGGCCTTCCCGATGCGCCGCGGCATGGGACATCCGTCCCTGGCCCTCGACGCCCAGAAGCCTCATCAGATCGCGCCCCACGAATTCGAACATCGCTCGCGTACTCCGCACCGGGATCGTCCCACCTCGGCACGGCCGGGATGGATTTGACGCGAGATCAGCAAAACCGGAGCCAGCGCTCTTAACAAGGGGTTAACAGGTCTGAATCGGCCGTTAACCACGAATATTCAGATCACATTAACTTTGATAGCCCCGCCAGCCGAGAAATCGGCGATTTTGACCCATTTTGGCACGCTTTTTGCTTGATCGGCTCACAACCGGTGGATGGTGCGATCGCACAATTAATAACGCCGTTACAAATTTGAAAATGACGTTAACTCTAAGATTTAGGGCCTTGTTTACATTTCGTTCACGTTCGTGAACAGGCGGGATGGCGGATCGGCGCGCCAGGCGCTAGGAAACGGCCATGACCAGCCCCGCCGTGACCCTCTGGACCGCCGCCCTCTGCAAGCAGGATCCCGGCTATGGCGGCTGGGCGTTCGTACGGAAGCTGGACGGCGAGTCGGGCGCGGCCGCGATCAAGGGCGCGGCCGGCGGCGAGCGGCGAACCACCCTGGCCAAGATGAGTCTGTCGGCCCTGATCGAGGCGCTGACCAGCCTGTCGGACCTGCCGGCCGATACGGCCGTGACCCTGCGCTTCGCCGATCCGGCCCTGGCCGGCGAACTGGTGGCCGCCAACGGCGCCTACGCCACTGCCGAGCCCGAGGCCTGGGCCGCCGCCCGCGCCCTGGTCGCAGCGCGATCCTCGCTGAATCTGGTTCCGCTGGCGGCGAGCGCGCCGCAGACCGGCTTCCTGGCCGCCTGGGCCGAGTTCGGCCTGGACACGTCCAAGAGCCGCGGCAGCTTCAAGGCCGCCATTCCCAAGCCGAACTTGATGAAGTTCCCGGGTTAGGGATCCTCCCCCTGAAGGGGGAGGTGTCGGCGAAGCCGACGGAGGGGAATGTGGCCTGTGAGCCAATAGCCGCCTCAACGTCGAGGGGGGGGCCCCCCCCCCCCCCCCCGGGCCCCCCCCCCCCGGGGGGGGGGTGTGGGGGGCCCCCCCCCCCCCCCCCCCCC
>CBINOL010000220.1:0-5133 GCA_966252285.1 uncultured Caulobacter sp.
GTCAGGCTCATAACCTGAAGGTCACAGGTTCAAATCCTGTCCCCGCACCCAAACTTCCGCAGGCGCATGTAAGGTCGATACGGTCCGTATCGGCCTTTTTTCACGTCCGCATTTACCACTCATAGTGGTATTTTGGCGACAGGCGGGCCTTCGCGCGCGAATTTTTATGGCCAGCAGCCGCTTCCCGTCGATATTCTCCGTGCAAAGGCCATAGCGCGTGCCGCAGTTTTGCGTCATGAGTTGCTGTGGAAGGACGCGGGCCGGGAATTGGCCCGTCGATTGAGGTTTTGAGGATAAGATGGCGAACGGTGTCGTTAAGTGGTTCAACCCGGCCAAGGGCTTTGGCTTCATTCAGCCCGAGGACGGCGGCCAGGACGTGTTCGTCCACATCGCCGCGGTTGAACGTTCGGGCCTGTCGGGTCTGAACGAAGGCGATCAAGTGGCTTATGAGCTGGAAGAGGACCGCCGCTCGGGCAAGACCTCGGCCGGTAACCTGCGTGTGACCGGCCACGGCGCCGCTCCGGCCGGCGGCGCTCCGCGTCGTCCGCAACGCAGCTTCGACGCCCCGCGCGGCGGCGGCTACGGTGGCGGCGGCGGCACCGGCGAAGCCGGTACGGGCGTCGTGAAGTGGTTCAACAGCACCAAGGGCTTCGGCTTCATCCAGCCCGACAATGGCGGCGGCGACATCTTCGTGCACATCTCGGCTGTCGAGCGTGCGGGCCTGCGCGGCCTGAACGAAGGCCAGCAAGTCGGCTACGAACTCGAGCAAGACCGTCGCTCGGGCAAGACCTCGGCCGGCAACCTGCGCATCCTCTAAGCCTCACGCGCGCCGATCGTCCGCGGTCGGCGCCTGACGCCTGAATGCAAGAAGGCCCCGCTGGGGCCTCCGTTCATCCGCTTGGATGGCTGGAGGCTCCGGCGGGGCCTTTCTGCGTTCTGAAGTCCCCGGCGGCGCAAGGCCGCCGGGGAGAGGGATCAGAGGCCTTGGGCCGCGGCGCGCTCGGCGGCGGCCTGGTTCACGGCCAGGGCGGTCATGTTGACGATGCCGCGGGCGGTGACGCTGGGGGTCAGCACGTGCACCGGGCGGCTCATGCCCAGCAGGATCGGGCCGACCAGCAGAGCCTCGGTGGCGGCCGTCAGCAGGGTCAGGCTGATATTGGCCGCGTCCAGGGTCGGCATGACCAGCAGGTTGGCCGAACCCTTCAGGGTGCTGTCGCCGACCAGGCGGTCGCGCAGGGCCTGGGAGAGGGCCGCATCGGCGTGCATCTCGCCGTCGACCTCGAGCTCCGGCGCGGCGGCGCGCACCATCGACAGGGCCTCGCGCATCTTGCGGGCGGTCGGCGAGTTGCTGGCCCCGAACGACGAGTGCGAGAGCAACGCCGCCTTCGGCGTCAGGCCGAAGCGACGCACCGATTCGGCCGCCAGCAGGGTCATCTCGGCGATCTGCTCGGCGGTCGGCTCGACATTGACGTGAGTGTCGCAGAAGAACAGCGTGCCGTTGTCGAGGATCAGCGACGACATGGCGTAGACCCGGCCGACGTTCTCGCGCTTGGGGATGATCGGCAGCACGTAGGTCATGTGCTGCCACCAGTCGCCGCTGCCGCCCACCAGGGCCGCGTCGACCTGGCCGGTCTGCAGCAGCATCGAGGCGGCGACGGTGCGACGGCCCTCGACACGGCGCTTGGCGGCCAGCGGCGGCACGCCGCGGCGGCCGACCAGGGTCTGGTACTGGCCGACGATCGGCTCGAACACCTCGTGGTCGGCCAGCGGGTCGAGGATCTCGACCGAGCCGCCCAGGTCCAGGCGCAGGCCCATCTCGGCGACCTTGGCCTTGATGACGTCGCGGCGGCCGATCAGCACCGGCGCGGCCAGGCCGTCGTCGACCACGGTCTGCACTGCGCGCAGGACGCGTTCGTCCTCGGCTTCGGCGTAGGCGACGCGGACCTTGGCGGCCTTGGTGGCCTTGCGGGCGCGCTCGAACACCGGGCGCATCAACTGGCCCGAGCGGTAGACGAACAACTCGAGCTCGGCGCGGTAGGCGTCGAAGTCCTCGATCGGGCGGGTGGCCACGCCCGTGTCCATGGCCGCGCGGGCCACGGCCGGGGCGATCTGCAGGATCAGGCGCGGGTCGAAGGGCTTGGGGATGATGTACTGGGCGCCGAACATCGGCGCCGCGCCGCCGTAGGCGCTGGCGACGACTTCGCTGGCCTCGGCGCGGGCGAGTTCGGCGATGGCCTCGACGGCCGCCACCTTCATCGCCTCGTTGATCTCCGAGGCGCCGACGTCGAGCGCGCCGCGGAAGATGAACGGGAAGCAGAGGACGTTGTTGACCTGGTTGGGATAGTCGCTGCGGCCGGTGGCCATGATGGCGTCGGGCCGCGCGGCCTGCACCAGTTCGGGCAGAATCTCGGGGTCCGGGTTGGCCATGGCCAGGATCAGCGGCTTCTCGGCCAGCAGCGGCAGCCATTCCTGCTTGAAGACGCGCGGGGCCGAGAGGCCTAGGAAGATGTCTGCGCCGGGCAGCACGTCGGGCAGGGTGCGCGCGTCGGTCGGACGGGCGTAGCGGGCCATGTTCTCGGGCATGTCCGGATCACGGCCGGCGTGCACCACGCCCTTGATGTCGGTGAGGGTGACGTTCTCGACCGGCAGGCCCATCGAGACCAGCAGGTCGACGCAGGCCAGGGCCGCGGCGCCGGCGCCCGAGGTGACCAGCTTGACGTCCTTCAGCTGCTTGCCCTGGACGAGCAGGGCGTTGCGGACGGCGGCGGCGCAGACGATGGCGGTGCCGTGCTGGTCGTCGTGGAAGACCGGGATGTTCATCCGCTCGCGCAGGGCGCGCTCGATGACGAAGCACTCCGGCGCCTTGATGTCTTCCAGATTGATGCCGCCGAAGGTGGGCTCGAGCGCGGCCACCACCTCGATGAAGCGGTCGGGATCCTTGGCGTCGACCTCGATGTCGAAGACGTCGATGCCGGCGAACTTCTTGAAGAGGACGGCCTTGCCTTCCATCACCGGCTTGGAGGCCAGCGGGCCGATATCGCCCAGGCCCAGCACGGCGGTGCCGTTGGAGATCACGGCCACCAGATTGCCGCGCGCGGTGTAGTCGCGGGCTAGGTCGGCGTTCTCGGCGATGGCCACGCAGGGGGCGGCGACGCCGGGGGAATAGGCCAGGGCGAGGTCGCGCTGGGTGGCCATCCGCTTGGTGGCCTCGATCTGCAGTTTTCCGGGCCGCGGCAGCCGGTGGTAGTCCAGGGCGGCTTTACGGAAATCCTCGTCCATCGTCGATCCTTCGCGGGTGTTCTGCGCAGCGCTGTGAAAGCGGGCCGTCTTTTCGCGCTCGTCTCGGGGGAGGGAACGCTCGCGGTCCGTCTGGGCGTGTAGCTACCGGGGTTGGCCGCGCATTTCCAACCTTACGCAGCGTCCAGGGCCCATTTTTTGCGATTCTGCGGCCTGGGCGCGTCGGTCGCCGGGCTTTGGACGACCTGCGGTCGAGCGCTGGTAAGTAATAAAAGACTTATATACGCTCAATCGGCGGGCGCGAGGCGCCGCCTGGCTGGGCGAACTGGCGACCCGGGAGCCTGGCGAGGCCGGTGCGACCGCAGTGACGCTGGACAGCCGCCGCGGCCGGTTCCAGCCTTCGGGGGAAGGCGAAAGAGCGTATGATGACCACCACACCGCAGGGCGCGAGGAAGCAAGAGCGATGAGCGGCCTGACGACCCATATCCTCGACACCGCCGCCGGGCGGCCGGCCGCCGGCGTGGCGGTGCGCGTGCTGCGCCGCATCGAGGGGCCGCCGGTGCTGCTGCTGGCGACCACCACCGACGCCGACGGCCGCGCGCGGCTGGTCGAGGGCGAGGCCCTGGAGGTCGGCGGCTATCGGCTGGAGTTCGAGGTCGCCGCCTATTTCGCCGCCAGCGGGGCCAAGGTCTCCGACCCGCCGTTCCTCGACGTGGTGACGATCGACTTTTCCGTGGCCGACGCGGGCCAGCACCACCACGTGCCGCTGCTGGTGTCGCCGTTCGGCTATTCCACCTACCGGGGCAGCTGAGATGGGCGGGACGATCCGTTTCCTGCTGGACGGCCAGGTGCAGGAGGCCGCGGGCGTGGATCCGACCACCACGTTGCTGGAGCACCTGCGCGGGCCGTTGCGACGGACCGGGACCAAGGAAGGCTGCGCCGAGGGCGACTGCGGCTCGTGCACCGTGCTGGTGGGCGAGCTGACCACGGGCGACGATCTGGATCCGGTGAACTGGCGGGCGGTCAACGCCTGCATCCAGCTGCTGCCGATGCTGGACGGCAAGGCGGTGATGACCGTCGAGAGCCTGTCGGCCCAGGCCGCGACGGGATGCGCGGGCAAGCCGCATCCCGTGCAGCAGGCGATGATCGACAAGCACGGCTCGCAATGCGGGTTCTGCACGCCGGGCATCGTCATGTCGCTGTACGGCCGGGCCGTCGGCGCCTGCGGGGCGGGCGCGCCGGTCGAGGACGTGCTGGCGGGCAACCTCTGCCGCTGCACCGGCTATGGTCCGATCCTGGACGCCGCCCGCGAGGTGGTGCGCGAGCCCGCGCCCGACGTGGCCGCGCCGCTGCAGGCGATCCAGCGCCAGGCCATGCTGACCCTGGCCCACGAGGACCCGGTGCGCGGTGTCACCCGCCGCTGGCTGGCCCCGCGCAGCCTGGCCGAGCTGGCCGCCGCCGCCGAGGCCAATCCCGACGCCGCCTTCGTGGCCGGGGCCACGGACGTGGGCCTGTGGGTCACCAAGCTGAGGAAGCCGCCGCAGACCCTGATCGACATCGGCCGCGTGCCGGAGCTGAAGACCATCGGCCGGGTGGGCGACGCGCTGCGGATCGGCGCGGGCGTGCGCTATGTCGAGGCCATCGAGACCCTCAGCGCCCGCTATCCGGGCCTGTCCGACATGATGCGGCGCCTCGGCTCGACCCAGGTGCGCAACAGCGGCACGATCGGCGGCAATATCGCCAACGGCTCGCCGATCGGCGACATGCCGCCGGCGCTGATCGCGCTAGGCGCGCGGCTGGTGCTGCGCCGCGGCGAGCAGGTCCGCGAAATCCCGCTGGAAGACTTCTTCATCGCCTACGGCAAGCAGGACCGCCAGCCCGGCGAATTCGTCGAGG
>CBINOL010000221.1:0-5105 GCA_966252285.1 uncultured Caulobacter sp.
ACGAGATGTTGTTCATCCGCGGGAAGGCCATGTCCGGCGCGCCGATCATGATCGGAACGAACCAGTTGCCGAAGCCGCCGATCATGGCGGGCATGACCATGAAGAAGATCATGATCAGGGCGTGGGCGGTGACCACGGCGTTGTAGCCGTGCTTGCCCTTGAAGACGCCCCATTCGGCCAGCAGGCCGGTCTCGGAGAAGATCTGGATGCCCGGGTGCATCAGCTCCCAGCGGATCAGGCCCGACAGGGCCCCGCCGACGATGCCCGCCATGATGGCGAACAGGATGTAGAGCGTGCCGATGTCCTTGTGGTTCGTCGAGAAGAACCAGCGCTGGAAGAAGGGCGGCTTTTCGTCGGCCCCGTGGCCGTCGTGGTGATCGATGTCAGCGGCGTGAGCCATCGGACTGATATCCTAAAGCGTTCTTAGGCCGCCGGCGCGGCGGCGGGGGCCGCGGCCGGAGCGGAAGCGGGTGCAGCCGGAGCGGCGGCGGCGGGCGTGGCGGCCGGAGCCGCGCCAGGCGCGGCCGGGGCGGCTTCGGCGGTCGCCGGGGCGGCGGGCGCCTCGGCGGGAGCCTTGGACTTCACCCACGCGTCGAACTCGGCCTGCGTGACGACCTTGATCTCGATCGGCATGAAGGCGTGGTCGATGCCGCAGAGCTCGGAGCACTGGCCGTAATAGGTGCCCACCTTCTCGGCCTTGAACCAGGTTTCGTTCAGGCGGCCCGGAATGGCGTCGGTCTTCAGGCCGAAGGCCGGCAGGGCGAAGGCGTGGATCACGTCGGCGGCGGTGACCTGCACGCGCACCACCTGGTTGACCGGAACGACCAGCGCGTTGTCGGCGGCCAGGCGATAGAGGCTGTGCGGCAGGCCCTTGGCCGCCACTTCTTCCTCGCTCAGCACCTTGGAGATGATCTCCGGCACCTTCTGGTCCGGATACTCGTAGCCCCAGTACCACTGATAGCCCGTGGCCTTCACGGTCATGTAGGGCTTGGGCATGTCGTTGTACTTGAACAACAGCCGGAACGAGAAGATGGCGATGATCATCAGGATCAGCACCGGCACGATCGTCCAGATGATCTCGATCGTGGTGTTGTGGCTGAACTTGGCCGGAACCGGGTTCGCCTTCTTGTTGTAGCGGACAGCGATCCAGACCAGCAGGCCAAGGACCAGCAGGGTGATGGCCGTGATGATCGGCATCAGAACCCAGTCGTGGAACCAGATGGCGTCGTGCTTGAGCACGGACGCGGCCGGCTGGAGGGCGATGCCCCCCGGCGTCGGCTGGCCCAATAGATCGTCGGCGAAGGCATGCCCCGCGAGCGTCGTCATGACGGCGGCGGCTGCAAAGCCAAACCCCTTCCGTCCCATCCCCTGAACTTGTGCCTTCATTTCCCTCTCGGCCCGTTACGGCGGCGACCGGCTGTTACTCAGCCGTGTCCCCGCGCCGACATGCACAATACGACCGGTTACGCGGACTTATGCAATCGACTTGAAACGGTCGAAAGCACTCCCCCCACGGCGCCGGCCGGTCGCAGGCGTGCTTACGCGCTTCAATCCCTGTTGCCAAGCACCCGAAACCACACGTTGGGCAGGGGAATCGCGTCAGTTGCGAAGCATTCTCAATAACTTCGCCGATTTCATCCACACGACCGACAGGCGAATCACGTCGATCCTCGAACATTGATAACTTGTAATACAAGCTACCTTGCATCACACACTACCTGGCCGTACAAGGTTCTCACCAACAGGAAACGAGAGCCGTGCCTGAAGCCATCGAAACCCAACTGAAGAAAGGCGTGCTGGCGCTGTGCGTGCTGGCCCTGCTGTCGAAGGCCGACAGCTACGCCTACGAGATCGCCAGCCAGCTGGCCAAGGACATCGACATGGGAGAGGGGACCATCTACCCGCTGATGCGGCGATTGCAGTCCGACGGCCTGGTCGAGACCTATCTGGTCGAGTCGACCAGCGGCCCGCCCCGCAAATACTACCGCCTCACCACCGCCGGCCGCGACAGCTTCGCCGCCCAGAAGAGCGAATGGGAAGCCTTCGCCAAGGCCGTGAACGACATCCTGGGAGCCGCCGCATGACCCGCGCCGAATTCGTCACCCGCCTCAAGCGCGGCCTGGCCGGCCTGCCGGCCTCCACCATCGCCGACGCCGTGGCCGACTACGAGGCCCACTTCGACGACGCCATCGCCGCCGGCCGCACCGAGGCCGAGACGGCCGCGGCCCTGGGCGACCCCGACCGCCTGGCCCGCGAACTGCGCGCCGAGGCCGGCCTCAAGCGCTGGGAAGAGACCAAGAACCCGTCGGCCGCCGCCGGCGCCGTGTTCGCGGTGCTGGGCCTGGGCGCCATCGACATCCTGATCCTGCTGCCCATCCTGATGGGCGTGATCGGGGCGCTGTTCGGCTTCTTCATGGCCGGGATCGGCATCTTCATCGCCGGCGGCTTCGTGTTCTCGGCCGGACCGTTCATGGACCCGCCGGGCGGCCCCGCCTTCGCCATCCTCGGCGGCATCGGCCTGATGGCCGCGGCCACCGCGCTCAGCGCCGTCACGGGCCTCGTCACCGTGGGCCTGGTCAATCTGCTGGTCTGGTACGGCCGGCTCCACTACCGGCTGCTGAAGCCGGCCATCGAACCGCAAGCCTGAGGTCTGGCCATGATCCGCAACCTGACCATCATCGCCGTCGCCAGCTTCGTCCTGGCCGTGGCGTGCCTGGGAACCGCCTTCGCCATCGGCGGCCGCGACCTCGTCAAGCAGGGCGGCTGGAGCTTCCCGGCCAACATCCACATCGAGGACGACGACGGCCGCGTCACCATCCGCCGCAACGGCGACGTGACGATCGAGGACCACGGCCCCAACATCAGCCGCCAGATCGCCTGGACCGGCGGCGAGGCCCTGCGCATCGATCTGCCCGCCCGGGTGATCTACACTCAAGGGCCCAAGGCCGACATCACCGTCGAAGGACCCGAAGGCCTGGCCCGGCGCGTGGTGCTGACCGACGAGCGCCTGCACTTCGACGGCGACGGCCAGGGCCGAGGCTTCCGCTTCGACCGCCACGGCCTGCAGACCTTCGCCGGCAGCGACGACCTGATCATCCGCATCACCGCCCCGGCCGTGCGCAAGTTCACCCTCAACGGCTCGGGCGACCTGGACATCCAGTCCTACGACCAGCCGGACCTGTCGCTGACCCTCAACGGCAGCGGCGAGGCCTACGCCTCGGGCAAGACCGGCAAGGTCGACCTGAGGATCGCGGGCTCCGGCGAGGCCGAACTGACCGCCCTGACCGTCACCGACGCCAAGGTCGCGATCGCCGGCAGCGGCGAGGCCAAGCTGGGCCCCACGGGCGAGGCCGACGTCAACATCGCCGGCAGCGGCGACGTCACCCTGACCGAGCGCCCCGCCAGCCTGTCCAAGTCGATCGCCGGCTCGGGCGACATCAACGAAAGCTGGTGAGCGATCCGGGGGCGGAGGGAGATGACGCGGGGCCTGCAAGCGCCTACCTTACAGGAATGACCGCTCCTCTCTCCGCCCCTTCCCTGCTGGACGCCGCCGGCGTCGACCCGCAACGCGCCCGCGCCATCCTCGGCGAGGCCCTGGCCGGGGCCGATGACGGCGAGCTGTTCCTCGAGCGGTCCGAGAGCGAGGCCTTCGTCTTCGACGACGGCCGGCTGAAGACCGCCTCCTACGACAGCGGCGAGGGCTTTGGCCTGCGCGTGGTGGCCGGCGAGACGGCCGGCTACGCCCACGCCTCGGAGATCTCCGAGGCCGCCATCGGCCGGGCCGCCTCCTCCGCCAGCCTGGCCAAGCGCGGCTATGCCGGCGTCTCGGCCGAAGGCCCGCGCTCGACCAACGAAAAGCTCTACGGCGAGGACGACCCGGTCTCCTCGCCCGCCTTCTCCGACAAGGTGTCCCTGCTGCAGGAGATCGACGCCTTCGCCCGTCAGCGCGACCCGCGCGTGGTGCAGGTGCTGGCCAGCCTGGCCGGCGAGCGCCGCGTGGTCGAGATCCTGCGCGCCGACGGCAAGCTGATCCGCGACGTGCGCCCGCTGGTGCGCCTGAACGTCCAGGTCACCGTCGAGAAGGACGGCAAGCGCGAGGCCGGCTCGTCCGGCGCCGGCGGCCGCGCCGGCTTCTCGGCCTGGATCAGCCCCGACAAGTGGCAGGGCCAGGTCGACGAGGCCCTGCGCATGGCGCTGGTGAACCTCGACGCCGTCGCCTGCCCGGCCGGCGAGATGGACGTGGTGCTGGGCCCGGGCTGGAACGGCGTGCTGCTGCACGAGGCCGTCGGCCACGGCCTGGAAGGCGACTTCAACCGCAAGGGCATCAGCGCCTTCTCCGGCCGCATCGGCGAGCGGGTGGCCGCCAAGGGCGTCACCGTCTTCGACGACGGCTCGATCCCCGGCCGCCGCGGCTCGCTGACCATCGACGACGAAGGCACGCCGACCGAGCGCACCATCCTGATCGAGGACGGCATTCTCGTCGGCTACATGCACGACCGCATGTCGGCCCGGCTGATGGGCATGCAGGCGACCGGCAACGGCCGCCGCCAGTCCTACGCCCACATGCCCATGCCGCGCATGACCAACACCGGCATGCTGGCCGGCAACGACGACCCGGCCGAGATGATCGCCTCGATGAAGAAGGGCCTCTACTGCGCCAACTTCGGCGGCGGCCAGGTCGACATCACCAACGGCAAGTTCGTCTTCCAGTGCACCGAGGCCTATCTGGTCGAGGACGGCAAGATCACCGCCCCGGTGAAGGGCGCCACCCTGATCGGCGACGGCCCCAGCGCGCTGACCCGCGTGACCATGATCGGCAACGACTTCGACTTCGATCCCGGCATCGGCGTCTGCGGCAAGGCCGGCCAGGGCGTGCCCGTGGGCGTGGGCCAGCCCAGCCTGAAGATCACCGGCCTGACCGTCGGCGGAACGAATATCTGAGCCAAGATCCTCCCCCTCTGGGGGAGGTGTCGCCGAAGGCGACGGAGGGGGGCCGTTTTCAGCTTCCGCTGAACTAGGCCGATTTCCGACAAACGTCCCCCACCCCCCCCCACGCCGCCCCCACCCCCCACAGGGGGGGGCTCTGAGAAAAGGGACGCGTACGG
>CBINOL010000222.1:0-5007 GCA_966252285.1 uncultured Caulobacter sp.
CGCGTGTTCGCGGCCTGGTTTCGGAAGTGCTGGTCGCCCACAACCAGACGGTCCGCAAGGGCCAGCCCCTGCTGCGTATCGACCCCGAGGAGTTCGACGCCCGCGTCGCCGCTGCGCAGGCCGACCTGCTGGACGCTCAGGCCCGCGTGGCTTCGGCCAGGTCCGCCCTGGTGGCGCTGGACGCCGAGGAACGGCTGGCCGGGGCCAACGTCAAGGCGGCCGCCACCGCCATCCGGGCGGCGGACGCCGAGAACGACCGCGCCGCCGCGGATGATCGTCGCTACCAGGCCCTGGCCGGCAGCGGGGCGGTGGCCCGGCGCGACGTCGAGCGCTATCGCGCCGCCGCCGTCTCGGCCCAGTCGGACGCCGACCGCAGTCGCGCCCAATATGCGGTCAGTATCGGCCAGAGCGATGTGACCCGGGCCAAGCGCGCCACCTTGCTGGCGGCCGTGGCGCAGGCGCAGGCCGACGTCGCCCGCGCCGAAGCGACCCTGGCCCTGGCGCGTCAGGACCAAGGGCACACGGTGATCGTCGCGCCGATCGACGGCGTCGTCGGCGACCGCAAGGTCGAGCCCGGCGACTACGTGCAGCCGGGGTCGCGCCTGCTCAGCGTGGTGCCGATGCGCGCGCTCTACGTCACGGCCAATTTCAAGGAGACCCAGGTCGAGCGGATGGTTCCGGGCCAGGCCGCCACGATCAAGGTCGACGCCCTGGGCGGCAAGGCCTTGACCGGCCGCGTCGAGAGTTTCGCACCCGGTTCGGGATCGCGTTTCTCGCTGCTGCCGTTCGAGCCGGGCACCGGCAATTTCACCAAGATCGTCCAGCGCGTGCCGGTGCGCATTCGCCTCGACCCGGGCCAGCCGGAAACGGCTCAGTTGAGGCCGGGGCTGTCGACCACCGTCAAGGTGCGACTGGCCGGCTGAGCGCTCGACGAGCTCCAAGCGATCGCTGTCAGTCGCTGGTCCCGCGGGCGGGGAGCGTCAGCGACAGCGCCAGGCATCCGAGGCCACCGATGGCCATGGTCAGGCCGAGCGGGCGCGGTGTTCCGTCGGAAAACAAGGCCACGAGGCCCGATCCGGCGATGCCGACGCCGTAGTGCAGGGCTCCGACCAGTGCGGAGGTCGCGCCGGCGCGGCTGGGCTGGGCCGTCATGGCGCCGGCGATCGAGTTGGCGACGATCAGGCCCGACATGGCGCAATAGGCCAGCAGCGGAAGGAGCAGGCCGACGAGGCCGCCCCAGCCGGTCAGGGCCATGAGGCCGGCGGCGGCTCCGGCGACGGCCGCGCCGATCGCGCCGCGTCGCAGAAGGCGCTGGCCGCCAAGCCGCGGGACCAGGCGCACATTGATCATGTTCATCGCCATGATGCCGATGATCGATGCGCCGAAGAGCAGGCCGTAGAGCCGCGCCGGAACGCCGTAGTAGCTGATGAAGACGAACGGCGTTCCGGAGATGAAGGCGTAGACGCCGACATAGAAGAGGCCGCCGGTCAGGGCGTTGATCAGGACCCGGCGATCAGCGACCACGTCGCGATAACCGGCGAAGGCGCTGACGACAGAGCCCGCGCCCCGGGAGGTGGTCGGCAGCGACTCCGGCAGCGTCAGCAGGGCGCCCAATGTGACGACGCCGATCGCCGCCATGACCCAGAAGATCGCATGCCAGGATGCGACCGAAAGGATCTGGCCGCCGGCCAGCGGACCGGCCAGCGGGGCCACCGCCATGATGGTGATCAGGGTCGAGAGCATCTGGGCCGCCCGGCCGGGCGGGTAGAGGTCGCACCATGGCGCGGGCCAGCACCACGCCCGAACAGGCGCCCAGGGCCTGGACGATACGCCAGCCGATCATGTGCCCGGCGTCGGTGGAAAGGGCGCAGCCGATCGACCCGACGGCGAACAGCAGCAGGCCCAGCGCCATCGGGGCGCGGCGACCATAGCGGTCGCCGATCGGCCCCCAGAGCAACTGGCCCAGGCTGAAGCCGATCAGATAGGCGCCGATGGTGAACTCGACCGCGCCGGCGCTGGTATGCAGCGCCTTGGCCATGATCGGCAGGGCGGGCAGGTAGAGGTCGGTCGAGATCGAACCAAGCCCCATCAGCGCGCTGAGCACGACCATGGTCCAGAGTTGGCGCCCGCCGCCTTCCACGGGCGCCGACGCGCGGCGCTCGTGATCGGGGGCGGACGGCGGCGTCTCCATCGCTTCGGACGAACCGGCAGGGCTCACTTGCCGACCCGGCTCTGCAGGCTGGCCGGATAGCGCGCGCCCTGGACCTCGACGCTCGCCAGCGCCTCGCCGATCCGGGCCAGATCGGTCTCCGTCAGGGTGATCTCGGCGCCGCCCAGGTTCTCTTCCAGGCGATGCAGCTTGGTCGTGCCGGGGATCGGAACGATCCAGGGCTTCTGCACCAGCAGCCAGGTCAGGGCGATCTGGGCCGGGGTGGCGCCCTTGCTGGCCGCGATCTGGCCGATCAGGTCCACCAGCTTCTGGTTGGCCGCCCGGGCCTCGGCGCTGAACCGCGGCACGATGTTGCGGAAGTCGGTGCTGTCGAACGTGGTCGAAGCGTCGATCTTGCCGGTCAGGAAGCCCTTGCCCAGCGGGCTGAACGGCACGAAGCCGATGCCCAGTTCCTCCAGCACCGGCATGACCGTGGTCTCCGGCTCGCGCCACCACAGCGAATATTCGCTCTGCAGGGCCGTCACCGGCTGCACGGCATGGGCGCGCCGGATGCTCTCGGCGCCGGCTTCCGACATGCCGAAGTGCCTGACCTTGCCCGCCGCGATCAGGTCCTTGACCGTTCCGGCCACGTCTTCCATCGGCACCTTCGGGTCGACACGGTGCTGATAGAGCAGGTCGATATGGTCGGTCTTCAGGTTCTTCAGCGAGGCTTCGACGACCGCGCGGATGTTCTCGGGCCTGCTGTCCACGCCCTTCATGGCGTCGCCGCCCAGGAAGCCGAACTTGGTGGCGATCACCACCTGGTCGCGGAACGGCGCGACGGCCTCGCCCAGCAGGCGTTCATTGGCGCCGTGGCTATAGGCTTCGGCCGTGTCGAAGAAGGTCACGCCGCGCTCGAAGGCGGCGCGGATCAGGGCCACGCCCGTGGCCGTATCGGTCGCGGGGCCGTAGCCGAAGCTCAGGCCCATGCAGCCCAGGCCGAGAGCGGAGACTTCAAGGCCGCTGCGGCCCAGTTGACGCGTCTTCATGGTGCAATCCCTTCCGTTCGAGGCGGGGGCCGCCGGCCCGGCGACCTCGTGTGGATTGCAAGTTAGGTCGCGACGATCTTCCCGATTAGGCGCTAAAAAGCGGATGGACCTATTACTGGAAATTATCAATGCGTCGTTCGGACCTGGGCGAACTCACCGCCTTCATGGTCGTGGCCGAGGAGCGCAGCTTCACGCGCGCGGCGGCCAGGATGAACATCTCCCAATCGGCCCTCAGCCAGACCGTGGGCCGGCTGGAGGCGCGCCTGGGCGTGCGCCTGCTCACTCGGACCACGCGCAGCGTCTCGACGACCGAGGCGGGCGAGCGGTTGCTCGAGGGGCTTCGGCCGGCCTTCGACCAGATCGAAAGCCAGGTGTCCGCGCTCACCGCCCTGCGCGAGAAGCCGGCCGGCACGGTGAGGATCACCACGGGGCAGCACGCGGCGCGCACGGTTCTCATGCCGGTGGTCGAGCGGCTGCTGCTCGAGTTTCCCGATGTGAACGTCGAGCTATCGATCGATGCGGGTTTGCGGGACGTCGCCGCCGATCGCTTCGACGCCGGCGTGCGCCTGGGCGAGCAGGTCGGGCGAGACATGATCGCCGTCCGGATCGGACCGGACCTGCGCATGGCCGTGGTCGGCTCGCCGGACTACTTCGCCCGGCACGGCCGGCCGCGGACGCCTCACGACCTGACGGGGCACAACTGCATCAATATCCGCTTTCCCACCCTGGGCGGGCTCTATGTCTGGGAGTTCGAGCAGGAGGGAAGGGAGCTTCACGTTCGCGTCGAGGGGCAACTGGTGCTCAACGAGGTGTCGCTGATGATCCGAGCCGCCTGCGCCGGATGCGGCCTGGCCTTTGTGCTGGAAAGCGAGGTCGAAGCGCACCTGGCCGACGGGCGCCTCGTGCGCGTGCTCGAAGACTGGACGCCGCCGTTCACGGGCTACCACCTCTACTACCCGAGCCGACGCCAGCCATCGCCGGCCTTTTCGCTGGTCGTGGACGCGTTGCGACGCCGGGGGCGAAGTTGATCCGGGGCTTAAGCGACGCCCGGCGTCGTGGCGTTGGATGACGGTTTGGTCGGCTTATTCGCCTCCGCGGCTAACGAGGGGCCGCCATTTGCTCTATGTGAGTTCTGGAATGTGCGCCAAAGAGCGTGCGCCTTGTATTCGGAGAAAAGCCGCAGGCTTGCGAACAGTGCCGTGCTCGAGCGCGCGAAGAGCGAACTTGGTCGTGCTGCAGGATTTTGAATTCAGTAAAAATGCAGAAATTTCAACCGCATAGATTCTCCGTGGCCCCCATGATGGACTGGAGCGACCGCCACTGTCGTTCGCTGCATCGGGTGCTGTCGTCGCAGGCCTTGCTGTATTCGGAGATGGTCACCACCGGCGCGGTGCTGCACGGCGATCGTGAGCGGCTGCTGGGCTACGACCAGGATCAGCATCCCGTGGCGCTGCAACTGGGCGGTTCGGAGCCGGCCGATCTGGCCGCCGCCGCCCGCATCGGCGAGGACTACGGCTACGACGAGATCAACCTCAATGTCGGCTGCCCGTCCGACCGCGTGCAGAGCGGCCGGTTCGGCGCCTGCTTGATGCGCGAGCCCGATCTCGTGGCCGAGTGCATGGCCGCCATGGCCGACGCCGTGAAGGTTCCGGTCACGGTCAAGTGCCGCATCGGCGTCGACGACCAGGATCCGGAAGAGGCGCTGTTCACCTTGGTCGACAAGTGCGCGGCCGCCGGCGTCTCCACCTTCATCGTCCATGCCCGCAAGGCCTGGCTGCAGGGCCTGTCGCCGAAGGAAAACCGCGATGT
>CBINOL010000223.1:0-4968 GCA_966252285.1 uncultured Caulobacter sp.
CCAGTCTTCCTTGCGGCGCGCCATGGCGGATCTCCCTTGCCTGCAAGGGGATCGCGCGGGGCATCGCACAGGTTCCGCGCCGGATGCGACATCGACGAACTCGACGGAACAAAAGAAGAACTATAATCTGTGCGGATGGCCGTTCTCGATATCCGCCGCAAGCTCGCCATCCTCGCCGACGCCGCCAAGTACGACGCTTCCTGCGCCTCCTCGGGGGGCGAAAAACGCGACTCCGTCGGCGGCAAGGGCGTCGGCTCGACCGAAGGCATGGGCATCTGCCACGCCTACGCCCCGGACGGGCGCTGCATCAGCCTGCTCAAGGTCCTGCTGACCAACTTCTGCATCTACGACTGCGCCTACTGCATCAACCGGGTGTCGTCGAACACGCCCCGGGCGCGGTTCTCGGTGAAGGAGGTCGTCGACCTCACCCTCAACTTCTACAAGCGCAACTACATCGAGGGCCTGTTCCTGTCGTCGGGCGTGATCCGTAACGGCGACTACACGATGGAGGAGATGGTCCGCATCGCCAAAAGCCTGCGGCTGGATCACGACTTCCGCGGCTATATCCACCTGAAACTCATTCCCGAGGCCTCGCCGGAACTGGCGGCGCAGGCGGGACTCTATGCCGACCGGGTGTCGATCAACATCGAGCTGCCCCGCGACGACAGCCTCAAGTCCCTGGCCCCCGAAAAGGACGTCGGCGACATCAAGCGGGCCATGGGCCGCATGCGCCTGGCCATCGACGAGCGCGCCGAGCCGGCCCGCACGGCGCCCCGCAAGACCTTCGCCCGCAGCCAGTCCACTCAGCTGATCGTCGGCGCCGACGAGGCCAGGGACGGCGACATCCTGGCCCGCAGCGCCTCGCTGTACGGCGCCTATCGCCTCAGCCGCGTCTACTACTCGGCCTTCAGCCCGATCCCGGACGCCAGCCACCGCCTGCCGTCGAGCCGCCCGCCGCTGCTGCGCGAGCACCGCCTCTACCAGGCCGACTGGCTGATGCGGTTCTACGGCTTCGCCCAGCCCGAGATCATCGGCCAGGGCGAGGATCTAGACCTGTCGGTCGATCCCAAGACCGCGTGGGCGTTGCGAAACCGCGACAGGTTCCCGGTCGACGTCAACGCCGCCGACCGCGAGACCCTGCTGCGCGTGCCGGGCCTGGGCGCCAAGGCGGTCGACCGCATCCTCCTGGCCCGCAAGCAGGCCCGCCTGACCATCGACGACCTCAAGCGCGTGGGCGCCGTGGTCAAGCGCGCCAGGGCCTTCGTCGTCGCCGAGGGCTGGACGCCCGGCGCGGCGACCGACGGCGAACACCTGAAGGCCCGCCTCGTCGATCCGGCCCAGCTGAGCCTGTTCTGATGCGTGTGGTGCGGCTTGCCTCGGAGATCGACTTCGACGGCTGGAGAGCCGCCGCGCGCCGCCTGCGCGCCGAGGGCGCCGCGCCCGAGACGGTGATCTGGACGGTGGAGCGCGACCTGTTCGAAGCCCCGCCGCCGGCCATCGAGACGCCCGCCCCCGCCGCCGGGGCCTTCACCGTGCCGCCCGCCTTCGTGGAGCTCGCGCGCTCGGTGGTGCTGCACCGCTCCGGCGAGCGTTTCGCCCTGCTCTATCGGCTGCTGTGGCGGCTGGAGCGCGAGCCCCGGCTGATCGACAATCCGGCCGATCCCGACGTCGCCAAGGCCCGCGACATGGAAAAGGCCGTCGGCCGGGCGATCCACAAGATGCACGCCTTCGTGCGCTTTCGCCTGGTCGAGACAGAACCGGAGATCTACGCCGCCTGGTTCGAACCGGCCCACCGCGTCACCGAGGCGGCCGCGCCGTTCTTCGCCCGCCGCTTCACCAACATGACCTGGACGATCCTGACGCCCGACGCCTGCGTGGCCTGGGATGGCGCGAGCCTGAAGGTCTCGGACGGCGCCGATCCGGCCGACGCCCCGTCCGAAGACGCCCAGGAAGAGCTCTGGCGCACCTACTACGCCTCGATCTTCAATCCCGCCCGGCTGAACGAGAAGATGATGCGCCAGGAGATGCCCAAGCGGTACTGGCGCAACCTGCCCGAGGCCCGGCTGATCCCCCAGCTGGTCGAGACCGCCCAGGCCCGCGCCGCCGCCATGGTCGCCGCCGCGCCCTCGCCGCCGCCCGACCGGGTGCTGAAGGCCGCCCTGCGCCACGCCCGCGACGGCGCCTACAACGGCGACCTGCCCACCAGCCTCGACGAGGTGGCCGCCGCCGTGCAGGTCTGCCGACGCTGCGACCTCTGGCGCAACTGCACCCAGGCCGTGCCGGGCCAGGGCCCGGCCCATGCCCCGCTGATGTTCGTCGGCGAGCAGCCCGGCGACCAGGAAGACCTGGCCGGCCTGCCCTTCGTCGGCCCCGCCGGCCAGGTGTTCGACGCGGCGTTGAAGGAGGCCGGCGCGCTGCGCGAGCGCGCCTTCGTCACCAACGCCGTCAAGCACTTCAAGCACGAGCCGCGCGGCAAGCGGCGCATCCACAAGACCCCCGATCGCGGCGAGGTCACGGCCTGCCGCTGGTGGCTGGACGCCGAGCGGCGGATGGTGCGCCCCCGGGTGATCGTGGCCCTGGGCGCGACGGCGGCCCTGGCGGTGACCGGCAAGGCCGCGCCCGTCGGCGACAACCGAGGCCGGCCGCTGTCCCTCCCAAATCAAGGCGATGACCAGGGCCGACTGGTCGTCACCTACCACCCGTCGTTTCTGCTGCGCCTGCCTGACGCCGACGCCCGCGAGCGGGCCCGCGCCGAATTCGTCGACGACCTGCGCCTTGCGGTCGAGCTTGCGAAACCTATCGACTAAAGCGAGCAAGGCCGCCCACCTGGCGGGCGCTCCGCGCAAAAAATCTGCTCAAACTTTCGGCGACGCCGTCGGCCGCGCAATCCCTTGCCCCGCCTCGTAATACTTGGCGCGGGAACGAGGCGCATAAGCCCTCCCGCCGCCCGGGGCGCTCCTTCGCCTCTTGCCACGACGGCGCAGCCGGGGTTGGTTCCCGGCCGGGGAAGAGGGCGATGACAGCAGACGACGAAGAGCGGCGCGCCTGGTTCCGGAGGGAGATTCTGCCCCTGGAGCCCAGGCTTCTGGCCTATGCGCGGAAGTTCTGCCGCGACGGCGAGACCGATCCGGAGGATCTGGTCCACGACGCCTTCACCCGCGTGATCGCCTGCAAGACCTGGCGCGAGATCACCAACCCGGCCGCCTTCGCCTCGCGCACCCTGCGCAACGTGGCCTTCGACGGCCTGCGCCGCCGCAAGGTGCTGACCATCACCGCCGTCGCCGACTTCGAGCTGATCGGCGGCATGGACGAGACGCCCGGCCCCGAAGCCACGCTGGTGTCGCGCGACGAGCTGCGCCAGCTTCGCGAGGCGATATCGGAACTGCCGACACAATGTCGGCGTGTATTCACCCTTCGGAAAGTTTATAGCCTGTCGCCGGGCGAGATAGCGGTCCGCATGGGTCTGTCCGTCTCAACAGTCGAGAAGCACCTGATCAAGGGGCTTCGCTATTGTTCCGAAAAGCTGGGCCGCGCGGGCGCGACCCAACCAGTGCGTATCGACGAAGGGCGTTCATGGGCCGGGAAGCGGGATCGCGACGCGAAGCGGTGAGAGCGGCCGCCGCCGAATGGGCGGTGCGGCTGTCCGATCCCGCCTGCGCGACTGATACGCGCGCGGCCTTCGAGGCCTGGCGCGCCGAGAGCTTCGAGAACGAGGCCGCGTTCGAGCGCGCCCACGCCGCCTGGGAGCGGACCGAGCGCCTGCGCGCCTTCAAGCCGGGGCTCGCCAAGCCCGACGCCGACCTGTTCGCGCCGGAAGAGGCCCCGCGCCGCGCCTTCGACCGCCGCTCGCCCTGGACGTTGATGGCCGCCGTGGCCGCCATTTCGGGCGTGGTCGGAACCGGCGTGATGACCGCCACGGCCTCGACCGCCTACGCCACCGACATCGGCGAGCGCCGCGTGGTGGTGCTGGCCGACAACAGCCGCATCGAGCTCAACACCGACAGCAAGGTCGTGGTGCGCTATCGCGGCGGCGTGCGCGAGGTGAAGCTGGTCAAGGGCGAGGCCCTGTTCGAGGCGGCGGCCGACAAGCGCCCCTTCGTGGTCAAGGCCCGAGACTCCCGCATCGAAACCACCGGCGGCGAGCTTTCCGTCCGCCTGGGCGCAGAGAACGCCGCCGTCACCGTGCGTCGCGGCGCGGTCGAAGTGGAGCCCGATGGCAAGGGGCCGGCGAAGGAAACCAAGATCGCTGCCGGCACGGCCATGGTCTACGGCCCGGCCGGCAGCCACGCCCAGCCGCTGTCGGACGCCGAGATCGAACGGGCCCTGGCCTGGCGCCAGGGCGCCATCGCGCTCAACGGCCAGTCGCTGAGCCAGGCCGTGGCCGAGTTCAACCGCTACAACCGCCGCAAGGTCCGCATCGCCGACCCGTCGATCGCCGACCTGCGCCTGGCCGGCTACTTCCAGAGCACCGAACCCATGGCCTTCGTCACCGCCGTCACCCACACCTTCCCGGTGCGGGCCAGCGAAGGCGAAGACGGCGTGATCCGCCTGGCCCGGAAGGGCTAGCCGAAGATCCTCCCCCTCTGGGGAAGGTGTCGCCGAAGGCGACGGAGGGGGACGTTTTCAGCTTCTGAAACGCCGGCCGGTTCACATCGCCTTTCCGCCCTCAAAGCCCTTCCCCCTTGATGGGGGAAGGGTTGGGATGGGGGTGACGCCGAGCGTTCAACTAGCACAGCCGTTTCAAGCCTGACCGCCACAGCCCCCCAACCCCGGCTCTTCCCCCATCAAGGGGGAAGGGAGGCGTTTGGCGGCCCGGACGGGGATAGAACAGCGTGGATCCCCGGCGTTCGCCGAAAAGAACCCAACCAATCCAACGCTCTACAACTTTCTCACCCAAACTTATCAGACGCGCCGAAACCTCCCGCATAATCAAACCCGTCCCCGCCATGGGGAGGGCTCTTGGTACCG
>CBINOL010000224.1:0-4878 GCA_966252285.1 uncultured Caulobacter sp.
CCCCCACCACCCCCCCACCCCCCCCCCGTGGTTGGGGGGTGGGGGCGGGGGGGCCGGGCGGGGCAAGTTCCTGATGAGGACAGTTCACCGGCAAAGCCAGCAATCCCTTCCCCCCTCAATCGCTCCGCGACAGCTCCCCCTTCAGGGGGAGCATCTGGGCGCACACGCCCTTCACTGCCGCGCTTTCCCCCGCTAACAACGCCGCCATGCGCATCGTCGTCGTCGGAGCCTACGGGCTGATCGGATCCTACGTGACCGCCCGCCTGCTGGCCGACGGCCATGCGGTGGTCGGGGTCGGCCGCGACCTCGTCCAGGCGCGCCGGCGGTTCCCGAACGTCGACTGGCGCGCCGCCGACCTGCGCACCGCCAGCGCCGCCGACTGGACGGCCCTGCTGGCCGGCGCCGACGCCGTGGTCAATTGCGCCGGAGCCCTGCAGGACGGCCCGCGCGACGACCTGCAGGCCGTCCACGCCCAGGCCGTCGCCCGCCTGGTCGAGGCCTGCCAGGCGACCGGCGCGCGCCTCGTCCACATCTCGGCCGCCGGGGTCGCCCCGGACCGCGTCGATCCGTTCGGCGCCACCAAGCAGGCGGCCGAAATCCTGATCGCGCAGAGCGCCATCGACTGGATCATCCTCAAGCCGGGCCTGGTGATCGCGCCGGCGGCCTACGGCGGCACGGCGCTGCTGCGGGCCCTGGCGGCGTTCCCCCTGGCCATCCCCGCCGTGCATGCCCAGGCCCGCGTTCAGGTCGTGGCCGCCGACGACGTCGCCGCGGCCGTGGCGACCGCGATCCGCCCGCAGACCGCGTCCGGCCAGAGCCTGGATCTCGTCCATGCCGAGCCGGTGGCCCTGGGCGACCTGCTGACCCGGCTGCGCGGCTGGCTGGGCCTGGCCCCCGCCCCCGTCGTCGCCCTGCCCGCCGCCGTGGCGGCGATCCCGGCCAAGGCCGCCGACGCCCTGGCCTTCCTCGGCTGGCGCAGCCCGATGCGCAGCGCCGCCCTTCAGCAGCTGCGCCTGGGCGTGGCCGGCGAGGCCGCGCACGCCGAGCGGCTGGGCCTGGCTCCCAAGTCTCTGGACCAGATCCTGGCCGCCATGCCGTCGAGCGTGCAGGAGCGTTGGTTCGCCAAGGCCTGGCTTGCCAAGCCGCTGATCCTGGCGACACTCTGCGCCTTCTGGCTGGTCTCGGGCCTGATCGGGATCACGGTCAGCCGCGACGCCGCCGTCGCCCTGCTGACCAGCACCGACATGCCCGAACACCTCGCCAGGAGCTTCGTGGTCGGCGGCGGGTTCGTCGACATCGCCCTGGCGCTGATGGTCGCCCACCGCCGCACCGCGCGCCTGGCCCTGCTGGGCATGATCGCCGTCACCGCCGGCTACCTGACCGGCGGGGCGATCGTGCGGCCCGACCTGTGGCTCGATCCGCTGGGCCCGCTGGTCAAGAGCATCCCCGCCGCCGTGCTGGCGATCGCCGCCCTCGCTCTCCTGGACGAACGCTGATGGACCTCTATCTCCTGCTGAAGGCCGCCCACGTAGTCGGGGCCACGGTGCTGCTGGGCACCGGGGCCGGCATCGCCTTCTTCATGCTGATGGCCCACCGCACCGGCCAGCCGGCCCTGATCGCCCACACCGCTCGCGTCGTGGTGATCGCCGACACCGTGTTCACCGCCAGCACCGTCATCGTCCAGCCGATCACCGGCGCGGCCCTGGCCCATGTGGTCGGCTATCCGCTGTTCAGCGGCTGGATCGGCCTCAGTCTCGTTCTCTACGTCGTCACCGGCCTGTGCTGGCTGCCCGTGGTCTGGATCCAGCTCCGCCTGCGCGACCTGGCCGACGCCGCCGCCAGGGCCGGTGAGCCCCTGCCCGAGCGCTACCACCGCCTGTTCCGCGCCTGGTTCGTGCTAGGCTTCCCCGCTTTCGCCGCCGTGCTGGCCATCGTCTGGCTGATGCTGGCCAAGCCGAGCTTCTGACCATGACCGCCTACACGACCGCTGAAGTCGCCCGCCTCGCCGAACGGTTGCTGGACGCCAGCCTGCCCAAGGCCGAGTGGACCCACGCCGCCCACCTGACGGCCACCCTGCGCCTGGTCCGCACCCGCGACGAGGGCCTGGAGCGCGACCTGCCGGGCATCATCCGCGCCTACAACGAGGCCGTCGGCGGCGTGAACGACGACACCAGCGGCTATCACGAGACCATCACCCAGGCCTATCTGGCCGCCATCCGCGGTTTCGTCGCCGTCCTGCCGGCCGATCTCGACGACGGCGAAGCCGCCGCCCGCCTGCTGGCCACGCCGCTGGGCGACAAGGCCTGGCCGCTGGGCTTCTGGTCGCGCGAGCGGCTGTTCAGCGTGGCCGCCCGCCGCGGCTGGATGGAGCCGGACCTCACGCCGCTGGCGCACGCTCCGCCAGAGACCGTGCGATGACCCTGATCATCACCCTGGCCCTTTTGGCCGCCAACCTGTTCTGCTTCCTGCTCTTCGCCCACGACAAGGCCGCCGCCGTGCACGGCGAGCGTCGCGTGCCCGAGCGCGTGCTGCTGCTGTCGGCGGCGATGTGCGCCGCGCCGGGCGCGCTGCTGGCCCAGCGCTGGCTGCGCCACAAGACCCGCAAGCAGCCGTTCGGCGCCTGGCTGACCCTGATCGTCTTCGCCCAGGCCTGCGTGGTCGCCGGCCTCGTCGTCCTGGCCTATCGAGCCCCATGACCCAGCGCCTTCTGCTCCTGCTCCGCGGCAAGACCCCGATCCGCCCGCTTGACGCCCTGAAGGGCGGCGGCGGCGCGCTGCTGGGCCTGCTGTTCGCCGGCCTCCTGGGACGCTTCGCGGTCGGCGGCGGCGACTGGCTGCACCCGCTGCTGGTCGCGCCGATCGGGGCCTCGGCGGTGCTGATCTTCGCCGTCCCCGCCAGCCCCCTGGCCCAGCCGCGCGGCGTGATCGGCGGCAATGTCGTCTCGGCCTTCATCGGCATCACGGTGGCCATGCTGCTGCCGAACCAGCCGCTGGTCGCAGCCCCCCTGGCCGTGGGCCTGGCCATCGCGGTGATGATCCTGCTGGGGTGTCTGCACCCGCCCGGCGGGGCGGTGGCCCTGATCACCGTCATCGGCGGCCCGGCCGTGACCAAGGCCGGCTACCTCTTCGCGCTCAATCCGGTGGCCGTGGATTCGGTGCTGCTGGTCTGCGCCGGCATGGCCTGGAACCGGCTGGTCGGCCGCTCCTATCCGCACAGGGCGCCGGCCCCGCCGCCGAGCCCCCACGGCACGGCCGATCCCCTGCCCGCCTCGCGCATCGGCTACGACGCCGGCGACCTGGACAAGGCCCTGGCCCGCTACGGCGAACTGCTCGACGTCAGCCGCGAGGACCTCGACGTCCTGTTCCGCGAGGTCGAGATCCAGGCCCACCAGCGCCTGCACTCGCAGATCCGCTGCGGCGAGGTGATGTCGCGCGACGTCATCCGCCTGGACCGCGCCCAATCGGCCGAAAGCGCCCTGGCCTTCCTGCAGAGCCACGACCTGCGCGCCGCCCCGGTGGTCGACGAGGACGGCCGCGTCATCGGCATGGCCCGGCGGGCCGAGTTGCAGGCCAACCGTCGCCGCACGGTCGAGGCCGCGCTCGACCCGTTCGTCCACCGGGTGCGCGAGGGCACGCCGATCGCCGCCCTGCTGCCGATCCTCTCCAGCGGCCAGACCCACGAGGCCATGGTCGTCGACGGCGACCGCCGGCTGGTGGGCGTGATCACCCAGACCGACCTGATCGCCGTGCTCTATCGCGCCCACATCGTCGAGAGCGTGCTGTGACGAGGCTTGACTGACGCGCGCGTCGCCGCGCCATGCTGGGGCAAATCCATAGGGGAAACGCCATGCTCGTCGTCCACCACCTGAACAACTCGCGCAGCCAGCGCGTGCTGTGGCTGCTGGAGGAACTGGGCGTTCCCTACGAGGTCAAGCGCTACGAACGCGACGCCAAGACCATGCTGGCCCCGCCCGAGCTGCTGGCCATCCACCCGCTGGGCAAGTCGCCGGTGATCACCGACGGCGACAAGACCATCGCCGAGACCGGCGCCATCATCGAGTACATCCTCGACACCTACGGGAACGGCCGCCTGATTCCGCCGGCCGGAACGCCAGAGCGCCTTCGCTTCACCTACTGGCTGCACTACGCCGAGGGCTCGGCCATGACGCCGCTGCTGCTGAAGCTGGTCTTCACCGCCCTGCCCGCCCGCGCGCCGGGCCTGCTAAAGGGCCTGGTCAAGACCATCGCCGCCAAGGCCCAGTCGGGCTTCGTCGATCCGCAGCTGAAGAGCCACATCGACTACTGGAACGGCGAGCTGTCCAAGTCCGAATGGTTCGCCGGCCCCGAGTTCACCGCCGCCGACGTGATCATGAGCTTCCCGCTCGAAGCCGCCGTGTCGCGCGCCGGGGCCGGTTCGCGCCCCAAGGTGAAAGCCTTCCTCGAGCGCATCCACGCCCGTCCGGCCTATCGCGCCGCCCTGCAGCGCGGCGGCGAATACGCCTACGCCGACTAGGAAGAAACCTTGCAACTCGCGGCCGAGCCAGCGCCTGCGACACGGCGACGCTCGGCCGCGATCTTAAGACTTCACACACCACGGATGCGCAAAACCTCTCCCTAGAAGCCGCCAGTCCATGGCTAAGCTTGCCCGGAGATCAAGGTTGTCCCTGTCGCGTGTTCGAACCTGGCGTGATCTGCTTCACGCTCTGGGTCGGACACTGGCCGCAACCTCCGCGATCATCCTGACTCTACTGGCCGTAACGTTGTCCAGCGCCTCGCCGCGCGACCCCGGCCGCGTCGCCGCCGTGTTCCCGCCCTGGTGGACCCCCGCCCGCGCCGTCGGCGCCGCCACCTCGGCCGGCGACATATCCGGCGCCGGCGC
>CBINOL010000225.1:0-4784 GCA_966252285.1 uncultured Caulobacter sp.
GCGGGCGTGGAGCCAGCCCGGCCAGCGGCGGTCAGGCGCTGGGCGATGAAGCTGGCGGTCGACACGCCCATATAGACGACGACGGTCTGGTTCGGACGCGCCAGGGCGGTCCAGTCCAGATCCGGTTCGCCGTGAGCGGCGTGGCCGGTGACGAAGGTGACGGCCTGGGCGCTGCCGCGATGGGTCAGGGGCGCGCCGGCGCCGGCGCTGGCGGCCAGGGCCGCGGTGACGCCCGGAACGACCGTGCAGTCGATTCCGGCCTCACGGCAGGCTGAAAGCTCTTCGCCGCCGCGACCGAACAGGAAGGGGTCGCCGCCCTTCAGGCGCACGACCTCCAGGCCTTCGCGGGCCAGGGCCACCAGCAGCTGGTTGATGTCGTCCTGCGGCAGGGTGTGGCGCGACTTGCGCTTGGCCACGTCGATGCGACGGGCCTGGGGCGCCAGGTCGAGGATCTCGCCCGAGACCAGGCCGTCGTGCACCAGCACGTCGGCGGCCTGCAGGGCCTTCAGCGCCTTGATGGTCAGCAGGTCGGGATCGCCGGGACCAGCACCTACCAACGTGACCCGCCCCACCACCGGCCGCACGCCCTCGCCGCCGCGCAACGCGACGAGCCGGGGTTCAGCCTTGCGATCCGAGGGCGACGCCATGCGCGATCCCAGGTCCTCTAAAAGCGTCCAACGGACGTGCGAAAGCGGCGCGAGCCGCCATGGCCCCGCCGCTGGATCCAAAAGAAATGCGGGACGAACCCTAGGGTCCGCCCCGCCTCTCGCTCGCCGATGAAAAGGGCCAATCCATCAGCGAACGCTTGCAAACTGGTCGCGGGCAGGCCAATTCGCAAACAAGGACTTCTGCCGGGGCGTTCAGTAAAACTCATGGAACGACAGACCGAACGGCGCCGCCTTCCGCCTCTCAACGCCCTGCGGGCTTTCGAGGCCGCGGCCCGCCACCTGAACTTCAGCCGCGCCGCCGACGAGCTGTCGGTGACGCCCGGCGCCGTGAGCCAGCAGATCCAGAATCTGGAGGACTATGTCGGCGCGGCCCTGTTCAAGCGCACGCCCAAGGGCCTGCTGCTGACCGACGCGGCCCAGACCGCCCTGCCCGCCCTGCGCGAGGCCTTCGATCGTCTGGCCGAGGCCGCGTCCCTGCTGACCGCCGCCGTCGACGGCCGCCGCCTGACCCTGACGGCCGCCCCGTCGTTCGCCGCCAAGTGGCTGGTGCCGCGCCTGGGCAAGTTCGAACAGGCCCAGCCCCAGGTGGACGTCTGGCTGTCGGCCGGCATGGAGGTCGTCGACTTCGCCGCCGGCGAGGTGGACCTGGCCATCCGCTACGGCTCGGGCCGCTATCCCGGCCTGGAAGTCACCCGCCTGATGAACGAGACGGTGGTGCCCGTCGCAAGCCCTGAGCTTCTGGCCGATAATCCGCTGGAATCGCCCGAGGATCTGTCGCGCCACATCCTGCTGCACGACGGCTCGCCCGACGCAGACGATTCGTGCCCGGACTGGGCCATGTGGCTGGCGGCGCGCGGCATCAGGGGCGTCGACGGCGCCCGCGGCCCGCGCTTCAACCAGTCGAGCCTGGTGATCGAAGCCGCCGCCAACGGCCGCGGCATCGCCCTGGCCAAGCGCACCCTGGCCCAGGCCGACCTCGACGCCGGACGGCTGGTGATCCCTTTCGACATCGCCACCTCGGTCGACTTCGCCTATTACGTCGTCCACCCCAAGGCGAAGGGCCGCCTGCCGCAGGTGAAAGCCTTCGTGACCTGGCTGAAGGACGAGGCGGCCGCCCACGAAGCGGCCCTGCTGACGATCGACAACGGGGCCGGTATTTAGGGGGCCGGCATCTAGGCTGGAACGGCGCAGCCAAACCGGCTTAAAGGGGCGCATGATCAAGACGACTCTTACCGTCGACGAGCGCCTCGCCCCCGCCGACTGCCAGACCATGCTCGACGTCCGCCAGGGCGTGGACGCTCTGGACCGGGCCCTGGTGGCCCTGCTGACCGAGCGCCAGGGCTACATGGACGCCGCCGCCCGCATCAAGGCCGACCGCTCCAAGGTGTTCGACCGCGCCCGCATCGAGGACGTGGTCGACAAGGTCAAGGCCGCCGCCCGTGAGGCCGGCCTGTCGGAAGCCATCGCCGAACCGGTCTGGCGCACCCTGATCGATCGCTGCATCGCCTACGAATACGACAGCTGGGACCGGACCAAGGGTTAGGCGTGACCAAGCAAGAGATCGACAAGCTCCTGGACGACATGGCCGCCGAGGCCGCCGCCAAGGGCGATGACGACCTGCGGCCAGGACTGCTCTACCTGAACGCCCGGCTCTACGGCGCCGAGATCCGCACCGAGACCGTGTCGGCCGTTCGCGGCCAGCGCTACCGCGGGATCCGCGTGTTCGTCGGCCGTGAGTACGAGACCCGCATCCTCACTCGGAAGGAAGCGGCCTCGCTCGAGGTCGGGGCGTTCGAGGACCTGACGGAATCGATCCCGAACCCGGTATAGGCTCGGCCGGCGTCGCCCCGTCCCGCCGGCCACCCGGCGCCGCCCCGGCGTCGGCTCCAAAGAGCCCCACGCTTCGCCAGGTTATGGACATCAGTCCAGCCCCGTCTTGCCAGGCGCCCAATAGGCCTTGGCCATGAGCCGCCTCGGCGTGACGCCGCGCGCCTTGAGGCCGGTGCGAACCCGCTGGATGGCCCCCGCCCTCCCCGTCAGCACGAAGGCCGCGCCGACGCTGGCCAACGAGGCCAGCGCCTCGGTCATCGTGTCCAGGTGCGCGTCGTCGGCGCGCCTGCGAAACAGCGCCGCCTTCGAAAGCCCGAGCCGATCGGCCACCTGGCCGGCCGCCTCGAGGTCTGCGACCTCCAAGGCGCAGGCGACGCTCCGCGCGGGATCCTGCATCGCCAGCGCATAGGCCAGCCCCATCGACGTCTCGTCGCCGAACATGGCCAGGGGGCCAGGGACCCCCTCTAGGTCGAGCGAGACCCGGGGACCGAAGATGTCGCATTCGGCGCCGGGTTCGAGCGATCGAAGCCAATCGGCGCCGGGGCCTTTACCATGGGCGTAACCCAGGATGCGGGTCCGCCCCTCAGCTTCCCACGTCATCGGCGTATAGGTGCGCGCCACGAAGGCCGAGCCCATGGCCACCTGGATCTTCTGACCGGGCGCCCACCGGGCTCCCGCGAGCTCCGGCCCCTCTAGGGTGACCAGCGAAAAGCTCTCGGCCAACGTCTCGGTGGAGACCACCCTGGCGCGCCGCATCAGCAGGCGGACCAGGGTCTGGCTCAACCGCCCCGGCGCCCTGCCTGTTCTCGTGCTGGCCAACTCGGTCATTGCGAAGCCCTTCCTATCCGCGAAGCCGAAGCGATCTCGACTTCCTCCGACCGATCGATTAGCCAGGGACGGCAATGGCGTCATTCCGAAGGATTGCCAGAATACTATTCGATCCCGCCAACCACCCGGAACCCGCGCCATGCCGATCCTGAGCGAGCTGCTTTCGAAAACCGACTGGATCGAGCCCGACGAGGTTCCCCGCCCGATCGTGGTGTTCGGAACGATGATGGACGAAGCCGGCGCCATCGAGCTCGACCTCCACCGGCACCAGAAGGGCCAGATCATCCTGGTGCAGCGCGGGGCGCTGAGCTGCGAGGTCGAGGGCGGGCTCTGGATCGTGCCGCCGCGCAGCGCGATCTGGATCCCCGGCGGCGCGCTGCATGCGATCAAGGCCAGCGGCGCGCTCGAAGGCTACAACGCCTTCATCGATCCTGGTGTCGCCGCGGGCCTGCCCACGACCTGCTGCGCGGTGTCGGTGACGCCGCTGCTGAGGGAGCTGCTGGCCCGGGCCGCGCACCTGCCCTACCTCTACGACGAAGGCGGGGCCAACTCGCGCCTGGTCTCGGTGCTGCTCGACGAAGTGGCCGCCGCCCAGGTCGAGGACCTGCACCTGCCGATGCCCAGCGATCCTCGCCTGCGCAGGATCGCCGACCAGATGATGGCCGCCCCGGCGCAGCGACAGGACCTGGCCGCCTGGGCCAGGCAGGCCGGCATGAGCGAGCGGACCCTGATGCGGCTGATCGACCGCGAGACCGGCATGAGCTTCGGGCGCTGGCGCCAACAGCTGGGCGTGGTGCTGGCCGTCAAATGGCTGGCCGCCGGCGCGTCGATCCAGAAGGTCGCCGCCGACCTGGGCTACGAAAGCGCGCCCAGCTTCGTGACCATGTTCCGCAAGGCTCTGGGCGCCTCGCCCGGCCGCTACATGGCCGAGCGCCACCCAGGGCGCGCGTCGGGCTAGCCCCGCAGCGACCGGAGCGCCTGCTCGTGGACATAGGCGGCGATGTCCAGCAAGGCCCGGTCTAGCGCCGTCTTCACCTCGTCGAGACTGGCCTGGCCATCCTCGGCGCGCTGACAGACCTCGCCGAGCGCGACAGCCCCGATTCCACGCGCCGCGCCTTTGACCGTATGGACCGCGTCACGCCAGCCGGGATGCTCCGGGGTCAGCAGCGGGGTCCACAGCGCGGCCTGTTCGCGAAACAGCGCCAGCACCTCTTCGATCACCGTGGCGTCGCCCATCGCGAACCCTTCCAGGTAGGCGAAATCCACGGCTCCGCTGATATCTCGCCTGGCCATCGAAAAAGTCCTTGCGCTCTCAAATTCATTGCGTATGTTCCGCGCCTCGCCGCCGGGACGCTTCAGCGCTTCGGAATCGCGAATGGGTGTATAGCTCAGTTGGTAGAGCAGCTGACTCTTAATCAGCGGGTCCAAGGTTCGAATCCTTGTACACCCACCATTCTC
>CBINOL010000226.1:0-4757 GCA_966252285.1 uncultured Caulobacter sp.
GATCAGCTTGTCGACCGCACGATCCATGTTGGCCGCCAGCATGGTGTCGAGCAGCTTGGCCTTGAAGGCGAAGTCGATGACGAAGTCGATGGTCGTCCCGTCGGGATGGGCCGAAAACCGCCACTGGTTCGACAGCCGCTTGAACGGGCCATAGAGCAGACTGACGGTCACGCTCAGGTCCGAGCGGTCACGGCGCACGCGCGTGGCGAACTTCTCGCGCAGAAACGAGAAGCCGACCTGGGCCTCGGCGTCGAGGCTGCTGACCTCGCCGCTCTCGTGCGCGTTCCAGGTCCGCATGCCCGTGATCCACGGCACGAAGGACGGATAGGCCTCGACGTCGCCGACGAGCGTGAAGAGCTGCTCGGGCGCGTAAGGCAGCACCCGGGTGACGACGTGGCGGTGCAAGGGATCAGCCGGCTTTGGCGTCCAGGGCCCGGCGCGCCGCCTGCAGCTTGGCGAAGTCCTCGCCGGCGTGGTGCGACGAGCGGGTCAGCGGGCTGGACGACACCATCAGGAAGCCCTTGGCCCGGGCGATCGCCTCATAGGCCTTGAACTCTTCCGGCGTCACGAAGCGGTCGATGGCCGCGTGCTTGCGGGTCGGCTGCAGGTACTGGCCGATGGTGATGAAGTCGACGCCGGCCGAACGCATGTCGTCCATGACCTGCATGACCTCCTCCTTGGTCTCGCCCAGGCCGACCATCAGGCCGGACTTGGTGAACTGGGAAGGATCGCGCTCCTTCACCCGCTCCAGCAGGCGCAGCGAGTTGTAGTAGCGGGCGCCCGGGCGGATCTTCAGATAGAGCCGCGGGACGGTCTCGAGGTTGTGGTTGAAGACGTCCGGACGGGCGTCGATGACCACGTTCTCGGCCCGGTCCTTGCGCAGGAAGTCGGGGGTCAGGATCTCGATGGTGGTCTTGGGGGCCGCCGCGCGGATGGCCGTGACCACCTCGGCGAAGTGGCGGGCGCCGCCGTCGATCAGGTCGTCGCGGTCCACCGAGGTGATGACCACGTGGTTCAGGCCCATCTTGGCGACGGCCTCGGCGACGCGGCGCGGTTCGTCGGGATCAAGCTGGGTCGGAAGGCCCGTGGTGACGTTGCAGAAGGCGCAGGCGCGAGTGCAGATCTCGCCCATGATCATCATGGTCGCGTGCTTCTGGCTCCAGCACTCGCCGATGTTCGGGCAGGCCGCCTCTTCGCAGACCGTGGTCAGCTTGTGCTCGCGCACGATTCCCTTGGTCTCGTTGTATTGGCCCGAGCCCGGGGCGCGAACGCGCAGCCACTCGGGTTTGCGCAGGACCGGGGTATCCGGGCGATTCTGCTTTTCGGGGTGGCGAACGGCGCGATCCTCGGGACCGCGGGCCTTCAGCGTGTCGATCAACGTGACCATGTGGGCCTAGATCGGCCTTCTTGGCCTCCGGATCAAGCTCTCGATCTTGCATGCGGCGCAAAGGCGCGAAATGAGTGGCGTATATGCGTCGCTTCGCTCTCGTTCTGCTGCTCGCCCTGCCCCTTTTCGCCTGCGGCGAGCAAGGATCGCGCGCGCCTTTCGCCGACAGTCGTATTCCGCCGGGACTGGAGCGCCGGTTCCTGCCGCCCGCGGGCTGGGCCTGGGGCTATGTCCAGGTGGGCGAGGACAAGGTGCAGCGCTACGGCGTCTCGGCCCCGCACGGCGCGGCGACCGGCCAGGTGCTGATCCTGACCGACTACGGCGAAAGCGCCGAGACCTGGTTCGAGACCGCGCGCGACCTCAACGCCAAGGGCGTGGTCGTCTGGATTCTGGAGCGCCAGGGCCAGGGCGGCTCCGAACGCCTGGCCGGCAAGCGCGATCGCGGCCATGTGATGAGCTACGCGCCCGACGTCACCGCGACCAAGGCGATGGTCAAGGTGGTGATCCGCCCGGACGGCCGCCTGCCGCTGACCGTGCTGGGCCAGGGCCAGGGCGGCCTGGTGGCTCTGCGCGCCGTCGAAGAAGGCCTGATGGTCGACGGGCTGGTGCTGTCGGCCCCGGTCTTCGAGCTTTCCGCCCTGCCTCGCCCCAAGGGCCAGTTGATCGAGGCGGCGCAATGGGCCCGCCGGCTTCGGCTGTCGTCGCAGCCCTGGCCCGGCGCGACGGACTGGCGGCGCGACGGCTCGGACGATCGCGCCCTCGGCCTGACCGGCGATCCCGTGCGCGGCGCGGTGAACCACGCCTGGCAGACCGCCAATCCCGACCTGCGGATGGGCGCGCCGAGCCTTGGCCAGTATGCGGCCTTCTACGACGTGCTGGACGTGACCGCCCGCGACCTTTCCCGCGTGCAGACCCCGGTCGTCCTGCTGGCCGGCGACGCCGACACCGTCACGCCGGCCTTCGCCCAGGACAGCGTCTGCAAGGCCCTGACCGATTGCCGGCCGACCCGCCTGCCGGGCGGGCGCCACGCCCTGCACCTGGAACGGGATTCGGTGCGGACGCCTTGGCTGGAAGCTGTGCTGACGACCATCCGGACCGCGGGCCGCCCCAAGCCCGCCACGCCTTGAGCCACAAGGGTCGGCGCACCACCTGAAGAACGCGGTTCGCTCACGAAACGTGACCGATCTTTGCAAACCGCGCCTGGGCCGCTAGGGTCCGGTCTCAATCGAACGAGGGCGGAACCACCGTCTTTGTGGGAGGTTTCGCCGGCATGCCGGTTGTTTACAAAGCGGAAGACGGCCAGAAGGCGCTCTTCGACGCCCTTATCGACGCCAAGGACAAGTTCGGAGCGAAGAAGCCGATCCTGGAGGACCAGGACCGCAACCCGCTCAGCTATACCGACCTGATCCGGGCGAGCTTCGCCCTGGGCCGTAAGGTCGCGGCCATGACCAAGCCCGGCGAGCACGTCGGCGTGCTGCTGCCATCGGGCGTCGGCGCGGTCGTGGTGTTCTTCGCCCTGCACGCCTTCGGCCGCGTGCCCACCATGCTGAACTTCACGGCCGGCCTGCGGAACATCAAGGCCGCGGTGAAGCTGGCCAACGTCAAGCACGTGCTGACGGCCCACAAGTTCATCGAACTGGGCAAGCTGCACGACGTGGTCGACGCGATCGACGACCTGGCCAAGGTCGTCTACCTGGAGGACGTGCGAAAGACGATTGGCCTGGCCGACAAGCTGTTCGCCGCCGCCGCCGGGGCCTTCCCGCGCCAGTTCCGCGCCCCCGCCAAGCCTTCGGACAAGGGCGTGGTGCTGTTCACCTCGGGCAGCTTCGGCGCGCCGCGTGGCGTGGTGCTGAGCCAAGCCAACCTGGTTTCCAACGCCGCCCAGATCGCCGCGCACATCCCGCTGGATCCCAACTGGGTGATGTTCAACCCGCTGCCGGTGTTCCACTGCTTTGGCCTGACCGGCGGCGTGATCCTGCCGCTGCTGCAGGGCATGAAGGCCTTCGAGTACCCTTCGCCGCTGCACACCAAGCAGATCCCGCCGCTGATCAAGGACGCCAAGGCCTCGCTGCTGCTGGCCACCGACACCTTCGTCAACCAGTACGCCCGCGCCTCGGAGACCGACGAGTTGGGCGGCCTGCAGTTCATCGTCTGCGGCGCCGAGAAGGTGCGCGACGAGACCCACGCCCTGATCAAGGAACGCTTCGGCGACGTGCCGGTGCTGGAAGGCTACGGCGCCACCGAGGCCTCGCCGGTGATCGCGGTCAACAAGCCCACCGACAACCGCCCCGGCACCGTGGGCGGCCTGCTGCCGGGCATGGAGACCCGCATCGAGCCGGTCGAGGGCATCGCCGAAGGCGGCCGCTTCTTCGTGCGCGGCCCCAACATCATGGCCGGCTACCTGCGTGAGGACGGCGGCGTCGACGCCCCGGAAGACGGCTGGCACGACACCGGCGACGTGGTCACCATGACCGACGACCAGTGGATCACCATCAAGGGCCGGGTGAAGCGCTTCGCCAAGATCGGCGGCGAGATGGTGTCGCTGACCGCCGCCGAAGACCTGGCCGTGGCCGTCTGGCCCAGCGCCCGCCACGCCGTGATCTCGATGCCCGACAAGAAGAAGGGCGAGCGCCTGGTGCTGGTGACCGACTGCCAGACCGCCGACGCCGCGCCGCTGGTGGCCCACGCCCAGTCGATCGGCGCGCCGGAACTGGCCGTGCCGCGCAAGATCCTCAAGGTCACCCAGGTGCCCGTGCTGGGCAGCGGCAAGACCGACTATGTCGCCATCCAGCGCATGGCCGAGGCCGCGGCCTGACGAACCCGCGCCCGCGCGCCGCGTTTCAGTAGAGCTTACGGTCGCCGCCCCACGCGGCGGCCGGTTCTTCGAACGACAGCGAACGGGAGACGCGCTTGGAACGACTTTACGTATGGACGCCGCGGGTGCTGAGCCTGCTGCGGGTGATCGCCGCCCTGCTCTTTATGGAGCACGGGCTGATGAAGCTGTTCCACTTCCCCGCCCCGCAGCCCGGCGCGCCCGATCCGCTGCCGCCGATGCTGCTGGCGGCCGCCTGGCTGGAAGTGGTCGGCGGCGGCCTCCTGGTGCTGGGCCTCTTCACCCGGCCGGTGGCCTTTATCCTGTCTGGCCAGATGGCCGTGGCCTACTTCCTCGCCCACGCCAGCCAGGGCTTCTGGCCGGCGCTAAACGGCGGCGAGGCGGCAATCCTGTTCTGTTTTGTGTTCCTGTACCTGGTGTTCGCCGGGCCCGGGGAATGGAGCGTGGATGCGCAGGTGCGCAAGCGGCCGTGACGTCCAGATCCTCCCCCTGACGGGGGAGGTGTCGGCGAAGCCGACGGAGGGGGATGTGGCCGCG
>CBINOL010000227.1:0-4756 GCA_966252285.1 uncultured Caulobacter sp.
ACCGCGCTCGCGCCCTCACCCGCCTGGGCGAGGAGGCCGCCGACGCCCTGGACGAGTTCCTGGCCCAGATCACCAACGCCGAAGCGCGCGGCGTGCGCGATCTGGAGACCCTGGTGGCCGAGTTCGCGGCGCTGGACATCGTGGTCAAGCGCGAGATGGAGGGCGTGCGCCGGCAGGTGCGGGTGATGACCGCCCACGGCGCCAAGGGCCTGGAGGCGCCGATCGTCTTCCTGCCCGAAACCACGATGAAGGGCGGGGCGCGCGGCTCGCCGCTGCTGGCCACCGAGAAGAAGGGCTTCCTGTGGTGCGCCTCGGGCAAGCAGGACTGCGAGGCCTCGGCGGCGGCGCGGAAACTGCGCGAGGACAAGGCCCAGCAGGAGGCCTACCGCCTGCTCTATGTGGGCCTCACCCGGGCCCGTGATCGCCTGGTGCTGTGCGGCCGCATCGACGCGCGCACCAAGGACGAGAACGTCGGTGGCTGGTACGCCGCCGCCCGCGCCGCCTTCACCCATGCCAAGGTCGAGGGCGACGTGCGCACGATCGACGCGGAACGCGGGATCCTCCGCTACGGCCCCGATCCCCTGCCCGCCCCGCCGGCCGCCGAGCTGGCCGAAGCGCCGCCCGCGCTTCTGCCTGAGTGGGCCCGGCGGGCCGCGGAACCGGTTTCGGCCGGCGCCCGCTGGGCCGCGCCCTCGGCGCTGGAAGCCGAGGAGGAGACCGTCGGCTCGGCGCCTTCTCCCCTGGCGAGGATCGAGGGCCTGGGCCGCTATCGCCGGGGCGAAATCATCCACCGGCTGCTGCAGCTGCTGCCCGACATCGCCCCCGCCGGGCGCCGGGCCGCCGCCGCGCGGCTGCTGGCGGCCGAGCGCGACCTGACCGACGCCCAGAGAACCGAGATGACCGCCGCCGCCTTCGGCGTGCTGGAGGACGACCGTTTCGCTGCCGTGTTCGGCCCGGGCTCTCGCGCCGAGGCCTCGCTGGCCGGAGCCGCCGCGCAGCTGCCGGCGGGCATGGCGATCTCCGGCCGGGTCGACCGGCTGGTAGTCGATCCCGAGCGGGTGCTGGTGGTCGACTACAAGACCAACCGGCCCTCGCCCGACCGCATCGAGGACGCCGATCCGGCCTATCTGTCGCAGATGGCGGTCTATGCGGCGGTGCTGTCCGAGATCTTCCCGGGCCGGCGGATCGAGGCGGCGATCGTGTGGACGGACGGTCCCAAACTGATGGTCGTTCCAGAAAACGTGCGGGCCGCGGCGCTTTCGCGCCTCTTCTGAGTTATTGCCGGACGCGCCCCCCGCGCCTACATCTTCGATCAAGAGGCGGTCGCAACCGCCACTGTTATCAATTTAGCGCCGCGATCGCCCCCGACCCGCCGCGCCAGCCAGGAGCCAGACCATGAGCACCGTTGCGGTGACCGACGCCACCTTCGAACAAGACGTCCTGCAAGCCGAGGGCCCCGTGCTCGTCGACTTCTGGGCCACGTGGTGCGGCCCGTGCAAGCAGATCGCCCCGGCCCTGGAGCAGATCTCTGAAGAGCTCGCCGACCAGGTCGTGGTCGCCAAGATCGACATCGACGAGAACCAGATGACCCCCGCCCGCTACGGCGTGCGCGGCATCCCGACCATGATGCTGTTCCGCGGCGGCCAGATGACCTCGATGAAGGTCGGCGCCATGCCAAAGAGCAAGATCGTCGAGTGGCTGGCCGAAGCCGGCGTCAAGCAGACCGCTTAAGCGCGCGCTCGCCTCGTAATGAAGAAGCCCCGGTCTTTCGGCCGGGGCTTTTTTGTTGTCCGCGCCGTTCGGGCGATCAGCCGCCCTTGACGATTTCCGGCAGCGACTTGCCGCTGACATTGGTACGGGCCGCGCCGCAGATCTGGGTGGCCACGGCGCGGGCCGTGGCGTCGGTGCGCCGCAGCTTCTGGTCGTGGCCGCCGATCAGGGTGAAGCCCTCGTCATAGACGCGCACCGCGTTGATCTGCTCGCCGGTGCGGCCGCAGTCGATCCGCGAGGAGATCTCGGTGTAGCTCGACTTGTCCTCCGGCCACACGAAGTAGCGGACCAGGGCGACCTTGCCCTGGCGCTGGATCGAGCCGACGTCCACGGCGAGGTTCTGGCGGCCGGCGGGCGCGGGGCGGATGTTGCGACGCTCCGGGCTGTAGAGCCCCGCCGGGTAGGTCATGCTGACGCCGCCGTCGGAAAGGGCGCTGATCGGCAGCTGGGCCGACATGTTGGTGATCTTGCTGACCCGCCAGTCCTGCTGCGGCCATTCCTGGGCAGCGGCCGGGGCGACGAACGACAGGGCGGCCAGGCCCGCGAGGATCATCTTCATGGGGTCACTTCCTCCAACGCTTTTGGCGACGCTAGACCCGCAACCTTAAGTGATCAACACCCCTGCGCATCGATGTGAAACTTATGTTTCTCCGATGGCCGGCGCCTTGCCGCGCAACAGGTCACGGCCTCCCGACCATGGAAGCGCTCCCTGCCGAGGCGCCCCGTCCTCAGAACCCCCGCAGCTCGCCCCAGGCCTCGAAATCATCCCGCCGCGAGCGCCACTGGTTCACCGGCGCGGCCTCGTCGGCGACGCCCAGCGCCATGCCGGAAAACACCATGTGATCGTCCGGCAGACCCAGGAACTCGGCCGACAGCTTGCCATAGGCCGACCAGAACTCCTGGGCGCAGGTGGCCAGGCCCCGTTCGGTGGCCAGCAGCATCACCGTCTGCATGTACATGCCCAGATCCGACCACTGCGGCGGGCCGAGGTTGCGGTCGATGGAGAAGAACAGGCCCACCGGCGCCCCGAAGAACTCGGCGTTGCGGGCGAACTGCCGCAGGCGGCCGATCTTGTCCTCGCGCGGGATTTCCAGCGCCCCGTAGAGATCCTCGCCCACCTGGAAGCGGCGGCTGCGGAACGGCTCCCAGAGATTGGCCGGATAGACCGCGTACTGGGCCTCGTCGGGCGAGCCCAGCCGCGCGGCGACCCTGGCCTTGAAGTCGGCCAGCGCCTCGCCGCCGACGGCGTGCACCTTCCACGGCTGCAGGTTGCCGCCGGAGGGCGCGCGGGCGGCGGCCTCGAGGATGGCCCGCACCGTTTCGCCCGAGACCGGGTCGGCCTTGAACGCCCGCGCCGAGTACCGCTCGGCCACCGCTTTCGAAACACTCATCGCATCCGGCATAAAGCGCTCCCTAACCAACGCGCCCTATCGCGAGACAGGGCGTCGATCGTTGGCTAGCATCGCGCCGCTAGGTCAAGGCAAGGGGCGCCCAAGTTTTGAAAGTTCTGCTGCGCAACATCTTCCTGGCGCTGTTCATCGTGCTGGTGGCCGGACCCATCCTGGCGGTGCTGGTCTATCGCTTCGCGCCGGTGCCGGCGACGCCGCTGATGGTCATCCGCGCCGTCGAGGGCAAGGGCTGGGACCACCGCTGGCGGCCGCTGTCCAAGGTCTCGCCCAGCCTGCCGCGCGCCCTGATCGCCGCCGAGGACGCCCGCTTCTGCGAGCACCACGGGTTCGACGTCGAGGCCCTGCAGAAGGCCTACGCGAACAACGAGAAGGGCAAGAAGGTGCGCGGCGGCTCGACCATCAGCCAGCAGACCGCCAAGAACGTCTTCCTGTGGCCGGACCGCTCCTACCTGCGCAAGGGCCTGGAGGCCTGGTTCACGGTGCTGATCGAGATCGGCTGGGGCAAGCAGCGGATCATGGAGGTCTATCTGAACTCCATCGAGTTCGGCCCCGGCATCTACGGCGCCGAGGCCGCGGCCCAGCGCTACTTCGGCGTCAGCGCCGCCAAGCTGACGCCCGCCCAGTCGGCTCGGCTGGCGGCGATCCTGCCCAGCCCCCTGAAGTGGAAGGCGGTCAAGCCCGGCCGCTACGTCCAGAAGCGCTCGCGCCGGATCGGCGCGGCCTCGGGCACGGTGCGCCGCGACGGCCTCGAAGCCTGCGTGATCTGAGGAACCGCCCCCTATCCTTCGACGGGCTCAGGATGAGGGCGACTGAACGACATTCGAAAACCTCTTCCTGAGCCTGTCGAAGGACGAGGGTTTCGCGCAACGGGAGGAAACGACAATGGCCATCGCGCCCGGTCCGACGCTTGAGACCGCCCGCCTGATCCTGCGCCCGACCGCCGCCGAGGACCTCGACGGCTGGGCGCAATTGATGGGCGACGCCGACGCCGCCCAGTACATCGGCGGCTACCAGACCCGCGAAGGCGCCTGGCGGGGCATGGCCTGCATGGCCGGCTCGTGGGCGATCAACGGCTTTGGCATGTTCTCGCTGATCGCCAAGGACACCGGCCTGTGGGTGGGCCGCATCGGGCCCTGGCGGCCGGAAGGCTGGCCCGGCACGGAGGTGGGCTGGGGCCTGCTGCGCAGCGCCTGGGGCAAGGGCTATGCGGTGGAAGCCGCCACGGCCGCCCTCGACTGGGCCTTCGACCACCTGGGCTGGGACGAGGTGATCCACTGCATCCACCCCCAGAACACGCCGTCGCAGCAGGTGGCCGCACGGCTGGGCGCGAAGAACCGGGGACCGCACCCCCTGCCCGCGCCGTATCAGGACCTGCCCAATGAGGTCTGGGGACAGACCAGGGCGGAGTGGAAGGGGCGGTGATCTTAACTCCTCCCCCGCATGCGGGGGAGGGGGACCGCTAAGCGGTGGAGGGGGCGAGACTGGGCGCTGAGCTCCGTCCCGGGGCCCCCCCCGCCACCCCCCGGAAAACCCCCCCCCCACCCCCCCCCAAGAACCGGGGGGGGGGTGGGGCACAA
>CBINOL010000228.1:0-4749 GCA_966252285.1 uncultured Caulobacter sp.
GTGGGGCCCAGCCGACGCCGGGGTGGGTGAGGGGTCACGGCGCCCGACGTCGTGCCGGCACGCCGTCTTCGGTTCCTAACCCCTCATCCTCCCACGCCTTGCGGCGTGGGCCTCCTTCTCCCTATGGGAGAAGGTGATTATTCAGCAGCCGCGGCCAGCTCAGCTGCCGGACGGTACTTGTCCAGCCAGTGCGCATACGGCGCCGGCAGGGTCGCCCAGGTCGGGCGTTCGACGCCCAGTTCCTGGGCCAACTCGTAGGCATAGTGCGGGTTGGCCAGATGAGCGCGGCCGATCATCACCAGGTCCATCTGTTCGCTGGCGACCAGGCTCTCGGCCAGCTTCGGGGCGTCCAGGCCCCAGGACGAGGCGACCGGCAGGCCGGTTTCCTCGCGCACGCGCTTGGCGATCGGGCCCAGGAACGGCGTGCCCCACGGGATGGCCGTGTTGGGGATCGTGAAGCCGACGCTGACGTTCAGCAGATCCAGGCCGCCGGCCTTCATGCGGCGGGTCAGGTCGATCGACTCGGTCAGGGTCTGCTCGTCGTGGCCGTCGTATTCCAGCACACCGAAGCGGGCGGTCAGCGGCAGGTTCTCGGGCCATTCGGCGCGGACAGCCGCCAGGGTCTCTTCCATGAACCGGCCACGAGCCAGGGCGTCGCCGCCGTACTGGTCGGTGCGATGGTTGGAGTGGTGCGAGAAGAAGCTCTGCGCCAGGTAGCCGTGGGCGAAGTGCAGCTCCAGCCACTCGAAGCCGGCCTCGCGGGCGCGGCGGGTCGCGGCGGCGAAGTCGGCCTTCACCCGCTCGATGTCGGCCAGGGTCATCTCGCGCGGAACCTTGGGCAGGCCCGCGCCGTAGGCGATGGCCGAGGGGGCGATCGTTTCCCAGCCGCGCGGATCGCTTTCGGCGATGTGGTCGTCGCCTTCCCAGGGACGGTTGGCGCTGGCCTTGCGGCCGGCGTGGGCGATCTGGATGCCGGGGACGGCGCCGGCCGCCTTGATGGCCGCGGCGATCCTGGCCAGGCCTTCAGCCTGTTCGTCGGTCCAGATGCCGGTGCAGCCGGGGCTGATGCGGCCTTCGGGCGAGACGGCCGTGGCCTCGACGATCACCAGGCCCGCGCCGCCGCGCGCCAAGCCGGCGTAGTGCGGCAGGTGCCAGTCGGTCGTGACGCCGTCTTCGGCGCTGTACTGGCACATCGGCGGGATGGCGATGCGGTTGCGAAGCTGGGCGTCCTTCAGGCGGAAGGGCGTGAACAGGGCGGACATCAGGGCGGGCTCTTTCGGGGAGGAAAGGGAATGGAGGCGGCAGAGGTGTAGGTCCGACCCGTCCGGCTCAAGTGCCGCGCGGGCGCAAGACCTGTGCCTTGGAGGCACAATGTCCGTTGTTCGAGCGCGAGACCTAGGGCAGCAGCGCCGCCACGGCCGGGTGCCCGAGGCCTGCGCCACCTGCCGGGCCGTGCGGCCGCTGGCGTCCTTCAGCGACGGGTCCGCGCCATGCGCCAGCAGCCAGCGGACGGATTCGACCTGGCCGAACTGCGCCGCGCCCATCAGCGGGGTGAAGCCGCTCTCGGGCGCCTGCAGATTGATCTTGCCGCCGTGCTCGAGGCACAGCGCCAGCGCCGGCAGGTCGCCGAGGGCCGCGGCGCCCATGAAGGCGCTGGCGGCGCTCTGGTTGAACTGGTTGGGGTCGGCGCCATGGGCCAGCAGATAGGCGCGGATGGTCGCCGCGTCGGCGCCCGGGCCGCCCCGCACCGAATGGATATCGCCCGCCACCATCAGGGCGGTGTCGCCATAGGCGTTGACGCCGTTGGGATCGGCGCCGGCCTCGATCAGCATGCGGATCATGTCGAGATTGGCCTGACTGGAGGCGCGGGCCAGCGGCTTGCAGATGTCGTAGGGGCCGCAGCGCGGCTCAAGGTCGGGCTTGCGGGCCAGGGCCTCGCGCAGGGCCGCGACGTCGCCGGCCTCGATGGCGGCCATGGTCGCCTCCTCGGGAGACGGCGCGCAGCCCGCGGTCAGGATCGCGGCGAGGACAAGCCCGGACAGCCTCAGGATCTTCATGGTCACGCGGCCGGCCCGTAGCGGTTGGCGTCCGGCTTGCCGTCACGGCACAGCAGGAAGACCAGCAGGCCCAGCGAGGCCAGGTAGGCCATGTTGTTGGCGAACAGCGGCAGGAACAGGCCCGTCGCGCTTTCGTCGCCGGCCATCAGCCGCTGGAACATCGCGGGAAACAGCGTCAGTCCGATGCCCAGGAACACCACCGGCGGCAGGCCCCACAGGCCCGAGCGGCCGGTGTCGTGCAGGCGACGGGTCACGGCGGCGGCCAGCAGCAGCACGATGATGGGCACGATCACGCGCAGGCTCAGGAACATCGGGGCCATGTCGGGCATCATTTCGGGCGCCGGCTCGTGGAAGGTCACCGACACGCTGCCGCCCGAGCGGGTCACCGTCGCCTTGTCGGGGTGGGCCTCGGCATAGGCGATGGTCTTCTGGAAGCTGCCGGCGAAGCCGACGCCGAAGCTCAGGAACATGGCGACGAAAGCGGCGCCCACGAGGGCCAGCGCGTAGGGCCAGAAGCGCTCGCGCGGGTCGCGGTCGGAAAAGCGGGCCAGATTGGCGAACCCGTGAAGGATCGAGGCGAGCATGGACGCGCTCCAGTGAAGCTTGCCGTCAAGCCTTAGGGGCGCCCGCCGCTGCAAGGCAAGCGCGTTGGGCGCCTTGGTGAAATTGCCGGTTGACCAACGTCGCGCGACAGATGTAGCGTCGACACTAATGATGTAGCGGAGTCGATGCCATGGGTGATCCATCCGAACTGGAGCTGGAGGTCATGAAGGCCTTCTGGCGCGACGGCGCGATGAGCGTGCGCGAGGTGCAGGCGGCGGTGGAGAACACGCTCGGCTGGAGCGCCTCGACCACCCGCACCGTGCTGGAGCGCATGGTGGCCAAGGACCTGCTGGAGCGCGGCGCGGTGCACGGCCTGGCCGTCTATCGTCCGCGCAAGGCTAAGGTGGCGGTGATCGGCGGCGTGCTGAAGCGCCTGCGCGGCCTGCTCGACATCGACGGCCCGCTGCCGGCCTCGGCCTTCTCCGGTAGCCAGCTGCTCAGCGCCCAGGAGCTGGACGAACTGCAGGCCCTGCTGGCGGCCGAGGACGAGACGGGAGAGGCCAAATGAGCCCGCTGCTGGCCGCTTTCGGCTTCGGCCTCGTCGCCGCCTTTCCTGTCGGCCTTCTGGGTCTGGCGCTCGGCTGGAGCGTCGAGGCCCTGACCCCGGCGCCGCGCGCCCGGGCCATGGCCTGGGGGCTGGCCTTCCTGCTGCCGGCCGCCGTGCTGGCCGCCACCCTGCTGGGCGCGGCGATCCCGCTGCCGGCGCCGCAACGCGTGTTGCTGCCCGCGCCGCTGTCGGTGGACTTGACCGAGTTCTCCATGAGCGCCGCCGACCGGTCGCGCTACTGGGCCGCCCCGGCGGCCTGGATCGCCGGCGGTCTGCTCGTCCTATCGATGGTCGGCGTCCTGGCGAGGGGCGCGGGCTGGCTGCTGGCCCGCCGCCGCCTGGCGCGGCTGGCCAGGACCGCCGTTCCGTGCGCGCCCGAGCTCGAGCAGGCCGTCGCCGTCGAGGCGCTGGCCATGGGTCTGGCGCCGCCGCGGGTGCTGGCCGGCGCGGCGGTGGCCGAGCCGCTGCTGGCGGGGGTGCGCCGTCCGGCCATCCTGCTGCCGGCCGGACTGGTCGAGACCCTGCCGCGCGAGACCTTGATCCAGGTCTGCCGCCACGAGCTGGCCCACCTGGCGCGACGTGACAACCTGCGCCTGCCGGTCGAGGAGCTGCTGTCGGGCCTGCTGTGGCTGTCGCCGCTGACGATCCCGCTGCGGCGGCGGATGCTGGCGGCCCGCGAAGCCGTCTGTGACGAGATCGCCATCGGCGCCGCCGCGCCGGAGACCCGCCGCGCCTACGCCCAGGCCCTGGTCGACGTGCTGCGCCAGGCCGCCGCCAACCCTTCACTGCAACCGGCCTTCACCGGCCGAGAAAGGACCCAGACGACCATGCGACTTCAAGCCATCCTGCGTCCCGCCGGCCCGGTCTCCGGCGCCCGCCGCCTCGGCGTCGCGCTGCTGACCCTGCTGGCCGCCGGCGGCGGCGTGGTCGGCGCCAACGCCCTGGCCGACGAGGCCCGCCACGCCAAGCCCCAGGCCGAGGTCCAGCGCTCGGTGTCGCTGCCGACCCTGACCCTGCCGTCGGGCGCCACGTTCCAGCCGACCCGTGTCGAGGCCGACAGCGTCGAGACCTTCACGGACAAGCCGGGCGCAGCCACCTACCGGGGCGACGTCCAGCTGAAGGGCGACATGCGCGACATCGACTTCCGTCTCGACGGCCAGCCGGCTCCGGCGGGCTTCCATCCCCGCGACCTGCCCGCCGGCTCGATCAAGCGCATGGAGATGACCCGCGACGGCGACCGCACGATCATGGACCTGAAGACCCACTAGGGCCGGGCCTTTCCGGCAAGAAAAAAGGCGGCTCCCTCGCGGGGGCCGCCTTTGTGTTTTCCGGAGCGCTGGCCTGGCCCTTAGGCCACCTTCACCCGGGCGGCGCTTTCGGGCAGGTCCTGGCCGAAGGCGCGCTGGTAGAACTCGGCCACGGTCGGGCGTTCCAGCTCGTCGCACTTGTTGAGGAAGGTCAGGCGGAAGGCCAGGCCGATGTCGCCGTCGAAGATCTCGGCGTTCTGGGCCCAGGTGATCACCGTACGCGGGCTCATGACGG
>CBINOL010000229.1:0-4726 GCA_966252285.1 uncultured Caulobacter sp.
CCTCGACCGGCCCGACCCCCGTCCGCTGTGGATCGGCGCCTGGGGCGGGACCAACACCCTGGCCCAGGCCCTGACGACCCTGCGGGCCACCCGCAGCCCGGCCGAGCTGGATCGCCTGGTCAGCAAACTGCGCGTCTATGCGATCTCCGACCAGGACGACACCGGCGCCTGGATCCGCAAGACCTTTCCCAAGCTGTTCTACATCGTCAGCCCCGGCGGCTACGGGGCTGCGACCTGGATGGGCATGGGCTTCTCGGCCGAGGGGCTGGACAACGCCACGGTGTCCAATGCCTGGCTGGCCGCCAACATCCAGCAGGGCCACGGTCCGCTCGGCGCTGCCTATCCCGATGTCGCCTACGGCATGGAGGGCGACACGCCGGCCTTCCTGGGCCTGATCCCCAACGGCCTCAACACGCCGGAGCGTCCGGATTGGGGCGGCTGGGGCGGTCGCTATCGGCTCTACACCCCGAAGCTGGAGGACACCGATCCCAAGGGCTTCAACGGCGGGGTGCCGGTCGAGCCGGAGACGCGGCCGATCTGGACCAACGCCGTCGACCGCTACACCCCCTACGAGCCCGCCGCGCACGGCCGGCCGATCAAGGCGGGCAAGCAGAGCTTCGAGGATTTCCGCGTCACCCTCTGGCGCTGGCGTGACGCCTACCAGAACGACTTCGCCGCCCGCATCGGCTGGACGGCCCTGCCGTACGAGAAGGCCAACCATCCGCCGATCGTGCGGCTGGGCCATGCCGACCACCTGACGGTGAAGGCCGGCGAGACCTTCGTGCTCAGCGCCGAGCCCAGCACCGATCCCGACGGCGACAGCCTGAGCTTCCTGTGGTTCCACTATCCGGAGGTCGGCAGCTGGACGAGCCCGATCGCGCCGGCGGGGGCCGAGAACGTCTATCGCTCCGCCTTCAAGGCGCCGGCGGTGAGCAAGCCCGAGACAGCGCACTTCATCGTCGCGGTGACCGACAAGGGCGCCCCGCCAGTGACGCGCTACCGGCGCGTGGTGGTGACGATCACGCCATAGGGGGAGGGGCGTAAGGCTCCCCCGAAGCCGAGCCCATTTCCCACCGAGCACCCCCGCGCAGGCGGGGGTCCAAGCTGAATTCCAGGATGAGGCGAGGACGCGGATCCTCTGCGCACTCGGCTTGGATCCCCGCCTTCGCGGGGATGATCGGTTTTTCGGGTGGCTGCAAGCCTGCGCCGTTTACCCCTCCACCGTCACCGTATCTCCCACCGCGATCTCGCCGCCTTCTATCACCCGGGCGGTGAGGCCGCCGCGGCCGCGTACGGCGTTGTAGCCGCCCTCGCCGAGGATCTCGTTCATGCGGCTGCACGGGTGGCAGCCGCCCGTGGCTTCCAGCAGCGCGCCGCCGACCCGGAAGCGCTTGTCGGCCAGGCCCAGCAGGTTGATGCCCTCGACCACCAGGTTGCGGCGCAGGTCGAAGGGGGAGGCGGGCTCGTCGCGGCCCAGGAAGCCGGCGATGGCGACAAGGTCTTCAGCCTGGATCAGGGTCACCTGGCGCGGCCCGCCGGGACGGCCGGCATAGTGGTCGCCGACCAGACCGGCCTCGACCGTGATCTCCGCCCGATCGACGGAAACCAGCGCTGCGCGTCGGGCCGGACGCAGGCCGATCCAGGTCAGGCGGCCCGGCCGCATGGGCCCGGCGATCAGCCGGGCGAGGGGGCTGTCGGGATTGATCCCGCGCCTGGCCCCCGCCGCCATCAGGCCTTCTCGACGAAGCTGTCGATGACCTTCTTCTCGCCGGCCTTGTCGAAATTGACGGTCAGCTTGTTGCCCTCGATCGAGGCCACGTGGCCGTAGCCGAACTTGACGTGGAACACGCGGTCGCCGCGGCTGTAGGCGCTGTTGGTCGGGGCCGAGACGGCCACTAGCCGGCCTTCGCCCTCGATGGGCTTGGCCCGCGCGGCCGAGCCGCCGCCGCGCCAGGCCGCGTGGCCGCCGCCCTTTTCGGCGAAGCCGCCGCGCGCCGATTGCTGCACCCGGTCTTGGGCCCGCTTCCAGCCGGGACTGTCGTAGCTGCCGCTCTGGAAGGCGCTGACGCCCGGATCGTCCCAGCGCGACGACACCGTCTGCTGCATGCCCGGACCGCCGCCGTAATAGCCGGTTTCCGACCCCGCATCGACGTGCTCCAGCGGCAGCTCGTCGACGAAGCGGCTGGGGAGTTGAGAGGTCCAGCGGCCATAGACCTGCCGGTTGGCCACGAAGCTGATGCGGGCTTCCTCGCGGGCGCGGGTGATGCCCACATAGGCCAGGCGCCGCTCTTCCTCGAGGCCCTTCTCGCCCTTGTCGTCCATGCTGCGCTGGCTGGGGAACACGCCTTCCTCCCAGCCGGGCAGGAACACCAGCGGGAACTCCAGGCCCTTGGCCGAGTGCAGGGTCATGATCCAGACGGCGTCGCCGGTGGCCTCGCGGTCGAGGTCCATGACCAGCGACACGTGCTCCAGATAGGCTTCCAGGCTGTCGAACTGGCCCATCGACTGGACCAGTTCCTTCAGGTTTTCCAGGCGCGTCTGGCTCTGCGGGCCTTTGTCCAGGCGCAGGGCGTCGGTGTAGCCGCTTTCCTCCAGCACCATCTCCAGGACCCGCTGGTGGTGCATGTTCCCGATCTGGGCGCGCCAGCGGTCGAGGTCGCGGATGAAGTTCGACAGCGCCGTGCGGGTGCGGGCCGGCAGGTCGTCGCTGCCGATGATCACCCGGGCCGCCTCGACGGTGGAGATCCCCTCGACGCGGGCGATCTGCAGCAGCTTCTGCACCGAGGTGTCGCCGATGCCGCGCTTGGGCGTGTTGACGATGCGCTCGAAGGCCAGGTCGTCGTCGGGCGACTGGATCAGGCGTAGGTAGGCGTGGGCGTCGCGGATTTCCGCCCGCTCGAAGAAGCGCGGGCCGCCGACCACCTTGTAGGGGATCTGCAGCATCACGAAGCGCTCTTCGAAGGCGCGCATCTGGAACGAGGCCCGCACCAGGATGGCCATCTGGCTGTACTTGCGGCCGGCGCGCTTGGCCTTCTCGATCTCGTCGGCGACCATCCGGCTTTCGGCCTCGCCGTCCCAGACGCCCGAAACCTTGACCTTCTCGCCGCCGGTTTCGTCGGTCCACAGGGTCTTGCCCAGGCGTCCCTTGTTGGCGGTGATCAGCGTCGAGGCGGCCGCCAGGATATGCTCGGTCGAGCGGTAGTTGCGCTCCAGACGCACGACCTTGGCGCCGGGGAAGTCGCGCTCGAAACGCAGGATGTTGTCGACCTCCGCCCCGCGCCAGCCGTAGATCGACTGGTCGTCGTCGCCCACGCAGCAGACGTTCTGGCGACCCTGGGCCAAGAGGCGCAGCCACAGATACTGGGCGACGTTGGTGTCCTGGTACTCGTCGACCATCACGTACTGGAAGCGCCGCTGGAAGTCGGCCAGCACGTCGGGATTGCCGGTGAAGATGGTGATGTTGTGCAGCAGCAGGTCGCCGAAGTCGCAGGCGTTCAGGATGCGCAGGCGCTCCTGGTACTGGCGATAAAGGCTGATGCCCTTGCCGTTGGCGAACTCACCGGCCTCGCTGGGCGGCACGCGGTCGGGCGTCCAGCCGCGGTTCTTCCAGGCGTCGATCAGGCCCGACAGGATGCGCGGGGTCCAGCGCTTGGCGTCGATGTTCTCGGCCTCGATCAGTTGCTTGAGCAGCCGCTCGTTATCGTCGGTGTCGATGATCGTGTAGTTCGACTTCAGCCCCACCAGTTCGGCGTGGCGGCGCAGGATCTGGGCGGCCACCGAGTGGAAGGTGCCCAGCCACCGCAGGCCCTCGGCTTCCGGGCCGATGATGTGGGTGATCCGCTCGCGCATCTCGCGGGCGGCCTTGTTGGTGAAGGTGACGGCCAGGATCTCCCACGGCCGGGCGCGGCCCGTCGCGAGGATGTGGGCCAGGCGCGTGGTCAGCACGCGGGTCTTGCCGGTGCCGGCGCCGGCCAGCACCAGGACCGGGCCCTCGGTGGTGACGACGGCTTCGTGCTGCTCGGTGTTGAGGCCGCTCAGATAGTCGGGCGCGGGGCCGCCGCCGCCGGGACCCTGGGGGCGGGCGAGGTCGGAGATGCGCGGAGCGGGAAGGTCGCCGAACGGGTCGGTCGAGTCGTAACCGGAAGACATGGGAACATATGTAGCACAAACTTCCCCAGGCTTAAGCCCCAGAGGCGGCTTTGCGGAACCCTGGCCGCGGCCCTCCCGTTGAACGGCAGGGACGAAACAGGAGCAGGAACATGGCGGAAGAGAGCAAGTCGGGCGGGGGCAACAGCGGCCTGGCCTTCATCGTCGGCGCCCTGGTGGTCGTCGTGGCGGTGCTGGCCTTCATGATGTTCTCCGGCGGCTTCACCCAGAAGAAGTCGGTGGACGTCGACATCACCGCGACCGCGCCGAAGCTGCCGGACGCGCCCAAGCTGCCCGAAGCGCCCAAGTCGCCGGGCTGACGAAAGGAGGCGGGCATGGCTCGCCATCACGGACATCATCACGAAGGGGCCTGGAGCGGCGCCGCGCTGTTGGCGGTTCTGGTTCTTGTCGCCCTGCTGGTCTACGCCGTCTGGCGTTCGGGCCTGCTGGTCGTGCGGCCCGACATCGCCGACCTGAGGCTCCCCGACCTGGCGCCGCCGACCATGCCGGCGCCCAATCCCGAGCCGCTGCCCTCGCCGGTTCCGCGGCCGGGGTAGGGGCGCCCCCTCAGTCGGCTTTG
>CBINOL010000230.1:0-4692 GCA_966252285.1 uncultured Caulobacter sp.
CGTTGCAGCAGGCTGACGAGACCGAAGGGCAGGTCCTCGACGGCGGCCTGCTGCTCGCCGGCCTCCAGGGCCAGACGGTAGTTCTCGGCGCAGGCGGCCTCGGGGGCCATCTCGCCTTCCTTCACCGCGCGCTGCACCAGCAGCCACGAGGCCACCTGCATCAGGCGGGTGGTCAGGCGCATGCTCTCGCTCGCATAGGCCAGGGCGGCGTTGCGCGAGAGGATCTTGCTGTCGTGACGGCCGGCCCCGTCGAGATAGGCCGCGGTCTCCTCGACCAGCAGCATGCCCTCGTCGAAGGTGCGGTCGAACAATTCCGAGCGGGCGAAGTCCTGGATGACTCCCGCCCGCCAGGGGGCCGTGGACGCGTTCGGATCGGTCATGTCTACTCAATGCCCCAAAGGCCGCGAGGACGTCTCGCTTGTGGGGGTGGACTGCAACCCCCGTGCCAAGTCTTAACGTCCCGTTTCGCGACCGCCCGAATCGGTGCGACCGGCAGGCGCACGATCAGCGTCCACTGCTAGCGTAAACCTTTCGTTAGTCTAGGCGACCAAACAGCGCATCGGCCGCCGCGCGTCCCGCTTTCTTCTTGCTGAGTTGGGCCTTGGTGCGGGCGATCTCGGCTTCCAGGGCCTCGATCCGCTCTTCCAGTTCGCGCACGCCGTAGATCTCGAGATCCTCGTGCGTGGCCGTGTTCAGCGCGTCGCCGCGGAACGCGCGCGGCTCGACCGGCTCTTCGATCATGGATGACCTCCCTTTCCGACCGGACATGAGACGCCTACCTAGGGCCCAAAGCAAGCGCGACGGAGCGACAGGCCGATGTCCCAGACCATGACCGCAATCGAGATCGAGGGCGGAAAAGGGGCGGCCGACGCCCTGCGCCCGGTAGAGGTGGAGCGCCCCACGCCGGGCCCCGGCGAGATCCTGATCCGGGTGCATGCTGCCGGCGTGAACCGCCCCGATCTCTTGCAGCGCCTGGGTTTCTATCCCCCGCCGCCCGGCGCGCCGACCACGCTGGGGCTCGAGGTCGCCGGCGAGGTCGAGGTCGCCGCGGGCCGCTGGAAGGTCGGCGACAAGGTCTGCGCCCTGCTGGGCGGCGGCGGCTATGCGCAGTACGCCGTGGTCGACGCCCGCCAGGCCCTGCCGATCCCCGAGGGCTTCGATTTCGTCCAGGCCGCGGCCCTGCCCGAGACGGTCTTCACCGTCTTCGCCAACGTGTTCGAACATGGCGCGCTGAAGCCTGGCGAGACCATTTTGATTCATGGTGGCACGTCCGGTATCGGGACAACGGCGATCGCCATGGCCAAGGCGGCCGGCGCGACAGTCATCGCCACCGGCCGCGGGGCCGACAAGAAGGCCAAGGCGCTGGAACTGGGCGCGGACCTCGCCGTCGACGCCAAGACCGAGGATTTCGCCGAAATCGCCAAGGCGGCCGGCGGGGTCGACGTGGTGCTCGACATGGTCGGGGCCGCCTATTTCGACAAGAACCTCGACGCCCTGAAGACCGGCGGCCGCATCGTCTACATCGCCGCCCTGGCCGGCGGGACGCTGGAGGTGCCGGTGATGAAGGTGATGCAGAAGCGCGCGGTGATCACCGGCTCGACCCTGCGTCCCCGTCCCGCCGACGAAAAGGCCCGCCTGGCCGCCGAGGTCGAGCGCACGGTGTGGCCGTGGATCGCGGCCGGCAAGCTGACACCGATCGTCGACGCCACCTTCCCCCTGGCCGAGGCGGCCAAGGCGCATGTGCACCTGGAGGCGGGCGAGCACGTGGGCAAGGTGGTGCTCACCGCCTGAGGCATCCATCATCCGTGAGGTGCGACTGAGGGGGAAGTTGTTGCGGCGGGTCAGAAGCCGCTTCCCCCTCCGGCCCTTCGGGCCACCTCCCCCTTCGGGGGGAGGATCCCGAGACCGACGACAGATGATCGATCCCCGTTCCCTTTCGCTCAGAACCGCATTATAGCTCGGTGTTGAACAACCCCGCCCGGCCGAAAGGTCGGGCGCCGTCATTTCTGGAGGACCGCATGTCCGAGATCCTGATGCCCAAGGCGACCGCCGTCTGGCTCGTGGACAACACCTCGCTGAGCTTCGAGCAGATCGCCGACTTCTGCGGCCTGCACCCGCTGGAAGTTCGCGGCATCGCCGACGGCGAAGTGGCGCGCGACATCCGCGGCGCCGATCCCATCGGCAACGGCCAGCTGACCCGCGAAGAGCTGGACAAGGCCCAGGGCAACCCGAACTATCGCATGAAGGCGCAGGTCAGCCGTCACGCCGAGCTCCTGAAGCCGGCCAAGAAGGCCCCGCGCTACACCCCGGTGTCGCGTCGCCAGGACCGTCCGGACGCCATCGCCTGGTTCATCCGCCACCACCCGGAAGTGACCGACGCCCAGATCTCCAAGATCCTCGGCACGACCAAGGCCACCATCGAGCAGGTGCGCAACCGCACCCACTGGAACGCGGCCAACATCAAGCCGGTCGACCCGGTGACCCTGGGCCTCGTCGGCCAGCTGGAACTCGACGCCCTCGTCAAGAAGGCGGCCGAGAAGAAGGCCAAGGACGACGCCAAGCGCGGCATCGTCGCCGAAGATCCCACCCTGCGCCCGGCGGCCGAAACCGCCTACCTCACCGAGGAAGAGCAGGAAGAGCGCGACATCCGCGCCTCGCGCGCCGAACCGAAGGCCGAAGACGTGTTCGGCTCGTTCTCGGGCAATGTCGACGACGAGGACGACGAGGACTGATCCTCGTCCGAAACGGACAGCAAAAAGGCCCATCCGACGCTCGGATGGGCCTTTTCTATGCCTTTCGGCCGGAACGTGTCTCACCACGCTCCAAATGTTCTTGGGACGAGCCTGCTCTTGGGTTTCCGACCTTCCGCCGGAAACAGGCAGGCTCTAGTGGAGCCGGGCTCGAAGTCCCTCTATCTCCTCCTTGAGCCTGAGCTTCTGCCGCTTGAGCTCTCGGAGCCTGGTGGCGTCGCTACCCGGACGGTTGGTCTCCTCCTGGATCGTGCGGTCGAGGTTCTCGTGACGGGACCCCAGCTCGCGGATACGGGATTCGATGGCCATCGGTTCGGCCTCCTTTTGGGCTGTTGACCGAAGGAGTGAACACCCGCTGGCCCGGACTGTCAGATCACATATGATTGCAACCAGCAGCGCTTGACGCAGCGTCGCTTAATCCCGTGACGGACGAAAATTCACCATGACGGACGCCGCAGCCACCGCCTCCAAGCCCCGCCTGGTCGTCGGCATTTCCGGCGCCTCGGGGGCGCTTTACGGCCTGCGGACCCTGGCCGCCTGCCGCGACCTGGGCGTCGAGAGCCACCTCGTCATGAGCAAGTCGGCGGCCCTTACCCTGACCCAGGAGACCGGGCTTTCGGTCGGCGACGTCGCCGCCATGGCCGACGTCGTGCACCGCGTGGGCGACGTCGGCGCCTCGATCGCGTCGGGCTCGTTCCGCACGCTGGGCATGATCGTCGCCCCCTGCTCGGTGCGGACCATGAGCGAGATCGCCACCGGCGTGACCTCGTCCCTGCTGACCCGCGCCGCCGACGTGGTGCTGAAGGAGCGCCGGCCGCTGGTGCTGATGGTGCGCGAAAGCCCGCTGCACCTTGGCCATCTGCGTACCCTGACGCGCCTGGCCGAGATGGGCGCGGTGATCGCCCCGCCGGTTCCCGCGTTCTACGCCAAGCCCGCCTCGATCGAGGAGATGGTCGACCAGTCGGTGGGCCGCGCCCTCGACCTCTTCGGCCTCACCTGGGGCCCGGTGAAGCGCTGGGGCGAGGACCTGCCGACGGTCGGCGGAACGGTCAACGAAGCGGACGAAAATTAACGGCCATGCGGTTCTGGGACTGGGCTCTTTCCGTCTATGCGCGACAGCCTGTCGCAGTCGCATGCCTGCACCTGCAGGACGCCCACGGCCAGAACGTGCCGTTCCTGCTGTGGGCCGCCTGGGCGGCGCTGGAGGGCCGGCCCGTCGACCTGCCGCGCGCGGCCGCCCTGGTCCGCGCCTGGGACGCTGAGGTCGGCGCGCCGCTGCGCGGCGTGCGCCGGGCGCTGAAGGCCGCTCGTCCCGATATCGACGACGCCGCCCGCGAGGCCTTCCGCGAGCAGGTCAAGGCCGCCGAACTGGCCGGCGAGAAAATGCTGATGGAAAGCCTGGAGGCGACCTGCGGCCCGGTCGACGCCACGCGCGACGTCTACGGCGCCCTGCTGGCGGCGGCCCGCGCCACCGGCGATCCGCCGCACGAGGCGGCTCTGGCGCGACTTGCCGACGCCCTCGCCTGAAGAGCCTCGAGAGGCCTTTACCGGCCGTCAGGCTTTGCTATCTATCACCGCCTTCGGACAGGGGCCCCAGGAGGAACGTCCATGAATGACGACGATCCTTCGGAAGACACCGTCATCGCGGTGGAGCGCCGCCTGGCGACGCTGCGCGAGGAGCACCAGGACCTGTCGGACGCCGTCTCGGCCCTGGAGGAACGCCCCCAGCCCGACATGCTGCAGATCGCCCGCCTCAAGCGCCGCAAGCTGGCCCTGAAGGACGAGATCGTGCGCCTGGAAGACCAGGTGACCCCGGACATCATTGCTTAGGCCGTAGAGCCCCCTCCGGCCCTCCGGGCCACCTCCCCCAGAGGGGGAGGATCTATCGCGCTCAGATGCTCCCCCTTTGGGGGAGCTGTCGGCGAAGCCGACTGAGGGGGTC
>CBINOL010000231.1:0-4505 GCA_966252285.1 uncultured Caulobacter sp.
AGAAGCCGCGCGGGCTGGCCAGGAACAGGCGGAGCTTGGGACGGACCGGGGGACGGATCGGCGCGGGCGTGGTCATGGCGCGGAACCTAAGCGTTCGCGCGTCCATGCGCCAGACGTGCCGCGCGTAGCGTTTTGACGACCAAGCTGCAACGTGCGCCCGTTGCGAGGTCACGCATATGCCTTTATCAGGCTGCATGACGCCGGTTGGGGCCTTTCCCTTTCTGGCAATCCTTCTCGAACCGGACGTTTCATGCGCCGCACGCTTTCCGTCGCCTTCAGCGCCCTGATGGCCCTGTCGATCGCCGTCACCGCCACCAGCGCCTACGCCCAGGGCGGCGGCCGCGGCGGCCAGGGCGGCGGCCAGGAGGACGACGGCTCCAAGAAGAAGAAGCGCGACGAGGAGTGGAACCAGCCCAAGGCCCCGCTGGCCCAGCTGCGCAACGCCGGCCCGTGCCCCTTCGTCAAGGTGCTGTACGACGCCAGCCGCTATGTCGAGTTCAAGGGCGGCAAGGAAAGCGCCGCCTCCACCGGCTACACCGGCGAGATCCAGGGCGTGTCTTCGGGCTGCGCCTACAAGAGCGACGAGCCGATCAAGATGCAGGTCGAGGTGCTGTTCGCCCTGGGCCGTGGTCCCGAAGCGACCGAGTCCCGCAAGACCTACCGCTACTGGGTGGCCGTGACCGAGCGCAACAAGTCGGTGCTGGCCAAGGAATATTTCGATCTGCCGATCACCTTCCCGGCCAGCGGCGACCGCGTCTACGCCACCGAGAAGCTGCAGACCATCACCATCCCGCGCGCCGAAGCCACGACGAGCGGCAGCAATTTCGAAGTCCTGATCGGCTTCGACGTCACCCCGGAAATGGCCGCCTTCAACCGCGACGGCAAGCGCTTCCGCGTCAACGCCGGCCAGGCCGCCCAAGCCCAGCAAGCAGGGACTCCTCCTAAGCAATGAACGATTTGAAGCGGTCCTTGAGCGAGGCGGCCGCGGCCGCTTTCCAGGCCGCCGGACTGTCTCCCGACTTCGGGCGCGTCACGGCGTCCGACCGGCCCGACCTGGCCGACTTCCAGTGCAACGGCGCCCTCGCCGCGGCCAAGAGCGCCAAGCGTAACCCCCGTGAAATCGCCGTCCAGGTGGTCGAGCAGCTGAAGGCCGACCCGCGTCTGGCCTCGGTCGAGATCGCCGGCGTCGGCTTCATCAACATGCGCGTCAGCCCCGCGGCCCTGGCCGCCCGCGCCGACGAGATCGCCGCCGACGAGCGCGCCGGCGCCAGCCTGCTGGCCGAGCCGCGCCGCGTGCTGGTCGACTATGCCGGTCCCAACGTCGCCAAGCCGATGCACGTGGGCCACCTGCGCGCCTCGATCATCGGCGAGTCGATCAAGCGCCTGTACCGCTTCCGCGGCGACCAGGTGGTGGGCGACGCCCACTTCGGCGACTGGGGCTTCCAGATGGGCCTGCTCATCACCGCGGTGATGGACGAGGACGCCTTCATCGCGGCCCTGATGGACAAGCTGCCGGACGCCCCGCGCGACTTCTCCGACGCCGACGCCGCCAAGGTGCGCGCCGAGTTCGCCGGCCGGGTCACCCTGGCCGACCTCGACCGCCTGTATCCGGCCGCCGCCGCGCGCGCCAAGGAAGACGCCGAGTATCGCGACCGCGCCCGCAAGGCGACGGCCGACCTGCAGAACGGCCGCTTCGGCTACCGTCTGCTGTGGAAGCACTTCGTCGACGTCAGCCGCGTGGCCCTGGAACGCGAGTTCCACGCCCTGGGCGTCGACTTCGACCTGTGGAAGGGCGAGAGCGACGCCGACCCGCTGATCGCGCCGATGGTGCGCCAGCTGGAGGACAAGGGCCTGCTGGTCGAGGACCAGGGCGCCCGCATCGTCCGCGTGGCCCGCCCCGGCGAGACCAAGAAGAAGAAGCTGCCCGACGGCTCGGTGATCGAGGTCGAAAGCCCCGATCCGCTGCTGGTGGTGTCGTCGGAAGGCTCGGCCATGTACGGCACGACGGACCTCGCCACGATCCTGGATCGCCGCCAGTCGTTCGACCCGCACCTGATCCTCTACTGCGTCGACCAGCGCCAGGCCGACCACTTCGAGCAGGTGTTCCGCGCCGCCTACCTGGCCGGCTACGCCCAGCCGGGCGGCCTGGAGCACATCGGCTTTGGCACCATGAACGGCGCCGACGGCAAGCCGTTCAAGACCCGCGCCGGCGGCGTGCTGAAGCTGCACGACCTGATCGAGATGGCCCGCGAAAAGGCCCGCGAGCGCCTGCGCGAAGCCGGCCTTGGCTCGGAACTGTCGCCGGAAGCGTTTGAAGAGACCGCGCACAAGGTCGGCGTCGCCGCCCTGAAGTTCGCCGACCTGCAGAACTTCCGCGGCACCTCCTACGTCTTCGACCTCGACCGCTTCACCAGCTTCGAGGGCAAGACCGGTCCGTACCTGCTGTACCAGACCGTCCGTATCAAGAGCATCCTGCGCAAGGCCGCCGAGCAGGCCGTGCAGGCCGGCCCGGTGATCGTCGCCGAACCGGCCGAACGGGATCTGACCCTGCTGCTGGACGGTTTCGAGGGCGCGCTTGGCGAGGCCTACGACAAGAAGGCCCCCAACTTCGTGGCCGAGCACGCCTACAAGCTGGCCCAGGGCTTCTCGAAGTTCTACGCCGCCTGCCCGATCCTCAGCGCCGAAGACCCGGCCGTGCGCGCCTCGCGCCTGACCCTGGCCCAGACGGCGCTCAAGCAGCTGGAGCTGGCGCTCGACCTGCTGGGCGTGGAAGCGCCGGAGCGGATGTAGGTCCCTAAGGGAGGGGCGGGCCTTGTCGGCCCGCTCTTCTTCTCCCTTCCCCCTTTGATGGGGGAAGGGCCGGGGATGGGGGTGACAGCGGTTCAAGACCCGGAGCGAGCCTGACCGCCGCACTCACCCCCATCCCCTGCCCCTCCCCCATCAAGGGGGAGGGATTAGGTTATGTTGAACCCCGCCACATTCTCCGTTTTCACCGGCCCGGCCACCTCGCCGGCCGTCACCCTGCGCAGCGCCACGTCGCGCACCGGCAGGTCCTTCTCGCCCTTGATGCTGCACACCGAGCCGGCCTGCGCCACGCGCACGTCGCTGACCCTCAGGCCCTCGATTGCGGTGAGCCGCCGCTCGTAGGTCGGGACCAGGGTGCGCCACTGGTAGAGGACATCGGTGTCGACCGCGAGCACGCTGCCGGCGATCTTCGTGGCGCTGACATTGCGCATGTGGATGTTCCGCACGAAGCCGCCGCGCCGCTCGTTGGTCTTGACGAACAGCAGGTTGGCGATCGGCACGGCCCAGCCGTCCTCGCCCCCGTTCCCCCTTGGCCCGTCGCCGACGAAATGGCAGTTGTCGACGAAGACGTTCTCGATCCCGGCCGACAGCTCGCTGCCCACGGCCATCAGCTGGTGACCGTTCCTGATCTGGCAGTCGCGCATCACGACGTTGCGGGTGGGCACGCCTAAGCGCCAGGCGTCCTGGTCGCGACCCGACTTCACCGACACCGCGTCGTCGCCCTGGTCGAACACGCAGTCCTCGATCAGCACGTTCTGGCTCATCTCAGGATCGACGCCGTCGTTGTTGTGGCCGTGGGCGCGGATCTTCACCCGGCGGATGACGACGTCGGTGCAGAGGAACGGGTGGATCACCCAGAACGGGCTGTCCTCGATGCTGACGTCCTCGATCAGCACATGGCGGCAGCGGTTGAACTGGATGAACTGCGGACGCAGATTGGCCTCGCCGGCCGTCATCTGGCGAGCATCGACCGGCTCGCCCTTGGCGGCCTGGTGATAGAGCGTCACCAGGGCGTCCATGTGCGGCTTGGGCCGCTTGTACCACTCGCGCCAGACGTCGAGCTTCGCCTTCAGCCGGCCGGGGCCGGTGATCGCCACGTTCTCGCACTCGAAGGCGTAGACCAGCGGCGAGTAGTTCCAGCACTCCAGCCCCTCCCAGGTGGTCTGGACGGGCGGCAGGTAGTCGGCGGGCTTTTCCGAGAACAGCAGGGTGGCGCCCTTGGCCAGGTGCAGGGCGACGTTGCTCTTCAGATGCACCTTCCCAGTCGGCCAGGTTCCTTCGGGGATCACCACCACGCCCGCGCCGGCGGCGTTGGCCGCGGTGATCGCCGCGGCGATGGCGGCGCTCGTCTTGCCCTGGTCGCCCTGTTCGGCCCCGAACGCGGTGATGGCGAAGCGTTTCGCGCGCGAGAAGTCAGGCACGCCGATCGACGGCATGTCGAACGGCGCGGTCGGCCGGACCAGCTTACGAGGGAAGGGCCTGGCGATGGCCAGGCCAGGGATCAGCGGGGCGAGGACGCCTACGCCCAGCGCCGTCCGCCGGGTGGTCTGAACGATGGCCATGCCGCGTCTCCCGATGCCGGGCGTTCGTCGCCCTTGTGGGGGCGCATTGCTCGCATGATGGGATGTGAAGTCAATATTCGGGATTTGTATGGGGCGCTGGCCCCCTCCGGCCCTCCGGGCCACCTCCCCCAGAGGGGG
>CBINOL010000232.1:0-4459 GCA_966252285.1 uncultured Caulobacter sp.
CGTTTAACGCGAGCCATGTGTCAGCGCTCCTCTTACAGGCCGTAGGGCAGGTACGTGCGGATGATCTTGGCGTCAGCCTCGCTCATCACCTTCGTGCCGCGGTTTTGGCGGATGTACTTGCCGTTGTGGCCGATCAGGCGGTGACGCTTACCGGCGACGCCGGCCTTCAGCTTGCCCGTGGCGGTGATCTTGAAGCGCTTTTTGGCGCCCGACTTCGTCTTCAACTTAGGCATTTCGCGTCGGAGCGTTTAACGGCCCCGTCCTCTGGATAGCGAGACGAACCGCCATGGCATGCCAAATTGGCCAGGCGGTTCCGGAAAGGCGGGGTGAATACTGGAGCCCCGGCAGAAAAGCAAGGCCCGACGGACTCTTAAGTCCGATCAGGGCGCGGCCTTGGCCCGGTGGCCCACGGTCACCGCCAGCACGACGGCCGGAACGGTCAGCAGGGCGCCCACCCAGTAGGGCGCGCCGGTGGCCAGGCCGAACAGCGGACCGGCCAGCATCGGGCCGCTCATCCGCGCCAGAGAGCCGCTGGCCATGTTGAGGCCCAGCATCGCGCCCTGCTGGTCGGGCGGGGTGGCGCGCGAGATCAGCGCCGCGATGCACGGGAACACCAGCGACTGGCCAAAGGCGGTGAAGCCCACGAACAGCGGCACGTAGGCGGCGCTGGGCACGAACGGGGTCGAGGCCATCGAGACGCAGATGATCGTCAGGCCCGCGGTCAGCACCTTGGGCTCGCCGAATCGACGGGCCAGGCGCCCGGTCAGCACGCCCTGGCCCAGCGAGGCGACCACGCCGATGACGGCGAAGCAAAGGCCCACCTGCTGGGGCGTCCAGTCGAACCGCGCCTGGGTCCACAGGCCGAAGGTCGCCTCCATGCCGGAAAAGGCGGCGGTGGAGACGAAGGTCACCATCAGAACCCGCGACAGCACGGGATGGGCGAAGGCGGCCTTCATGGCCTCGCGACGGGGCGGCGGGGGCGGGGCGTCCTTGCGGGGCGCGCGGCTCTCGACCACGAACAGGAAGACGCCCAGGGCGGCGGTGGCGGCCAGGCCCGCGGCCACCAGCAGCGGCAGCTGGAAGCCCAGCCGGCCGGCGTCCGGATGGGCCAGCAGGCCGCCCAGAGCCGGGCCGACCACGAAGCCGGCGCCAAAGGCGCTGCCCAGCAGGCCCATGCGCGCGGCCCGCTTCTCGGGCGGGGTGACGTCGGCCATGTAGCCCTGGATGGTCGAGATGTTGCCGCTGGCCGCGCCGCTGAGGAAGCGGATGACGAAGGCCGCGGCGATGGTCGGGGCGAAGGCCAGGGCCACGTAGGAGGCGGTGTTGGCCAGGATGGTGACGATCAGCACCGGCCGGCGGCCGATGCGGTCGGACAGGCGGCCCCAGAACGGCTCGGCCAGGAACTGGCCCAGCGAATAGGCCGAGAACAGCGCCGTCACCTGCCAGGGGCTGGCGTTCAGCGCCTTGGCGTAGAAGGGCAGCAGCGGGATCACCAGGCCGAAACCGACCAGGTTGATGAACACCACCAGCAGCAGGACATAGAGCGCGCGGGCGCTGTGGACGGGCGCCGGCGACGTGGCCGGAGCAGCGGGCATGGACATGACGGGAACCTTCGAGGCGGCTCCTCTACGCCCGATGGTCCGAAAAAGCGACTGAAATTTCAGTTTCCGGGTGCGGAGGAATCGGAGGGAGCAGGGCGGTGAGGCTCGCCCTTCCCAATTGATGGGAGTGTAAAAGGATGTCTTTTTCTGTCCGCTCTTCGTCCGCGCGGTTCCTTATCCGGCTTGAAGGCGGTCGCTAGCCTGCGGCATCTTCATCGCCACGGAGCTACCGAACATGTCCGCCGCCACCGCCCTGATCGTCGTCGACGCCCAGGATTCCTTCCGCCAGCGGGCCTCGTGGGATCCGTCGATCGCCGGCGCCTATCTGGAACGTCAGCAGGCGCTGATCGACGGAGCCAAGGCCAAGGGCCTGCCGGTCGTGCAGATCCTGCACGTCGAAGCCGAGGGGATCTTCAGCCTGGCTTCGGGTCACGTGCGCACCGTCGAGGGCCTGTCGCTGGCGCCCGACGTCACCTTCCACAAGCCCAGCCACAGCGCCCTGGTGGGCACCGGCCTGCTGGTCTGGCTGATCCAGAACCGCATCGGCAAGATCATCGTCAGCGGCATCCGCACCGAGCAATGCTGCGAGACCACCACGCGCCACGCTTCGGACCTGGGTTTCGCCGTCGACTACGTCACCGAGGCCACCCTGACCTTCGACATGACCGACCGCCACGGCCGGGTGTTCGGCGTCGACGAGATCAAGGCCCGCACCGAGCTCGTCCTGCACGAGCGCTTCGCCCGCATCGCCACCGTCGAAGAGGCCCTCGAAGCCGCATGACCGACCCGTCGCCCGCCGTCATTCCCGTCTATGTCGTCCTGCCGCCGCGCACCCTGCTGCTCGACGTGGCCGGGCCCATGGAGGTGCTGCGGCGGGCGGCGATGGAGCCCGGCGAGCCGGGCTTCGAGGTCGTCTACGTCGCCGTCAGGCCGACGATCGACAGTTCGGTCGGCCTGGCCCTGGCCGACCTGGCGCCGCTGCCCGACGCCTTGCCCGACGGCGCGATGGTCGTGGTCTCGGGCAATGTCGACCAGGTGCTGGGCGGTCCTGGCTCGACGGACCGGGACGCCGCCGACGAAGACGCCATCGTCGCCTGGTTGGCCCGGGTCGTGCGGCCGGGCGTGACCCTGGCCTGCATCTGTTCGGGGGCGCTGCTGGCCGCGCGGGCGGGGCTGCTGGCCGGCAAGGCCTGCACCACCCACCACGTCTGCATCGACGACCTGAAGCGGCTGGCGCCCAGCGCCCGGGTGCTGGAGGACCGCCTGTTCGTCGAGGACGGCGAGCGGCTGACCAGCGCGGGGATCACCTCGGGCGTCGATTTGATGCTGCATCTGGTCGCGCGGTTGCGCGGGCCGGCCCTGGCGGTGTCGATCGCCCGCCAGATGGTGGTCTATCTGCGGCGCGGCCCCTCCGATCCGCAGCTGTCGCCGTGGCTGGAGGGGCGCAACCACGTCCACCCGGCCGTTCACCGGGTCCAGGACGCCATCGCCGCCGACCCGACCCGCGACTGGAGCCTGGAGGTGCTGGCCGATCTGGCCGCCGCCAGTCCGCGCCACCTGTCGCGGCTGTTCAACGCCCACGCCGGCATGAACCTGACCGACTACGTCAACCGTCTGCGGCTGGCCCTGGCCAGCGAGATGCTGTCGGCGACCAGGCTGGACATGGAAAGCGTCGCCGAGCGGGCCGGCTTCGCCTCGACCCGCCAGTTGCGCCGCGTCTGGCGACGGCATCACCCGACGCCGCCAAAGTCAGCGCGGGCCGCCGGCTGAGTTCAGCCGCGCGTGCGGATCCAGCCGGTCAGCGACAGGCGCGGCCCGGCCGCCTGAGGCGTGACGTGGCTGACGGCGTGCTTCTGCGGCACGCGGAAGATGTTGAGGGCGTTGAAGCTGGGCGTGTAGCCCTCGGCCACGTGGCCGTCACCGTCGAGGAACAGCAGCAGGCCGCCCCAGTCGCTGCGCCACTGCGGGGTCAGGTTCAGGACGTAGGCGTAGAGCCGGTTCTTGCCGTCGGCGTGGTCGTCGTGCTCGGTCAGGAAGTGGCCCGGCCGATAGCGGGTGGCCTGGCAGTCGCAATATTCGGGGCGATCGTCGCCCGTCAGGTCGCGCACGAAGCCGAGGAAGGCCTCACCGTTGATCAGGTCGTAGGCGGCTTCCAGCAGCCGACCCTCGCGACGGCCGGCCTCGACCTCGTCGCTGACCCGGAAATTGTCGAATCGAAAGCCGAAGCCGGCGCGGGTCTCTTCGGCCACCTGGCGGTCGAGGGCGGCGTCGTCGGCCGCCGACAGGGCGCCGGGGCCGTCCAGCGGCAGGTTCCAGAGCTTGGTCCCCACGCCGACCACGCCGCTCCACGGCGTATCGATGGTCAGGGCGGCATGCAGGCGCGCGGCCGAGTCGGCGGTCAGGAAGCCCGGCACGTGCAGCCGGCCGCTGGCGGCGAAGGCCTCGCGCCAGGCCTTGGGTGTCAGGCCGGGGTCCAGGGAGAGGGGATCTTGCTTGGCGGCGGGCTGTGACATCGGGGCGAACCAGAAACGAAAAACGCCCCGGCGAGGCCGGGGCGTCTTCGAAGATAGGGCCTAAGCTTAGCGGGGCGCCAGGATCATGATCATCTGGCGGCCTTCCATGCGAGGCTCGTACTCGACCTTGGCGACCTCGTCGAAGTCGGCCTTGACCTGCTGCAGCAGCTTCATGCCGAGTTCCGGGTGCGCCATTTCGCGACCGCGGAAGCGCAGGGTGACCTTCACCTTGTCGCCTTCCTCGAAGAAGCGGAACATCGACTTGGCCTTAACGTCATAGTCGTGCTTGTCGATGTTCGGACGGAGCTTGATTTCCTTGAGCTCGACGACCTTCTGACGCTTGCG
>CBINOL010000233.1:0-4339 GCA_966252285.1 uncultured Caulobacter sp.
GATCTGGCTCTCGTCGACCACGGCGCCGACCGCGGCGTTCGTGGCCTTGGAGCTTTCGAGGTCGCGGCCGATCGGCTTTTCCAGCACCAGGCGCGTCGACGGGCCGGTCAGGCCGGCGGCCTGCAGGGCCTGGCAGGCGGACGGATAGAGGCTGGGCGAAACCGCGAAGAACACCGTCAGCGAGTCGTGGGCGCCGATCTTGCCGGCCAGGGCCTTGGCCCCCTCCTCCTTGGTGATGTCGACCGAGAGGTAGTCGAGGCGGGCGGCCAGGCGCTCCCAGGCGGCTTCTTCGACATTGGCGCGCTTGCCCAGGTGCTCGCGCACCAGCTTGCGGTAGCCCGCGCCGTCCAGGTCGCCGCGCGCGACGCCGAAGATACGCAGGTCGCGCGGCAGCAGCCGGTCGACTTCCAGGAAATACAGCGACGGCAGAAGCATCCGCAGGGCCAGGTCGCCGGCCCCTCCGAGGAGCACCAGGACGTCGCGGCCCGTCTCACCGTTCTCGGCTTTTTTCTTGGTCAATTTCGTCCACCCTATGACAACGTTGTCATGACATGCCCATGCGCGCTTGGCAAGCATGGGGGTCGGTCCGGCCCGAGGCCGACCCCAAAAACCGCGCTATGGCGGCCCCTACCTAGGCCCTTTGTCGGCCGGTCGCCATAAGACCAATCGCATTTCAAGAACGCGTCACACGGCTTGTCCGCGCCGCCTTTTTCGAGGCATCACCTGCCCATGAGCACGACCCTGCGCCGCGCCGTCCCCGAGGACGCCGAAACCCTGTCGGCCCTCGGGGCGCGCACCTTCACCGAGACCTTCGCGCACCTCTATCCGCCCAAGGACCTGGCGACCTTCCTGGCCTATGCCTACGGCCTGGAGCGCACCCGCCGCGACCTGGCCGATCCCGAAAAGGCCAGCTGGATTCTCGAGCATGACGGCCAGGCCATCGGCTACGCCCTGGCCGGGCCCTGCGACCTGCCCCACCCCGACGTCGAGCCGGGTCATGGCGAGCTGAAACGAATCTACGTGCTGAAGGACCACCAGGGCGGCGGCCGCGGCTCGCTGCTGCTGAACACCGTGCTGGACTGGCTGGAAAAGGACGGCCCGCGCCCGCTGTGGATCGGCGTCTGGTCCGAGAACTTCGGCGCCCAGCGCCTCTACGGCCGCATGGGCTTTACCAAGGCCGGCGAGTACTTCTTCCCGGTGGGCGAGATCCAGGACCTGGAATTCATCCTGCGGCGGGGGTGAGCCGGCGGCCTCTGCTCAATCTACTCCGCTAAATCCCCGCGAAGGCGGGGACCCAAGCCGAGGCAGCGGCCGTCACGGGGCGTTGGCGGCATATCTGGAATTCAGCTTGGATCCCCGCCTTCGCGGGGAAGCTCGGCTGTGTTGGATGGGCGAGCGATTTTACGCCCGTCCCTCAATGCCCCGGACGCGGCTCGAACGAGCGCTTCTCGTCCTTCAGGTCGACGCAGTCCTTGTCGGGCTTCTGGCCGTGCTGGGCCTTGGGCTCCGACTTCGAGAAAGCGAAATCCGTCGTGGGTTTCTGGTGCTGGAACGGCTTGGTCATCATGGCGGCGCCTCCCGTCTGAACATCACTCTACGCGCCCTCTACGGCGCTTTTCATTGATCGGACTCAAGCCGCCTCGCACAGCGCGTCCAGTTGCTGCACGTCGACGACCACGCTGAGTTCCGACAGGCCCGGATCGCCAATCACCGTGCCCGAGACCGGCAGGGCCTCGGCGGGCGTACGAGTGGCGGCCACCCGGATCAGGTCCTCGGACTCGGCCAGGCCGTTGGTCGGATCGAACTCGGTCCAGCCCAGGTCGGGCAGGAACACCTCGCACCAGGCGTGGGTCGCGCCCGCGCCGCGGATCCCGCCGTGCGAGGCGCTATAGATGTAGCCCGTGGCGAACATCGCCGCGTAGCCCAGCCGCCGCAGCGCCTCGACCATCAGCCAGGCGAAGTCGCGGCAGGTGCCCGCCCCGCGCGCCACGGTCAGGGCCGGGCTCTGGGTGCCCTCGGCCGACCGCGCCTGGTACTCGAACTGATCGTGGATCGTGGCGTTCAGGCGCAGCAGGAAATCCAGCGCCGGCTCGTCAGGCCGCTCCATCTGCTCGCGCAGCCAGCGCAGCATCACCCGGTCGGCGTCCTCGGTGGCCGGGCGGATGAACGGGTCCAGCACCGCCCGGTCCTCGCGCCCGTAGACGATCGGCGAGACCGTGTGCGGGTCGTCGATCGCCTGGTCGCTCAGGGGCGCCGGGAAGCGGTCGATGACCAGGCTGCTGGTGATGGTCAGGAAATCGGCCTGCCCCTCCGGCAGGAAGGTGCAGACGCAGTTGCCGCTGGCGTCGTAGCTCCAGCGCGTCTGGCCGGGCAACGAGGTCGCCAGCCTGGCCTCGACGATGCGGATGGCGTGGCTGTCGCGCGGCCGGATCAGCAGCCGGTGCGGCCCGAACGCCACCGGGCGCTCGTAGCTGTAACGGGTCTCGTGGGTGATGCCGAGCCGAGCCATGGGGCCACTCTAACCCCCGGATCCTGCGATCGTTCCTCACATGCCAGTGATTCGTGCAGATGATCGGAAGTTGAGGTGGTGCGCGCTGGTTAAAATCCCTCTCTCTTTGAGAGAGGGATTTCCGTTACGCCCCGAACCCGGCCTCGGCGAAGGCAAGCATCCGCTCCAGCAGCGACACGACGTCGGCCTCGCTGGTCTGGCCTTCCGACAGCACGTTCAGGCGGTCGAACTCGGCGAAGCGGTTGTTGTGCAGCATGCCCAGGGTGAAGTGCAGCCGCCAGTAGACGTCTTCCGGCGACAGGTCCGGGCGGGCCTTCAGCAGGGCGTCGGAGAAGCGGCGCAGGTGCGAGACGTCGGTCTTCAGCACGGTGCGGATCTCGTCGGTCCCCTCGCTGCGGGCGCGGATCAGGAACTGCAGCGAGATGCGGCGTTCGTGGTCGGGGGCCAGCCAGCGCAGCGGCGGGGTCAGCAGGGCGGCCAGGATCTCGCGCACGGGAGGCGCGCCCGCGTTGCGGTCGTTGGCCTCGTGCAGCATGCGGGCCCGCTCGCGATTGAGCTCGGCCGTGCGCCGCTTGAAGATTTCGAACAGCAGGGCGTCCTTGGAGCCGAAGTGATAGTTCACCGACGCCAGGTTCACACCCGCCGCGGCGGTGATGTCGCGCACCGACACGTTCTGGAAGCCGTGCAGGGCGAACAGCCGCTCGGCCGCCGTGAACACCAGGTTCTTGGTGACGGCTTCGGTTTCCTGCGCCTCGGCGTCCTGGCCGGCGGCGATCTCGGTGGTCGAACTCAAGACTTCAATCCCCTTTACCCCGAGGGAACCCTTACAAGCGTTCGAATTTGGCGCAAGCGTCAAGATGCGCCGAGGTCTGAGGAATTTCGTTCAAGACGCAGCCGGGTCACGCCCGCCAGCCTGCGACCAGACGTCGTTTGACCGACGGCGCGGCGCATCCCACAGTGAGCCCGTCAGCACCAAGAGGCGCGATGCCCCGGCACGGCGAGACGATCGGCCAGACCCCGGATTGGCTGCCACACGAGCGGCCGATGATGCCCGGCTCGCCTTCGACGCCGGACTTCCCCCTGCCCTTCCGCATCGTCCACGCCCTGATCTCGGTCCTGATCGGGGTCACCGGCTCGCTGGGCACGGCGCTGATCTCGGTCAACCTGCCGGCCATCCAGGGCTCGCTGGGCCTCACCCCCACGCAGGGGGCTTGGCTGACCACGATCTACATCATGACCAACATCTCGATGAACCTGCTGCTGGTGAAGTACCGCCAGCAGTTCGGCATCCGCCGGTTCACCCTGGTGTTCCTCAGCCTCTACACGGTGGCCGCCTTCGCCCACCTGTTCCTCGACAACTATCCGATGGCCCTGGCCCTGCGGGCGATCAGCGGCGTCGGCGCGGCCGCCCTCAGCGCCCTGGCCATGTTCTACATGCTGCAGGCCTTCCCCGCCTCGTTCCGGATGGGGGCGCTGGTGCTGGGGGTCGGCGTCTCGCAGCTGGGCGCGCCGCTGGCCCGGGTGATCTCCACCGGCCTGCTCGACGCCGCCTACTGGCACGGCCTCTACGCCCTGGAGGCCTGCCTGGCCGCCGCCTGCCTCGCCGCCGTGCTGCTGTTTCGCCTGCCGCACGGGGTGCGCATCCACGTCTTCGAGAAGACCGACGCCCTGACCTTCGCCCTGCTGGGCGGCGGCCTTGGCCTGGTCGTCGCGGTCCTGGGCCTTGGCCGCGTCGTCTGGTGGTTCGAAGCCCCCTGGCTAGGTTGGTGCCTCGCCGCCGCCGTGGTGATGATCGCCGTCGCCTCGCTGGTCGAGCACGGCCGCGTCCAT
>CBINOL010000234.1:0-4332 GCA_966252285.1 uncultured Caulobacter sp.
AGCTGTGGAACGCCGCGACCTCGGGCATGGGGCAGGACAACGCCGGCGGCGTGCCCTTCGTCTCTAACCTCAACCAGGAAGCGCTGGCCTCCAAGCTGCAGCTCTACTCGACCACGCTAGAGACGGCGCTGAAAGCCAAGGTCGAGGCGGGGCAGGACCTCACCGACGTGATCGGCGGCCGGCGCATCAAGCCCGTCGAGCGCCCCGCTGGCGGCTGGCGTCTGGCCAAGCCTGCGAACTACTCGGCGACGGCGACGTGGGAGAAGGGGATCCCGACGCCATTCCGAAACAAGCTGATGCTGGCTTCGGTGGTTCCGACGACGAACGGTCAGACCGCGTCGCTGATCAATATCGGCTTCTTCAGTGACGAGATCTACGGCCGTCGGCTGGAACTGGGCAGCCGGCCCGAGGGCGATGCGGCGACGTCCGCTCGGTGGATCCCGATCGTGATGTTGGATGGAGTGGAGCTCCAGGCGGGACCGCCTGTCCCGTTCGGCGGCAACATGACCATCGGACTTGCACTCGAGATCGATCATCCCTTCGTAGGCGGCTACGGTGACGCCTCGCTGTTCAAGCAGATCGACATCTTCACGCCGGCCGCCATCGTGCATGGATGGGGCAGGACCTCGAGCCGCCTTCTCGACAAGTGGGAAGACGAGCAGGCCTACGACAAGGCCGGATACACGACTCTGATCTCGCTCTTGAGCGATGTGCCGCCCCAGCCTGCGTCCTCGGGCGATCTCCTGCGTTCGAAGATCGCCGCCAAGTGGCTGGCCGAAAGCAGCAGCGCGGGCGCCTTCGTCTCGCAGATGGCCAATTCGCGGTTCGCGCCCCTGCACAGTGTCGGCGTCGTGTCCGCCGACCAGGTCAACGTGCCGGTCATTCCCCAGCCCCGGGACTATGAAGGCCTGCGCACAAGCGGCTTCGTCACCTATGACGAGGTGACCATCGTCGACGTGGAATCGAGCTTCGGCGTCGTCTCACGTACGTCTGACGAAACGTCGCGACGCGCGGCGATCCACACCATCGCGACGATCGACGCCGCGCTGGAAGGCGGGGTGGTGACGCAGCTGGTCGATACGCCCGACGCGTCCTCGACGGCGGCGCGCATGGCCTGGGGCAACCGCCCGGAGGCGACGGAAACACCTAACACGACGCCTCGGCGCTTCTACAGCTTCAGCGCCGGCAACACCCTGACCCCGATCGCGGTGAGGAATCTCGCCGTCTATGACGGCGGGACGACGACGGTGCCAGCCTACAACAATGTACCGGAGATCAACCAGGCCGAGGTCGACGGCAGGCGTGCCGATCTGGCCGACGCCATCAAGAGCTACACGTCCTTGGGCTATGAAGTTGTGTCCTCCGCCGAGGCGTCGCTTGGGCCGGGTCACCGCATTGGCAATGAGTATCCGACTTGGGAAGTCAAGATACGGAACGATTCACTTATTCTACATTCGAATTTGGTTCCGTATTGTGTCCCTGATAAGCCGGCATCTTTGCTGGCAAAAAATTGGAACGAGACGCTCGATGCCTGGATCCCGATGGGAGGGGCAGATGAGGCGGTACCCTGCACGGGTACTTTTAGCTTAGAAGAGATCGTCGACTATGTAGAAGTTATTGCAGACTCTATAGAAGCTGAGCACGAGCGCACGATTACCGGCTACAAGCGCTTGCCGACGCTACAGCGCGGCGGCGCGCTGATCGCCACGAGGTACGACACCTCCACCGGCGAGCCCCTGGCCATCGCCCACGCCTTGACGCGGGTTGGCATGGTGACCAAGGGCGGCGGGGCCCCTTCGACCTCGGTCTTCGACATGAAGAAGGTCTCCGAGGGGCTCAACGACCGCTTCAAGGATCGCTCGGACGCCGCCGGCGTCGACCTCGCCACCGGCTTGGCGGGCTTCAAGGGGCCGATCGAGGGCAGCGTCGGCCAGGGCGAGTTCCCTTACAGGCTCGAACAGTACACCGAGCTCAAGAACGGCTATCGTGAACCGCCGGAGTACATCACCGAGTACTCCAAGACGCCTTACAAGGCGCCCGACGGCCTGGTCAGCAACTGGCAGAACACCGCCTCGATCGGCAGTTCGGTCGGGGAGGCGCTGGGTGAGGGGCGTGTAGACGCGGCGGCGCAGAGCCTGGCGGCGCTGGCGGCCATGCAATCGATCTGGCGCCAGCCGCGCGGTCCCGCGCGCGAGGCGGCCGGCGCCTTGGTCGCCGACTGGTGGAGCAAGAGCTGGCGCCACAACATGGTGACGCTGTCGCGGGGCGCTTCCAGTGAGCGCTTCGTGCGCCTGGCCAGCGGCGGCTATGCGCCGGTGGGTGGCGGCGCTGGTTCGGTCACGGTGACCGGCGCGCCCAACCTGGTGCGCCCGCCGATCATCCTCAGCGGCACGACGATCGGCGCGACCCAGCGCGAGGCGACGACGCGGTCGTGGCGCTATGACGGCATGTCGGTGACCGCCACGGGCGCGAACGGCGACGTGCGCAGCTACGACTACTGGGGCGTCAAGCCCAACGTGGTGGGTTCCCCCGCCGACGTCGCGGCCCAGCCGGATTCGCTGCACGGTTTCCGCCTGGATACCTGGACATTCCCGCGCGGCGTCACCCTGACGATCGACTATCTTGGAGACTACTACGGCAGCATGGACACGCCGTCGTCGGTGACCTCCAGCCTTGGCCAGGCCCTGTCGACGCTCACGCGCTGGGAGCCGAACACTTGGAAGATCCTGGACGCGGCTGGCAAGCCGACCCGGCTGGAGCTGCGCCCCGTCGTGCCCCGGACGCCGGCCCAGCGTCCTGATCCCAACCGTCGGGTCAATGCGGTCTACGGCGCGCTGGACGACGTCACGCCGATGCTCAGCTACGGCTATGACGCTGTCGGGCGGGTGGCCTGGGCCAAGGACCGCATGGCGGCCGGCGGCCAGCGCCAAGCGCACAACTTCTACATCGCCGACGGCTATCGCGCCGAGCGCGAAGACCCGCTCGGCAACCGCTATGTCGTTGAAATGACGTCGGGCGCTGGCCTGTCGGTCGACGGGATCGCCGCCATTGGCCGGACGCGCCACATCGACGAATTGTCGCGCGTGACGACGAGCCTGATGGATGGCCGCGGCCGGGTGCTCAGCCGGACCTATCCGGAGGGCGATGCGGACGTGTTCTCCTATGACGGGCGCGACAACGTCATCAAGCTGGTCAAGCACGGCAAGCCGGGATCGAGCCAGGTGCTCACCGTGGAGGCCGCCTACGACCCGGTCTGGAACAAGCCCCTCTGGGTGAAGGACGCGCGCGAACAGCAGACGGACTTCACCTACGTGCCACAGGGCTCGGCGGGGGCGGGCGAGGTGGCCACGGTCACTCAGCCGGCCGTGGCGGGCGGGCGTCCTTTGTGGAGCTTCGAGTACGGGGCTGGTGGGCTGCCGACAAAGGTCACCGACCCGACCGGCGTTGTAACGCGCACCGATTACGACGCCAGCGGCAACCCGAAGGCTACGGTGCTCGATCCGGGAGGCGTCAACGCCCAGACCTGCCGCACGTTCGATGCGGCCGGCAACGTTACGAGCGAGCGTGATCCGCGCGCGGGGGCGTGTTCGTGAGCCGGGTGGGCGGGAGGATGATGGCCATGCGTGGGCTTGTCGCCGGTCTGGCGGCGCTGTTGCTGGGTGCGCAGGCCTGGGCGCAGGAGGCCGAGCCGACGGCGGCGGATTACACCACCTACCGGGTCTATGACGATATGCGGCGGCCGACCCTGGTGGTTGGTCCTGACCCGGATGGAGCGGCTGGAGCGCTAAAGCGACGGGCCGAGCAGACGACCTATGACGCCGAAGGCCGGGTGACGAAGGTCGAGGTCGGCACGGTGGACGGCGTGTCGCTCGACGCGGCGGGGAAGGTAAGCGTCACCAACTTCATGCCTGGAGAGGCTACGACCTTCACCTATGACGCGGTGGGCAACCGAACTCAGGTCTACGTCAACAAGGACACGTCGGCCGCGCAACTGACCCAGACGCGTTATGACGCCTCGAACCGACCCGAGTGTATTGCTGTGCGGATGGCGCCGGCGCAATTCACCGCGCTCTACGGTGGGGGTGTTCAGCCCGATGCATGCGCCCTGTCGGTTGGCACCGATCGCATCAGCAGGACGATCTACGACGCGGCGGGCCAGACCCTTCAGGTCCAGCAGGCGGTCGGCTCGCCCGATGAGCGTGTCTACGCCAGCTACACATACACCCTGAACGGTCAGCAGCAGACGATCACCGACGCCAACGGGAACAAGACCACACTGGTCTATGACGATTTTGACCGCCTGAAGTACCAGTACTTCCCTTCATCCACCCG
>CBINOL010000235.1:0-4177 GCA_966252285.1 uncultured Caulobacter sp.
GAGGTCGTCGGCAATCCAGCTGCCCGAGTCGATTGAGGCCGCGGAACTTAGCGATCCAGCGCTCGAAATGCAAGTCGAAACCTTCATTTCCGAGCGGCGAAGCGTGTCCCCCGCGGCGAGGTGCGGCTTCTAGACAGCCCCCTGCCCCGCCGCAACCCAATTTCGTCCGCCCCCGCCGGTTAGCTGTGAGCGGATCTGTGCATGGAATCGCCAGGACGCCTGCCAGGCCTCATCAAGCGGAACCGCTTGCACACCCCGCCATGCAGCCTCCATAGAGCGCTCTATAAGGAGAGACGCCGCCGATGTTGTCCCAGAAAGCCCGCTACGCCCTGCGCGCCATGGTCGAACTGGCCCGCGCGGAAGAGCAGGTCACGGCCGGCGAACTGGCCCTGCGCGCCGACGCTCCCCGCAAGTTCCTCGAAGCCATCCTGCTGGGCCTGGCCCGCCACAAGCTGGTGACCAGCCGGCGCGGCAAGTTCGGCGGCTATCTTCTGGCCCGCCCCGCCGAGGAGATCAGCTTCGCCGAGATCATCCGCCTGGTCGACGGCCCGCTGGCCCTGGCTCCCTGCGTCAGCCGCACCGCCTTCCGCCGCTGCGAGGACTGCAGCGACCTGGCCACCTGCGCCCTGCGCGAAGCCCTGCTGCGAGCCCGCGACGCCACCGCCGCCGTGCTCGAGGGCTACAGCCTGGCCGACGCGGTCACCGGCCAGGGCGCCGAGCTGATCGGCTGATCCTCGCTCTCTCTATAGAGCAGGCATGAGAAAGGCCCGCCCTCGACGAGGACGAGCCTGTTTCCACGCTCTCTATAGGGAGCGCCCTTGTCTTCGCGAAGATCCCGCCGTCAGCCGGCGGCGATATAGGCCTTCAGCCCGTCGGCCTCGGCCTGGGCTTCCTGGATCTTGTACTTCACCAGGTCGCCGATCGAGATGATGCCCACCAGGCGTCCGCCCTTGGCCACCGGCAGGTGGCGGATGCGGCGGTCGGTCATCTTGGCCAGCAGGTCGTCGACGCTCTCGTCGGGCTGGGCGAAGATGACGTCACGGGTCATGCAGGCCGAGATCGGCTTGGCGAGCGCGCTCGCGCCCTCCTTGGCGATCTGCCGCACGATGTCGCGTTCCGACAATATGCCGGCGATGGACTCGTCGGCTTCCAGCACCACCATGGCGCCGACCTTGCGGCTGTGCAGAAGCGCCGCGGCCGCGCCGACGGTTTCCTGGGGCGAGGCGGTGAACACGAGGTCGCCCTTGGTCTTCAGGATCTGAGACACCAACAAAACGCAATCCTCCCTGATCGCTCTTTGCGTAACGAGGGTCTCGCAAACCCGCGTCGGGATCAATGGCCGAACGGCGCGGCCCGCGTCATGGCGCGCCCCATGCGGCGGCGCCGCCGCGTTTAACCAATTCTGGATACCTTACCGCCTATGGTGACGTGTCCGGTTTTGGCACGGGGGTTGCTTGCAAGCCCCGGACAGACAGTCGCGGAGCCCGTCATGGCCTCAAAGAAGAACAACAAGCCCCAGGTTCGGGCCCTCGGCGCGGTCGCCGCCCTCGCCGGCGTGCTGATCCTGAACGCCGCCGCGCCGGCCATGGCCCAGTCCATGAGCAGCAACTCCGCGTCCTACAACGCCGGCTACGGCCGCGTCGCCGGCCAGGAAAACCATGTCGTCGACTATTCGACCCGCGACGCCAACGGCAACCGCGTCATCGTCGACGGCGTCATGCTGACCGGCAGCGACCAGAGCGTCTATTCCAGCCGCAGTTCGTCGGGCTCGCTGGACAGCTATTCGGGCGTGGGCAGCCTGGGCGGCTTCTCCGGCTCGACCGCGATCGGCAACAACCTGACGGTCATCACCCAGGGCAACAACAACACGGTGATCGTCAACTCCAACCAGGTCAACAACGGCAATGTCAGCGCCGGCGCGTCGACCAACGGCGGTGTCTCCAATGGCAACTAAGCGCGTCTTCCTGATGGTCGCGGCGGCCTGCACGGCGCTCAGCGCCTGCGGCGGCGGCGTGCCCAAGCGCCTGGACGCGGGCAACTATGCCCGGCCGATCGGCACGGCGCCGGTCACGGCCAACCCCACCCCTTATTCGACGGCGCTGAACTGCCTGGCCAGCTACGCCCGCCAGAACCGCGTCGCCGCCCCGCGCATCGCCGTGGGCCGCATCGCCGACTACACCGGCAAGGAAGAGTCCGACGGTTCGGGCCGCAAGGTCACGCAAGGCGCCTCGCTGATGGCGATGACCGCCTTCGCCAAGGCCGGCATGCCGATGGTCGAGCGTTTCGACACCTCGGTGTCCGAACTTGAACTGAAGTACGCCAACAACAAGCTGATCTCCGACCGCCCGGCCCCCACGCCGGACGCCCCGGCCGACTATCGCAAGATCGTCGCCGGCCAGGTCGCGGGCTCGGACTTCTATCTGGTCGGCGGCGTCACCGAGCTGAACTACAACATCCACTCGGCCGGGGCCGACCTCTACGGCGGCGACATCGACACCGACGGGCTGAAGGCCAACTTCAAGCGCCGCGTGTTCGTGATGAACATCGCCATGGACCTGCGCCTGATCAACAGCCGCACCCTGGTGGTGGAAGACGTCATCTCCTACCAGAAGCAGGTGATCGGCCGCGAAGTCAGCGCCGGCATCTTCGCCTTCGCCAACAACAACCTGTTCGACCTGTCGGCCGGCAAGGGCGCGCTGGAGCCGGTGCAGCTGGCCGTGCGCTCGTTGATCGAGCGTTCGGTCGTCGAGATGAGCGCCAACCTCTACGGCATGCCGGGTCCGCAAAGCTGCCTGCAGTCGGACCCGTTCGGGGCCGACACCGTCGGCGTCACGGGCGCCTTCACGCCCGCCTACAACAACCTGGGAAGCAACAATGCGCAGACCCGCGAAGATCCGTCTCGCTGGAACGATCGCAGCGATCCCTCTGTGCGTCGCGGCCGCTACTAGCGCCTTAGCCCAAGGCCAGGTTCTCAACGACCAGCTGAACCTGGGCGAGATCTTCAGCGAGCAGACCCTGAACGTCGTCACCGTTCAGGAGGGCGTCAGCGCTTCCACGTCGGCGACCGGCAACAATGTCGGCATCGCCGGCTCGCGCGTGGACGTCGACGCCACCTCCAACCAGGTGAACCAGGGCTCGGTCTACGGCCACACGGTGGTCAACGCCTCCGGCCCGATGGGCGACTCCAGCGTCGTGGCGACCCAGGCGGCCGGCAATTTCGGCAACGCCGGGGCGGAAGAAGCGACCTACCGCGGCTTCATGGTGCAGACCAACAGCGGCGCGGTCACCGCCCGCGGCCAGGTCGAGGGCGAGACCGCCCGGGCCGGCGACCTCGCGGTCGACACCCAGGCCACCGGCAACACCCAAGGGCTGTGGCTGCAGAACGGCGCGGCCGGGGCGCGGATCAGCCAGGCCAACTCGGGCGACGTCATGGCCGACGGCGGCGCGATCGTGCAGTACGTCAGCGGAACCTCGACCGTGGCCGGCACGGCGGCGGGCAACCACATCGACATCGACGGCGCCAACCAGTCGGCCGCCCGCGTCATCACCGACCAGGGCAATACGGCCAACCTCGTGCAGGCCAGCAAGTTCACCGCCTACGGCAACGCCTACCTGACCGAGACCTCGACCTCGGCGGCGGGCAACAACCTCAACGCCACCAATGTCGGCCCGCTGCTCGACGTGGCCAACCACCAGTACAACACCGCCTATGTGCGCTCGCAGGCCGAGAACACGTCCTACCAGTTCGGGGCGGCGGGCAGCAGCGCCTACGGCGTGGGCAACGCGGCGGTCGTCAGCAACACGGGCGCGGCCCTGGTGCTCGACAACGTCCAGACCAACGACGGCGGCGGTGTCGAGGTGATCGCCAGCGCCGAGGGCCACGACGGCTACGACATCGGCGCCCGCGCCAGCGCGGCCGGCAACTCGGTCGGCGGCTATGTCTGCGGAACCTGCGGCGGCTCGATGACCACCAGCAACACCCAGACCAACAACGCCGACGTCTCCGCGCGCGCCACCACCACCGTCACCGGCTCGGCCCGCTCGGTGACCAGCAGCGCCCGCGCCGTCGGCAACGACGCGGCGTTCTATGTGAGATCGAACTAGACCCCGGATCCTGCCCCTGAAGGGGGAGGTGGCCCGAAGGGCCGGAGGGGGAAGCGGCTTCTGACCCGCCGCA
>CBINOL010000236.1:0-4106 GCA_966252285.1 uncultured Caulobacter sp.
CGTCCCTCGCCCCCTCCGTCACGGCGCTGATAGCGCCGCGCCACCTCCCCCGTTTCTCGGGGGAGGAGTACCGTCGGCGGAAACTGAAAACGTCCCCCCTCCGGCGCTACGCGCCACCTCCCCCCAGCGGGGGAGGATCTCAGCTCACCGCCTCCGCCAGCGCTCTATGCAGCTGCTCTATCCGGAACGGCTTGCGCAGGACGGGCCAGGGCAGGTCTTCCAGGGCGGCGGCGAGGCGGTCGCCGGCGTAGCCGGTGGTGAGCAGGACGGCGGTGCGGGGCGCGCGTTCGGCGACGATGCGGCCCAGCTCGACGCCGCTGACGCCGCCGGGCATGACGAGGTCCGACAGCAGGACGTCGAAGTCCGCCTCGACCTCCAGCCGGGCCAGGGCCGCGCGGCCGTGCTCGGCGGTGACGACGATGCAGCCCAGCTCGGTCAGCGCCCCCTCGGTGATGGCCCGGACGCTGGCGTCGTCCTCGACCAGCAGCACCCGCACGCCGGAAAGGTCGGCGATGGGCGCGTCTTCCGACCGTTCCACCGCGACGCCGTCGGCGACGGCGACCGGCAGGTGCAGCGACACGGTGGTTCCCCGGCCTTCCTGGCTGTCGATGGTCACCGCCCCGCCGCACTGGCGCACGAAGCCGTAGACCTGGGCCAGGCCCAGGCCCGTACCCTTGCCGACCTCCTTGGTGGTGAAGAACGGCTCGAACACCCGCCCCAGCACCTCGGGCGACATGCCGTGGCCGGTGTCGGACACCGCCACGCGCACATAGTCGCCGGCCGGCGCTTCGCCCGCCTGGCCGTCGTCCAGCCGCTCGGCCGCGACCTCGACGGTGATGGTCCCGTGGTCGGGCGTGGCGTCGACGGCGTTGACGACGAGATTGAGCAGGGCCGCCTCGAACTGGGCGGCGTCGACGCGGCTCGAGCCGGCCTCGCGGTCGGCGCGAACCTCCAGGCTCTTGGCGTCGCCGACGGCGCGGCGGACCAGGGGTTCGACCTGCAGGATCAGGCCGGCGATGTCGACGACCTCCAGCTTCAGTTCCTGGCTGCGCGAGAAGGCCAGCAGCTGGCGGGTGAGGCGCTCGCCGCGCTGGCCGGCGGCCAGGGCCGCCTCGCCCAGGCGGCGCACGCGGGCCACGTCGTCGGGGCGCTTGAGGATCATGTCGAGCCCGCCGACCATCACCGTCAGCAGGTTGTTGAAGTCGTGGGCGACGCCGCCGGTCAGCCGGCCGACGGTCTCCAGCCGCTGGGACTGGGCCAGGGCGGCCTCGGTCTTGGCGCGCTCCGCGATGCTGGCCTCCAGGGCGGCGGTGCGTTCGGCGACGCGGTCTTCGAGCTCGAGCGTGGTCTCCACGACCTCGGTATTGTCGAAGCAGCTGCCGATATAGCCCTGGAACTGGCCGTAGGCGTCATGGCGCGGGGCGCCGGCGCTGCTGATCCAGCGCCAGGCGCCGTCGGCGCGGCGCAGGCGGAAGGCGGCGCGGAACGGGCGGCGGGCCTCGACAGCGGCGGCCGCCTCGGCCTCGGCGGCGTCGAGGTCGTCGGGATGGACGCCGGCGGCCCAGCCACGCCCCAGCTCCTCGTCCATGCCGCGGCCGGTGAACTTCAGCCAGGCGTCGTTGAACCAGATGCAGGCCCCGTCGACGCCCGAGATCCAGATCATCACCGGAGCGGCGTTGGCCACGCCGCGGAACTGCTCCTCACTGGTGCGCAGGGCCGCCTGGGCGCGGCGTTCGCGGGTCACGTCGCGAAAGGTCACCGCCAAGCCCTCGGTGATGCGCACGCCGCTGGAGCGCACCCAGTGCTCCTCGTCGTCGATCACCCGGCGCACCTCCAGATCGTCGGGACCGCCCTCGTCGAGCAGGCGGGTCAGGCGCTCGATCATCTGCTGGCCGGTCTCGTCGCGGAACACGTCGCGCACCCGGCGGCCGATCAGGCTGGAGACGCCGCGCGGCCGCAGCGCCTGGGCGGCGGGGTTGGCGTAGGTCCAGCGGAAGTCGGCGACCTGGCCGCCGCGCCGCACCGGTTCCAGGATCACGAAGGCGTCGAGCGAGGCGTCCTGGGCGATGCGGAAGCGCTCCTCGGCGGCCAGGCCGCTGCGCACGGCCAGCCGCAGGGCGGCGACGAACAGCACGATCAGGCCGCCGCTGAGGCCGAAGGTGGCCAGCTGCGCGGCCTGGGGGGTGTCGAGCGGGCCGCCCATCCACAGCAGGCGAACGATCAGGGCGCTGGCCAGCACCGAGGCCAGGCCCGCCCACAGTCCGCCGACCAGGGCGGCCAGCATGACGGCGACGAAGAACGGCGGGAAGTTGCTGGGGTGGTCGGTGAGGCTTGCCGCGCCGACACGGGCGGCCACGGCCAGGCCCACGGCCGCGCCGGCCAGACAGAACCGAAGAACCGGGCGGTCGACCGACGATGCGAACCGGATCGTCGCCCGACTGAGAAACTGGCCCATTACGCTAGCCCCGCGTCACCAGGCGCACCCCCGCCGGCGACGCCTTGCAAACGTCGCCGCACGGCAGAGGTTCCACAGAGGCGCCATTGGGCGCGCCCGATATCAGGCCGCGCCGCGGGCCTTGGTCTGTTCCGAAGCGTTGGCGACGGCGGCGCGGGCCAGGGTCCAGGCCGACAGGCTGTCGATCGGACCGGGGCGGCCGATGGCGTAGCCCTGCAGCTCGGCGCAGGACTCGCCGCGCAGGAAGTCGATCTGCTCCTGGGTCTCGACGCCCTCGGCCACGACCGGGATCTCCAGGCTGCGGCCCAGGCCCAGCACGGCGCGCACGATGACGGTGGCGCGGTCGTGACGGTGGATGTTCTCGACGAAGCTCTTGTCGATCTTGATCTTGTCGAACGGGAACGACTGCAGGGTCGACAGCGACGAGAAGCCGGTGCCGAAGTCGTCCATAGCGATGCGAACGCCCAGGGCTTTCAGGCGGCGCAGATTGTCGAGCGCGCGCTGGTAGTCCTTGAAGAGAGCGCTTTCGGTGATCTCCAGCTCCAGGCGCGAGGGCGACAGGCCGGTGGCGATCAGCACCTCGTGCACCAGGGTCGGCAGGTTGGGCTGGTTCAGCTGCAGCGGCGACAGGTTGACGGCGATGCGCAGCGGGCGGTCCCAGCTGGCGGCGTCGGCGCAGGCGCGGCGCAGGACCCACTCGCCCAGCTGGGTGATCAGGCCGTTCTCCTCGGCCACCGGGATGAAGTCGAGCGGCGGGACCATGCCGCGCACCGGATGCTTCCAGCGGACCAGGGCCTCGAAGCCGCAGACCTCGCCGTCGGCGGCGCGGGCTAGCGGCTGGTAGAACACCACCAGCTCCTCGTCGGTGATGGCCTGGCGCAGCTCGCGGGCCAGGGTGCGACGTTCACGGATGGTCTCGTCCATCTCGCGCTTGAAGAAGCGATAGACGCCGCGGCCGCTTTCCTTGGCGCGGTAGAGCGCCATGTCGGCGTTGGCCAGCAGGGCCTCGGCGGTGCGGCCGTCGTCGGGGAACAGCGACACGCCCAGGCTGGCGCCCATGGCCAGGTCCTGGCCTTCGTAGACGGCCGGGGTCGACAGCTGCTCGAGCACGCGGCCGGCCAGTTCGGCGGCGGCGGCCGGCTGGTCGCCGGCGGCGATCTGCACGAGGATGAATTCGTCGCCGCCCAGACGCGCGGCGAAGGACGGGGCGACGACCGAGTCCTGCAGGCGGCGGGCGGCCTCGACCAGCAGGGCGTCGCCGGCCAGGTGGCCGTGCAGGTCGTTGGCTTCCTTGAAGTGGTCGAGATCGATGCAGACCAGCGACAGGGTCTCGCCGGACGCCTCGACGCGCTCCAGGGCCGCGGCCAGGCGGGCCTGCAGCGAGTTGCGGTTGGGCAGGCCCGTGAGGCCGTCGTGTTCGGCCAGGTAGCGGATCTTCTCCTCGGCCGAGCGGCGCTCGCGCAGGTCGCGGATGGCCAGCACGGTCAGGCCCGAGGTCTCGGTGCGGGCGCCGTCGTCCATCAGGCGCGAGAACACCTCGACCGGAATGGCGCGGCCGCCTTCCAGCGGCTGCAGAAGCCCTTCGCGGCGCACGCCCTCGCGGGCCGGCTCCGTGCCGTCGAAGGTGAGCCTGGCGGTGTAGAGCGGCTTG
>CBINOL010000237.1:0-4044 GCA_966252285.1 uncultured Caulobacter sp.
CCGGCCCGCGCCTGCTCCCGACGACGCTCCAGCTCTTCCAGGATGTGTTGCAAGGTCTTCGGCTCCAAGCAGGGACTGGATCCAAAGGCGTAAAGAGCCCCGGCGGGGCTGGCAAGGCTTCGGGTCTAGGCCGTCCTCGGCCCGAACAGGATGATCGCCGCGCCCGCCAGGCACACGGCCATGCCGATCAGGTCCCAGCGGTCGGGGCGAACCTGCTCGACCGTCCGCATCCAGACGATGGACGACAGGATGTAGATGCCGCCATAGGCCGCGAAGGCCCGGCCCGCCGCCTGCGCCTCGACGCGGGTGAGCAACCAGGCGAAGGCGACCAAAGCCAGGACGCCGGGGATGGTCCACAGCGCCGAACGCCCCTGCCGCAGCCACGCCCAGAAGGCGAAGCAGCCGCCGATCTCGCAGACCGCGGCCAGAACGTAGACCAGCGCGCTCTTCACTCGACCGGCCTCAGCGACGGAGAGCGGCGAACCACCGCTCGAGCACGGCCGCCTCGACGGCCAGGTTGGCGGCGCGCGTCACGGCCTCATGGTCGTCGCCCCACTGCTCGGCCTGATAGATCTCGTCCAGGCGCGACAGGTCCAACGCCTTCTGGCCGGTGATGCGGCCCGCGCGCAGAGCCAGGGCAAGGACCGTGGAACCGAACAGGCCGGCGGCATAGGCCACGCCCGCCAGCGAGAAATCGTCGAGCCGCAGGGCCAGAGCCTCGACGGCGGCCAAGGTGGCCGGCGGCTGCGGCGCGTGGATGATGCCCGTGATCGGCTCCAGCGCCACGCCGTGCTCGGCCTTGGCCCAGTCCAGCATCGCGCCCCACTCGCGGTCCTGGCGCTCGATCAGGGGCGTGGGGCCATCGGCGCGGTAGCAGAGCAGGTCCGAACCGGCATAGGCGGCGACCTCGCGGGCGACCTCGGCGCGGGTCTCGGCGATGCGGTCGATGGCGGTGAAGGCCAGGCGCGTGGCGGGCATGGCCGTGGAGTCGATGACCTTCTCCTGGGCCTCCCACTCGTCGGCGACGACCTGGGCCAGGGCCAGGGTCGGCAGGGCCAGCGGCTTCTTCTGCGGCGACTTGGGCGTGCGGCCGTCCAGCAGCACCGGATAGAGGCCGTCCTTGGCGTCGCCGGCGGTCGCGGCCTTGTAGAAGCGGCGCGGCTTTTCGATCAGGTCAGGCTTGTCGGACACGGGAACGGCTCATTTTCACGGGAAGCTGGCGACGGACTTGCGCGCCACGTGCGTTGAATGGTCGATCGGACGCCATATCGCAAGGGAGAGCCCGGCTTGAGCCTGCCGTCCAAGGACATGATGGCCGCCATCGCCGCCACCCGCTTCGGCCTGGGCGCGCGCCCGGGCGAGATCGAGGCGGCGCGGGGCGATCCGCGCGGCTTCCTCGAAGACCAGGTCCGCCGCGAGGGCGCGGATATTCCAAAGAACGACGGCGAGAGCGCGCCCGTGCGCTACGCCGCCTTCGCCGACCTTCGGCAGGAGCGCCGCGCCGCCCGCCAGGAAACGCGGATGGTCGCCGGGAACGACATGAAGCCGATACCGCTGGTCGACGCCCCCGGTGCCAACGCCAAGTCCGAGGCCCAGAGGGACGTCCAGCGCTACATCCGCCAGAAGACCACCGGCGACTTCCTGGCCCGAGCCCAGCTGGCGGCAGACACCGAGGCGGCCTTCCGCGAGCGCTGGGCGCTGTTCTTCGCCAACCACTTCACGGTCTCGCAGACCAAGCAGGCCGCCTCGATCGTCATCGGTCCGTTCGAACGCGAGGCCATCCGTCCGCACGCCTTCGGCCGCTTCGAGGACATGCTGCTGGCCGCCAGCACCCACGCGGCCATGCTGACCTATCTGGACCAGGCCCAGTCGATGGGTCCCGGCAGCCCGGCCGCGCGCTACCAGACGCGCAAGGGCCGGCGGACCGGGCTGAACGAGAACCTGGCGCGCGAGATCCTGGAGCTGCACACGGTCGGCGTCGACGCCGGCTACAGCCAGGCCGACGTCACCGAGTTCGCCCGCGCCCTGACCGGCTTCAGCATCGGTCGCGCTCAGGACCCCGACATCGGCGCCTTCGTGTTCCGCGCCAACACCCACGAGCCGGGGGCCCGCTCGATCCTCGGCAAGGCCTATGCGCAGGGCGGCGAGGACCAGGGCGTTGCGGTTCTGAAGGCGCTGGCGGCCGACCCGCGCACGGCCCGCCACGTCTGCGGCAAGATCGCCCGCCACTTCGTCGCCGACGATCCGCCGCCGGCCTTGGTCAAGCGGCTGGAGGCCCGCTGGATCGAGACCGGCGGCCAGCTCGGCGAGGTGGCCAAGGCGCTGATCGCCGCGCCCGAGGCCTGGGACCCGACCCCGGCCAAGATCAAGACGCCGTACGAGTTCGTGATCTCGACCTGGCGCGCCGTCGGCGGCCGGCCGGCGTCGTTCGAGCGGCTGAACCCGATCCTGATCAGCCTGGGCCAGAAGCCGTTCTCGCCGCCCTCGCCCAAGGGCTGGCCCGACGAGGCCGGCGCCTGGGCCTCGCCCGACGGGCTGGTCAAGCGCATGCAGTGGACGCAAGGGTTCGCCGCCGCCGTGGCCGACACCCGCGAACCCGACGCCCTGGCCCGCTCGGCGCTGGGCGCGCGGCTCTCCGAGCCCACCGCCCGCGCCGTCGCCCGCGCCGAAACCCGCCGCGAAGCCTTCGCCCTGCTGGTGATGAGTCCGGAGTTCCAACGCCGATGACCGACCGCTCCCCCTCGCCTTCCCGCCGCTCGTTCCTGGCCGCCGCCGCCAGCCTGGGCGTGGCCGTCAGCTTCGTCGGCCGTCAGGCCCGCGCCGCCGACGGCGCCAAGAAGCTGGTCGTCGTGGTCTGCCGCGGCGGCATGGACGGCCTGTCGGTGGCCCCGCCGATCGGCGACCCCGGCTATGCGGCCCTGCGCGGCGCGATCGCGATCAAGCCGGAAGAGGCGCTGAAGCGGGACGACACCTTCGCCCTGCACCCGTCGCTGACCAGCGTCCATGCCCTGGCCAAACAGGGCCAGGCCCGGATCGCCCCGGCCATCGCCACGCCCGACCGCGCCCGCTCGCACTTCGAGGCCCAGGACGTGCTGGAGACCGGCGAGGCCAAGGTCTACGGCGCCGACAGCGGTTGGCTGAACCGCACGCTGGAAGTGATGGGGCCGGGCAAGACCGAGGCGCTGTCGGTGGGGACCACCGCCCCGCTGATCTTGCGCGGCAAGGTGCAGGCCTCCAGCTGGTCGCCGGGCAAGGGCCTGGACGAGGCCGCCCGCCTGCCCACCCTCCTGCAGGACCTCTACAAGGGCGACCCGCTGCTGGGTCCGGCCTTCGCGCGCGGGCTGGAGACCGAGGCCATGGCCCAGGCGGCGATGACCGCCCTGTCGCCGGCGCCGGCGGCGCAGAGCGGCATGATGATGGCCCCGACCCCGGCCATGAACCAGCCCGGCGGGCGTCCCGCCGACAACCGCCAGGGCCGCGAGGCCGCCCGCAAGCTGGGCTCGACCCTGGCGGGCTTCATGCGCCAGGCCGACGGCCCGCAGATCGCCGCCCTGTCGCTGGACGGCTTCGACACCCACGCCGGCCAGGTCGGCCAGATCGCCACGCGCCTGACCTATCTGGACGCCGTGCTGGACGGCCTGCACGAAGGGCTGGGCCCGGAATGGAAGAACACGGTGGTGGTGGCCGTCACCGAATTCGGCCGCACGGCCCGCGTCAACGGCACCGGCGGCACCGACCACGGCACCGGCTCGACCGCCCTGGTGCTGGGCGGCGCGCTGAAGCGGGGCGGGATCATCGGCGACTGGCCGACCCTCGCCGAGCCGGCCCTGTTCGAGAACCGCGACCTGGCGCCGACGCTGGACATGCGCGGCCTGTTCAAGGGCGTGCTGATCGACCACCTGGGCGTGGACCGGGCGCAGGTGGAGAAGAAGGTGTTCGTCGACAGCGCCGGGGCGAAGGCCGTGACGGGGTTGGTGTAGGACCGCTGCGCGGCCCCCTCAGTCGCTTCGCGACAGCTCCCCCAGAGGGGGAGCATCTTGGCGC
>CBINOL010000238.1:0-3892 GCA_966252285.1 uncultured Caulobacter sp.
CGCTCGGTTCCCTCCGCGTCGTTCCGCCCGCGCCGCTCCTCGTTTTTTCGCCCGCAGCCCTCCGCCCCGCCTCCAAACGGCGGGGCTTTTCTTTGGGGGCGCCCGCCCCGCCCCCCCCCGGGGGGGGGGGGGCGCGGCCCGGGGGGGGGGGGGCCCCGTGGCTGATGACCATCCACCGCTCGGAAAAGCTGAAAACGTCCCCCCTCCGGCCCTCCGGGCCACCTCCCCCACGGGGGGAGGATCTTCATGGACCGGCCTCGCCCGGCGCGACCAACCGCCTCTTTTGGAAAACCGTCTCACATCTGCTATATCCCCGCCTCGACCCCGCACATTCCTCGAATTTCCCGGACCGCCCCTTGAGCGTCACCCTCGACCTGTCCCGCGTCGCCCCTCAAGCCGACGCGGCCAAGCCGCCCGTCAACCTGTCGGGCCTGACCCGCCCGCAGATGATCGCCGCCCTGACCGAGAGCGGCGTGGTTGAGCACGGCAAGGCCAAGATGCGCGCCACCCAGGTGTTCCGCTGGATCCACCACCGCGGCGTCACCGACTTTTCGCAGATGAGCGACGTGGCCAAGGAAACCCGCGCGCGGCTGGCCGAGACCTTCACCATCGCCCGCCCCGAGGTGGTCGAGCGCCAGGTCTCCAAGGACGGCACCCGCAAGTGGCTGATCCGCATGGCCCCGGGCATCGAGGTCGAGACCGTCTATATCCCGTCGGTCGGCCGGGTCGGGGCGCTGTGCGTCTCCAGCCAGGTCGGCTGCACGCTGAACTGCAGCTTCTGCCACACCGGCACCCAGCCGCTGGTGCGCAACCTGACCACCGCCGAGATCGTCGCCCAGGTGCAGATCGCCAAGGACGACCTGGCCGAATGGCCGTCGGACAAGGAAGACCGCCTGCTCAGCAACATCGTGTTCATGGGCATGGGCGAGCCGCTCTACAATCTGGGCCAGGTGTCGGACGCCATCGAGATCATCAGCGACAACGAGGGCATCGGCATCTCGCGTCGCCGGATCACCGTGTCGACCTCGGGCGTCGTGCCGATGCTGGAGAAGCTGGGCAATACGACCCAGGCCATGCTGGCCATCAGCCTGCACGCCACCAACGACGAACTGCGCGACGTGCTCGTGCCTCTGAACAAGAAGTACCCGATCGCCCAGCTGATGGAGGGCATCCGCGCCTATCCGGGCCTGAGCAACGCCCGCCGGGTGACCTTCGAGTACGTGATGCTCAAGGGCGTCAACGACAGCCCCGACGAGGCCCGGGCGCTGGTGAAGCTGATCAAGGGCATCCCCGCCAAGATCAACCTGATCCCGTTCAACCCCTGGCCGGGCAGCCAGTACGAATGCTCGGACTGGGGCGCGATCGAAACCTTCGCGGCGATCCTCAACAAGGCCGGCTACTCCTCGCCGATCCGCACCCCGCGCGGCCGCGACATCCTCGCCGCCTGCGGCCAGCTGAAGAGCGAGAGCGAGAAGGTCCGCGCCAGCGCCCTGCGCAAGCTGTCGATGGCCGCCATGGCCGGCATGCTGGAAGACGACGCCGACGACGCGGCCTGATAATCCCTCTCTCATGGAGAGAGGGAGGGGCCCATGGCGAAGCCATGGGAGGGTGAGAGGGTACGCTCCTTCCCCCTTCTCGCCCGTCATTCCCGCCCTTGTGGCGGGAACCCCTGGATCCGCTCGCACGTGAGGCGCCAGCGGATCGCCAGCGATCCGCCACATCCGCCCTTGCGGTTGATAGAGGGGTTCCCGCCACAAGGGCGGGAATGACGGGAGGATATGGGGCCCCCCCGCCACGCGAGCCCCCTACGCAAGTCTCGCCAACCCGTGTTAGAGCTTGCCCTTCAAGTCCCAGGGGGTCGCGTAAACATGCCTCAGATCCAGTCGCCCGAGATCCAGGCCTTCGCCAACGGCCTGCTGACGACCCTGACCCATGTGGGCGTGACCATGGCGATGCTGATCGCCGGGGCGGCTATCTACATCCTTCTGACCCCCCATCGCGAGATCAAGCTGATCCGCGAGGGCAACGCCGCCGCCGCCCTGTCGCTGGGCGGGGTGATGACGGGCTTGGCCATCCCGCTGGCCGCCTCGCTGGCGGCCTCGACCTCGGTGATCGAGATCCTGCTGTGGGGCGTGGCCACGCTGGCGCTGCAGCTGCTGGTGTTCCGCCTGACCGACATGATGCTCAAGGGCCTGCCCGAGCGGATCAACGAGGGCGAGGTCTCGGCCGCCGCCCTGCTGGTGGGCGCCAAGCTCGCCACCGCCATCATCATCGCCGCCGGCGTGGCGGGCTGAGAACAAGGGGGCTGACGGAGCGGGGCGCGTGCATTTCCCCAAGCTTCCAGACTGGCTGGTCTACGGCGCCGTGGTCGCCGCCCTGCTGGTGGTCGCCGTCGGCCGCCAGGAGCGCGCCGACGCGCCTCCGCCGCCGCCGCCGGTGCCGGGCGAGGAAGGCGTGCCGCTGGGCCCGGCCTCGCCCTTCGACCCGTCGATCGTGGTGCAGGTGCCCGACAAGCAGGAGCCGGCCTCGGGCACGGCCTTCTCGGTGGGGCAGAACGGCGTCTGGCTGACCGCCCGACACGTGGTCGACGGCTGCAAGCAGGCCGCCATCCTGGTCGCCGACGGACGCGGCGTGGCCGCCCGGGTGACCATCGATCCGCGCTTCGACGCGGCCATACTGACCACCGAGGGCGGCGCCCCGGCCATGCCGGTCAATCTTTCCGACCCGCGCAAGGGCATGCGGGCCTTCCACCCCGGCTTCCCGCAGGGCCACGCCGGCGAGGTGGCCTCGCGCCTGATCGGCCGCGAGAACCTGGTGATCCATGGACGCGGGGCCCGCACCGAGCCGGTGCTGGTCTGGGCCGAGGTCGGCCGCACCGACAATCTGAAGGGCACGCTGGCGGGCCTTTCCGGCGCCCCGGCGCTGGACAGCGCCGGCCGCGTGATCGGCGTGACGGTGGCGGAATCGCCGCGTCGCGGCCGCATCTACACCACCGCCCCCGAGAGCATGCGCACCCTGATCGCCCGCACGCCCCGCCGCGGCGGCGACGCTTCCGTGCCCGAGTTCGCCCCGGGCGAGGCCATCACCACCGACAACTACGGCCGCATCGCCGACGGCCTGCGCCGCGACCTGCGCGTGGCCCAGGTGGTGTGCCTGGCGGTCTAGCGGCAGGCTCAGTTGAGCGGTGTATCGGATCCAACCGTTTCAATCGCTCACTTCTCGTCATCCCGGAAAGCCCGCAGGGCTTATCCGGGACCCAGGGGCCGGCGCACTGCAGAGGTGGCCCCTGGGTCCCGGCTCTACGGCCCGCTACGCGCGCCTCCGGCCGGGATGACGCGTAAAAAACCAGGGCGGGTCAGGCAGGGTCGCAGCGCAGCGTCGTGCCCGTATGGGATCCGCGCGGCAGGCGCATCGTGCGCTCGATGATCCAGACATATCCGTCGGGGTGAGGGGCGCGCCGGAACCGGGCCGAGCAGCTCAGCCGCTCGGGAACCATCCTGCCGCGCAGCTCGACCGGCCCGCCGTCGCGGATCAGCGTGAACTGGCAGGTGCGACGGCCGACGAGCGGGTCGCACTTCAGATCGGCGACGTGCAGCCGGCCGCGATCGCCGTCGGCCGCTCGGTACCACCGAACCGCCAGGGCGCCGCCGTTGAGCCTGTCGTGGTGGCTGATCTCGCCAAGGATGGTCTCGCGGAACACCTCGGTCCCCTCGCGCGGCGGGACGAGGGCGGCGGACAGGGCGAGGGCGAGCAGGAGAGCCATGCGGTCAAGCTAAGGCTGAACGGCCAGGCGGCGCAACCTTGAGATAACGACGTTCGCAAGTGGCGCATCAATGCAGCCCCGCCCCTCTCCCCGTGCGGGAGAGGGTGGCCCGCGCAGCGGGTCGGGTGA
>CBINOL010000239.1:0-3835 GCA_966252285.1 uncultured Caulobacter sp.
CTCCGTCGCCTTTGGCGACACCTCCCCCAGAGGGGGGGAGGATCTAGTGGCGGCTAACGCTGGGCCTGCACCGTCTTCACCGTCAGCGCGGTTTCCCAGCCGCCGCCCAGCGCCAGGAACAGGTTGACCTGATCCGCCGCCACGGCGGCGTCGGAGGCGGCCAGGGAGGCTTCGGCTCCGGCCAGGGTGCGCTGGGCGTCCAGGCCCTGCAGGTACGGCGCGCGACCGGCCCTGTAGAGCGTGGCGGCCTGGCGTTCGGCTTTCACGGCCTCGTCGCGGGCGGCGCGCAGGGCGGCGTTGCGGTCCAGTTCGTGGGCGTAGGCCGTCAGGCTGGTCTCGGTCTCGCGCAGGGCGTTCAGCACCACGCCGTCGAACCGGGCCAGGGCCCCGTCGGCGCCGGCCTCGGCGCCACGGATTCGGGCGCGCTCGCCCTCGCCCGGCAGGGTCCAGGAGATCAGGCCCGACAGGCTCCAGCGGTTGGCGGCCGGTTGGCCGATATCGGCGAGCAGGCCCGTCGAGCCCGCGCCCATGCCGAAGCTGATGTTCGGATAGAGCGCGCCGCGCGCCACGCCGATGCGGGCGGTGGCGCCGGCCAAGGTGCGCTCGGCCTGGCGCACGTCCGGCCGTCGCTTGAGCAGGGCCGCCCCGTCGCCGACCGGCAGGGGCTGGGCGAGCTTCGGCGGCGTCGCGCAGGCTTCCACGGCCTTAGGGAACTCCGCGGGCGGTTTGCCAGTGAGCACGGCCAGCTTGTAGAGCGCGGCCTTGCGGTGGGCCTCGAAGCTGGGGATCGCCGCGCGCTGCAGGTCGACCTGGGCGCGGGCCCGGGTGGCGTCCAGCGCCGTGCCACGGCCTGCCGCGATCAGGCGGCTGGTGACTTCGAGGCTCTTCTGCTGAAGGTCGAGACTGTGCTCGGCGACATGGATCTCGTGGCCGGCCGAGCAGGCCTCGACATAGGCCCGGGCGACATCGGCGGCGACGCTGACGCGGGCGAGATCGAGCGCGGCCTGACTGGCGTGGGCGTCGGCATGGGCGGCCTCGGCGGCGCGCTTGAGCCGGCCCACCAGGTCGACCTGGTAGGAGACCTTGATCCCGGCGTCGGCCAGGTTCTCGACCGGCAGCGGCTCGCTCATCAGGTACTGCTCGCCGGACTCGCGCGCGCGCATGGCCGCCCCCGAGGCGCCGACCGAAAAACCGCCGGCGTCGTCGGCCTCGCCGGCCACGGCGCGGGCGCGGGCCAGGTTGGCGGCGGCGACGCGGAGGTCTGTGTTGGCGCTCAGGGCCTCCTGGACAAGGCCGTTCAGAGTCTCATCGTCATAGAGCTTCCACCAGCCGTCGGGGACCGGGTCCTGGCTGACGGCGGCGCTCTGCGCGCCCATGAACGGACCCTGCGCGGCGGGTTCGTTGATCTTGGCGACGTCGGGCCGCTTGTAGTCGGGACCGACGGTGGTGCAGGCGGCCAGCGCCAGCAGCGAGGCGGCGGCCGCCAGGGTGCGGACCGTACTCACGAGACCGCTCCCTTGCCGGCGACCTTGGCAGTCCCCTGCCCCAGCACCGCGACCGTGGCCGTACGGCCGGCGATCAGGCGCAGGTCCTTGGGGGTTTCATCCAGGGCGACACGGACGGGCACGCGCTGGGCCAGGCGAACCCAGCTGAAGGTGGGATTGACGTTGGGCAGCAGGCTGGCGCCGGCGGCGCGGTCGCGGTCCTCGATGCCGGCGGCGATCGACTGGATGTGGCCGTGCAGCGGCCTGTCCTCGCCCATCACCGTGACGCTGACCTTCTGGCCGACGTGCAGGCCCTTGAGCTTGGTCTCCTCGAAATAGCCCTCGACCCGGTAGGAGCGGCTGTCGATCAGGGCGAGCACCGGCTTGCCGGCGGTGACGTAGTCGCCGGTGCGCAGCGTCAGGTCCGACAGGAAGCCGTCGGTGGGGGCGACCACCAGGGTGCGCGACAGGTTCAGGGCGGCGAGGTCGCGGGCGGCGACGGCCTGGGCCAGGGCGGCCTGGCCCTGCTCGACCTTGGCCAGGCTCTGTTCGGTGATCTCGCCGGCGACGAGGTCGCCCAGCACGCGGTTGCGGGCCAGTTCGCGGCGGGCCTGGGCCAGCTGGGCCTTCTGGGCGGCGACGGCGGCGTCGGCCTGGCGCAGGGCCAGGGCGTAGCGGTCGCGGTCGACATAGAACAGCGGCTGGCCGGCCTTGACCGTCTGGTCGTTGACCACCTGGACGGCGGTGACCAGGCCCGAGACGTCGGGGGCGACCTGGACGATGTCGGCGCGGACGCGGCCGTCACGGGTCCAGGGATCGACCTGGTAGTGGTCCCAGAGGCGCTTGCCCCCGACCACGGCGACGGCGACGACGGCCAGGGTGACCGCAACGCGGCCGGCTTGCGGGAGGAGAGTTTTCAGCTGGGGCATGTTTTTCTTATGGACGGACGAAGGCCACGACGGCGGCCCAGAGGATGACGAAGAGCGCGGTGTCGAAGAGCGCCGGGTGCCAGACGAAGCGGTAGGCGCCGGCCCAGGACAGCACGCGTCGGAGCACGAACGAGGCGACGAGGGCCGCGACGGCCGAGACGAGGACGGACGACAGGAAGACGCCGTCGATGTTGTATTCGCCGGTCATGCGGCGGGCTCCGATTTGAAGGCGGGGGCGTCGGGGAAGAGGTTGCGGCGCAGGCCGACGAGGCCGGTGACGCCGCCCGGCGCGAACGGGGCGTCGCCCAGGCGGCCAAGGGCCTGGTCGACCTTGGCCAGCAGCTCGGCGTGCGGCGGGGCGCGACGCCCGGCCGACAGGGCCGCGTAGTGGTCGCCCACCCCGTCGAGCACGGCGTCGAGCGATGCGCGGGCCGGGCCCGACAGATCGCCGCGGACGGTCTGCACCGTCACCAGGTTCATGCCCACCCGCAGGTCGCGCAGCACGTCGACGCCGACGAGGTCGTGGCGCGGGCCCACTGCGGCCAGCTTGGGCGTCAGCAGGCCCAGTCGGTCGACAAGGGCGGCGGCGAAGGCGGCCGGCTCGGGCGCTCGGCTGGAACGGGCCAGCCGGGCGAGGTTCTTCCAGGTGCGCGACAGCAGGCGGCGGGCGCCGGCGTCGATGCTCATCGAGCGCATGGCGGCGGTGACGAAAATCGCCGCGCCCAGGCCGACGAACTGGCCCAGATTGACGTTCAGGAAGCTGGCGAAGTCGGCGCTGAAGGTCTCCTGCAGGGCGAGCGCATTGCAGAAGCCCATCAGCGTGGCCAGCGCCGCCCCCATGGTCTTGGGGTTGGGAATGAACAGGCCGATGAACAGCAGCGGCGGGGCCAGGGTCAGGACCAGCAGCGGATAGCCGTCGATGGCCGGCAGCACGGCGAACATGTAGAGCGCCGACAGCGGCAGCGAGACCAGGGTGAAGATCCCGAAGCTGCGGATGGCCGGCACCGGATCGTCCATGGCCGCGAAGAAGCAGCAGAACACCGCCGCCATGACCGGCGCCGAGGCGCCGTCGCCCCAGCCGGACACGATCCAGATGCCGCAGGACAGCAGCACGGCGATCGCGGCCGCCGCCCCTGAAAGCAGGGCCAGAGGCAGGTCGCTGTGCATCCTCCGGCGGGCGGCGTTGGCGGTGGCCGCCGCCAGGTTCGGCGACAGCGGGGCGTCGGGATTCTCGAGCCGAGCCATGAGCGCGTGGCCCTCGCCCAGGGCCTGGACGGTTTCGGCCAGGCGCACCAGCAGGCTCTCGACCAGCAAGGCGTTCCAGTCGCCGCCGCGCCGCTTTGCAGCCTCGGCCTTGAGGTGGTCGATCAGCTCGAGGCCCGGGCCGCGCGTGGCGCCGGCCTCGATCCAGGCGATGACGGC
>CBINOL010000240.1:0-3724 GCA_966252285.1 uncultured Caulobacter sp.
CCCGCGCGGCCGCGGCCGCCGCGCAGAGCAACGTGCCCAACGGCCTTGGCCAGGGCGGGCTGCAGGTCGCCAACGGCGTCTCGCTCGACCCGAACCTGTGGATCGGCGCCAACGGCCCGACCCAGGCGACCGGCGCGGACGGCCGCACCGTCGTCACCGTCGGCCAGAACCAGCAGAAGGCGATCCTGACCTGGGACAGCTTCAACGTCGGCCGCGAGACCGACCTGGTGTTCGCCCAGGGCGGCCATTCGGACTGGGTGGCGCTGAACCGCGTCACCGACGCCAGCGCTGACCCGACCAGGATCCTCGGCAACATCAAGGCCGACGGTTCGGTCTATGTCATCAACCGCAACGGCGTGATCTTCGGCGGGACCAGCCAGGTCAACGTCCGCAACCTGATCGCCTCGACCGCCAACATCTCCAACATCCAGTTCCTGGAGCGCGGCGTCGACGGCGGCGTCATTCCCGGCGCCAACCCCTGGGACCCGCAGGTTCCCGTGCCGGCCTTCACCGACGCGGGCGGCGATGTCGTCGTCCAGGCCGGCGCCCGCATCACCACCAGCAAGCCCTCGACCGTGGTCGAGGGCGGCGGCTTCGTGGCGCTGCTGGGCGCGCGGGTCGAGAACGGCGGCACGATCGTCACCGGCCGCGGCCAGACGATCCTGGTGGCGGGCGACAACTTCGTGCTGCGGCCCGGCTACGGCTCGAACGCCAACACCGGCTCGACCACGCGCGGCCTGGAATCCGCCGTCACCCTCGACGCCGGCAGCGCGGCCGGCGAGGTGGTCAACAGCGGCGTCATCGAGGCGGCCGAGGGCGACATCACCCTGGTCGGCCGCAAGGTGGTCCAGGACGGCGTGGCCATCGCCACCAGCACGGTCAACACCCGTGGCACGATCCACCTGCTGACCGACCTCTCCGACGCCAAGGCCAGCATCACCCTGACCGGCAAGAGCCTGACCCTGATCCTGCCGGAGCTGGACAGCAAGGCCACCGCGACCAACGCCCAGCGCGACGCGATGCTGGCCGAGTCCGCGACCGCCACCATTCCGGTCATGCTCAACAACCAGGGCGTCGCACGGCTGGGCTACATGCTGCCCGACCGCAAGGACATGTCGCGGGTGGAGATCACCACCGGCGGCGTCGTCGACTTCCTGGGCGGCTCGCAGACCATCGCCCAGGGCGGCCAGATCGCCGTGGTCGGCCTCAAGCGCGTGACCGTGGCGGACGGCGCGGAGATGAACGTCTCGGGCGTGCGCGGGGTGGCCATGGACATGGCCTCCAACAACCTGAAGATCAATCTGCAGCCGTTCGAACTGCGGGACTCGCCGCTGAACCGCGAGGGCGAGAACCTCAAGAACAACGACATCTGGATCGACATCCGCGACCTGGTGCTGCTGCCCGACGGGACGGGGGGCCACAAGGGCGACCGCTGGTACACGCAAGGCGGCCTGATCGAGGTCGGCGGCCACCTGGGCAACACCGCCCACACCATCGGCGAATGGGCGTCGGTCGGCGGCGTGATCAACGTGCGCAGCGACGAGATCGTGGCTGGCAAGACCGCCGTGTTCGACATCTCGGGCGGCTCGCTCGACTACGCCGCCGGCTGGATCCAGTCGACCCGCATGCTCGGCTCGGACGGCAAGCTCTACGACCTGGGCCAGGCCCCGGCCGGGGTGAAGCTGATCGCCGTCGGCGACGCCACGGTCGTCAGGCACGACCGCTGGGGCGAGGCCTTCCAGGAGGTCTATTCGCACCCGCTGTTCAACTCGGCCCGCAGCGTGCGCTGGGAGGAGGGCTACACCGTCGGCCGTGACGCCGGCGTGCTGACCCTGTCGGCCCCGACCGTGCTGTTCGACAGCCAGATCGTCGCCGACGTGGTGGTTGGCGAGCGCCAGGTGAACGCGCGCCCGACCACGCCGCCGGTGATCAAGGACGGCTATCTGACCGGCGCCTTCCCCGACCGCCTGGACGGCTACGACCTGCCGCAGAACGTCGCGCCGCTGGCCGGCGGCTTCTATGTCGGCAACCGCATCTGGCAGCAGTACCAGCCCGTCCAGACCCCCGAGATCCCGTTCTCCAACACCATCACGATCGGCGAGGGCGGCGGCTCGGCCGGCGTTCAGCCGGGCGCGGCCCTGGCGCCGGAACTCAAGAACACCGTCGCGCTGTCGGCCGAAAGCCTCAGCAAGGCGGGCCTCGGCGCGCTGCGCGTCAACGGCGGCGAGATCAGGATCGCCGGCGACCTGACGATGGCCAACGGCGGCGAGGTCGCCATGCAGGCGACCAAGGTCACGGTCGAGGGCGACATCACCGCCCGCAGCGGCTCGATCTCGCTGGCGGCCGTGCCGCCCTGCTCGACGGGCTGCGACACCATCACGGACCTGACGGTGGCACAGGGCGTGACCCTCGACGCCCGCGGCCTGTGGGTGAACCTCAAGGAAGGCGGCGACGCCCGCGACCTGGCCCACCTCGACGGCGGCCAGGTGATGCTGGAAAGCCGCCAGGGCCGCCTCGACTTCCAGAAGGGCGCGCTGATCGACGTTTCGGCCGGCGGCGCGATCCTGGAGGACGGCGCGACCGTCGGCGCCAAGGGCGGCAGTGTCGGCCTGGCCGTCAGCGCGTTCCCGCGCGCCAACGCCAACGAGATGATCCTCGACGGCGAGATCAAGGCCTACGGCTCGGGCGACAAGGGCGGCGGCACGCTGACCATCTCGGCCGGCGGCCGGGCGATCACCATCGGCGACAAGATCCTGGGCGGCGGCGACGAGCTGGCGGCCGGGGAGGCGGCGCCGATCGACCTGCAGATCCTGGATGACCTGGTGCTGAAGGCCGGCGACGTCCTGCCGTTCGACTACGCCTACACCATCACGAAGGTCGATCCGGGCCAGCCCCTGCCGGGGGCGGTCAGCGCGTTCATCGACATGATGACCCTGCCGGTCGACTGGGTGGTGCCGGACGGCTTCGAAGTCTACGACATCGACTACAATGTCTACTATGGCGGCCAGAGCCTGCCCGCCGGCACGGAGATCATGTACGGCTACGGGTCGCTGCCCGAGGGCTATGTGGTCGATCCGGCCATCTGGCCCAACGGGATGGACATCCCGCCGATGGCCTTCACCTACAAGAAGGGCGAAGTCCTCACCGCCGACATCACGCTGAACGCAGGCCGCACGATCGCGGCCGGCACGGTGCTGTCCAGCGACGTGAAGGTGGCCAAGCCGCTGCATCTCGACAAGGCGCTGTTCCAGACCGGCTTCGGCAAGTACGAGATCACGGCCGGCGGCGACATGGTGGTCAGCGGCGCGCTCGATGTCGCCACCCCGGTGCGCCGCTTCACGGCCGCCAGCGCCTCGACGCTCAGCGGGGCCGATCCCGGCAAGGCCATGGAGCTGTGGCTGCCCGAGCAGTTCCAGGAGGACATGGCCAAGGGCCAGTTCGTCCAGCGGCAGGGCGCCAGTCTTTCGCTGCGCGCCTACGGCTGGGGCGAGCGCAACTGGGTGAACGGCTACGGCAATACGATCACCGACCCGCTGACGCTGGGCAGCTTCGTGCTGACCGAGGGCTCGTCGATCCGCGTCGATGACGGCCAGGCGGTCAGCATCGTCTCGGGCGACGCCGTCCGCATCGACGGCGCGATCGTGGCCCGCGGCGGCAAGGTGACCCTGGCGGCCGGTCCGGCCGAGAACGTCCGGCTCGACAATCCGCCGTCCTACATCATCTA
>CBINOL010000241.1:0-3529 GCA_966252285.1 uncultured Caulobacter sp.
ACTTCGAGTTCGAAGCCCAGCCGCCCATGATGATGCCGTAGACGCCCAGCGAGCTCATCGCCAGCAGGTAGAGGATGCCGACGTTCAGGTTGGAGACGACCCAGCCCGGCGCGAACGGCACCACGGCCCAGCCGATGAAGCCCAGAACCAGGCTGATCAGCGGGGCCAGCAGGAAGATGGCCTTGTCGGCGCCGGCCGGGATGACGATTTCCTTCAGCACGAACTTGCCGAAGTCAGCGAAGGACTGCAGCAGGCCGAAGGGACCAACGACGTTGGGGCCCTTGCGCATCTGGACGCCGGCCCAGATCTTGCGGTCGGCCAGCAGCAGGAAGGCCAGGCTCAGCAGAACCCAGATCACGACCAGCAGGATGCCGCCGAGCGTGAGGCCGAACCAGAGAAGCGGATTGATCTCGTTCACGGCTTACTCCGCGGCGATCTTGGAGGCGGCCGAGACGTTGGCCGCGCACTCGGCCATGGTCACGCTGGCGCGCGCGATGGGATTGGTCAGGTGGAAGGCCTTCACCGGGCTCTCGAACGGAGCGTCGGTCGCCTCCCCTTCCCCGCCGACGGCGGCGAGGTCGAACACGGTGGGAACCGAGCCCGGGGCGAAGTCGATCTGGCCGAAGGTCGGGTGATCGGCGAACAGCTTGGCGCGCAGCTGGTCCAGGCTGTCGTACGGCAGCTTGTGGCCCAGGGTTTCCGACAGCGCCCGCAGGATCGACCAGTCTTCCTTGGCCTCGCCCTTCGGGAACACGGCGCGCTTGCCCATTTGGACGCGGCCTTCGGTGTTGACGTACAGGCCGTTCTTTTCGGTGTAGGCGGCGCCCGGCAGGATGACGTCGGCCTTGTGAGCGCCGGCGTCGCCGTGGGTGCCGAGGTAGATCTTGAAGGCGTCGCTGGCGGCGCTTTCGCACTCGTCGGCGCCCAGCAGGAACAGCACGTCCAGCGCGCCCGGCTTCAGCATGTCGCCGGCGGCCAGACCGCCTTGCGCCGGGACGAAGCCCAGGTCGAGGCCGGCCACGCGAGCGGCGGCGGTGTGCAGCACGTTCCAGCCGTTCCAGCCTTCGCGGACGACCTTGAAGGTCTTAGCGAGGCCGGCGGCGGCCTTGAGGATCGCCGCGCCGTCGGCGCGGGCGATCGCGCCCTGGCCGATGATGATCGCGGGACGCTCGGCGGCCTTGAAGGCGGCGACGAAGTCGTTCTTGGCCTTGGCCAGGCCCGACAGCGTCTTGGCGCCGGCGCCGAGATAGTCGTAGCCGAAGGTCAGGTCGACCTGCTCGCCGATGACGCCGAAGCGGGTCTTGCCGGCCAGCCACTGCGTGCGGAAGCGAGCGTTGAGGACCGGGGCCTCGAGGCGCGGGTTGCTGCCGACGAACAGGACGACGTCGGCGTCTTCGATGCCGGCGATGGTCGAGTTGAACAGCCAGCTCTCGCGCGGGCCGGCGCCCAGGGCGGCGCCGTCCTGGCGGGCGTCGAGGTTCGTCACGCCGAGGGCGGTGAAGAGGTCCTTGGTCGCCTTCAGGCTTTCGGCGTCCTGCAGGTCGCCGGCGATGACGCCGATGCGCTCAGGCGCGGTCGCCTTGATCTTGGCCGAGACGGCCGCGAAGGCTTCAGCCCAGGTGGCCGGCTTCAGCTTGCCGTCGACGCGGACGTACGGACGGTCAAGGCGCTGACGCTGCAGGCCGTCGACGGCGTAGCGGGTCTTGTCGGAGATCCACTCTTCGTTGACCTCCTCGTTGATGCGCGGCAGCACGCGCAGCACGGCGTTGGCGCGGCCGTCGACGCGGATCGACGAGCCGAGCGCGTCCATCACGTCGATGCTTTCGGTCTTCTTCAGTTCCCACGGACGGGCTTCGAAGGCGTACGGCTTGGAGGTCAGGGCGCCGACCGGGCACAGGTCGATGACGTTGGCCGACAGCTCCGAGGTCACCGCGGCGCCCAGATAGGTCGTGATTTCAACGTCTTCGCCGCGCGAGATCAGGCCGATTTCCGGCGAGCCGGCGACTTCGGTGATGAAGCGGACGCAGCGCGTGCACTGGATGCAGCGCGTCATCACGGTCTTGATGAGCGGGCCCATGGCCTTCTCTTCGACCGCGCGCTTGTTCTCGTCGTAGCGGCTGTCGTCGCGGCCGTAGCCGACGGCCTGGTCCTGCAGGTCGCACTCGCCGCCCTGGTCGCAGATCGGGCAGTCCAGCGGGTGGTTGATGAGCAGGAACTCCATCACACCTTCGCGGGCCTTCTTGACCATCGGGGTGTTGGTGAAGATCTCCTGGCCCTCGGCGGCCGGCAGCGCGCACGAAGCCTGCGGCTTCGGCGGACCGGGCTTAACCTCGACCAGGCACATGCGGCAGTTGCCAGCGATGCTCAGACGCTCGTGATAGCAGAAGCGCGGGATCTCTTCCCCAGCCAGTTCCGCGACCTGCAGAACCGTCATGCCGGGTTCGAACTCGACCTCGACGCCGTTGACCTTGGCGATTGCCATTCTCGTTACTCCGCCGCGATCAGCTTGGCGCCCTGCACGTGCAGGCGACCGCTACGATAGGAAGCGATCCGCTCTTCAACCTCGTGGCGGAAGTGGCGGAACAGACCCTGGATCGGCCAGGCGGCCGCGTCGCCCAGGGCGCAGATGGTGTGACCCTCGACCTGGGTCGTGACGTCCAGAAGGGTGTCGATTTCCTTCGGATCGGCTTCGCCGGTGGCCATGCGCTCCATGACGCGCCACATCCAGCCGGTGCCTTCGCGGCACGGCGTGCACTGGCCGCAGCTCTCGTGCTTGTAGAAGTACGACAGGCGGGCGATGGCGCGGACCAGGTCGGTGGACTTGTCCATGACGATGACGGCGGCGGTGCCCAGGCCCGAGCGCAGGTTGCGCAGGGCGTCGAAGTCCATCGGCAGGTCTTCGCACTGCTCGGCCGGGATCATCGGAACCGACGAACCGCCCGGGATGACGGCCTTCAGGTTGCCCCAGCCGCCGCGGATGCCGCCGCAGTGGTCTTCCATCAGCTGACGGAAGGGGATGCTCATGGCTTCTTCGACGTTGCAGGGCAGGTTCACGTGGCCCGAGACGCAGAACAGCTTGGTGCCGGCGTTGTTCTGACGGCCAAAGCCCGCGAACCACGCGGCGCCGCGGCGCAGGATCGTGCCGGCGACGGCGATGCTCTCGACGTTGTTGACCGTGGTCGGCATGCCGTAGAGGCCGGCGCCGGCCGGGAACGGCGGCTTCAGGCGCGGCTGGCCCTTCTTGCCTTCCAGGCTTTCCAGCAGGGCCGTCTCTTCGCCGCAGATGTAGGCGCCGGCGCCGTGGTGGACGTAGATGTCGAAGTCCCAGCCGTGGATGTTGTCCTTGCCGACCAGCTTGGCCTCGTAGGCCTGCTTGATCGCAGCTTCCAGGCGCTCACGCTCGAAGACGTACTCGCCGCGGATGTAGATGTAGCAGGCGTGGGCCAGCATGGCGCGCGAGGCGATCAGGCAGCCTTCGATCAGGAGGTGCGGGTCATGCCGCATGATCTCCCGGTCCTTGCAGGTGCCC
>CBINOL010000242.1:0-3480 GCA_966252285.1 uncultured Caulobacter sp.
GCCGCTTCCCCCTCCGGCCCTTCGGGCCACCTCCCCCTTCGGGGGGAGGATCTGGATCAAGCCTTGCGGTTCAGGGTGATGGCCGTGGCGTTGTTGGCGTAGCCGGCGCCGTGGGCGCTGGGGCCGTAGCCGGCGGCTTGCGGGCGCTGGGCGGCGATCTCGTTGGCGACGGCGCGGACGAGGCCCTCGGTGACGGTCTTGGCGGCGGCGATGGCGCGCGACTGGCGGGCCAGCACGGCGTCGAAGGCCTCGGTGGCGCGTACCAGGCGGCGGCGGCGGTCGGGCTGGGCGGCCTGGACCAGGGCGACGTTGCCGCGCACCCGGGCCGACTCGTGGCGATAGACATTGGCCAGCTTGGCCGTCTCCTCGACGTGGCGGGCGGCCTCGTGTGGTCGGCGGGCCTCGAAGGCGGTGGCCTGCTTGGCGATCAGGTCGGTCAGGCGCTCGGTCAGGACAATCAGCTGTTCGACGCGTTCGTCCGAGGGACTCATCATTGGGCGACCTCCTGCAGGCCTTGCATCTTCAGCATCTCGCGCTGGACGGTGGAGGCCACGCCGATGCCGCCGGCCTTGGTTACTTCCTTGGCCATGGCGTCGGTCAGCAGGGACTTGAACATCTCTTCGCCCTGGCCGCCGCCGAAGGGCTCGGGCGTCTTCACGCCCTCGAACATCGACTGCATCATCACCGACAGGAACGAGGCCTCGAACTTCTGCGCCGTTTCCTTGATCTTGCCGCGCTTGAGCAGTTCGGCGGCCGAGGAGGCGGTGGGCGCGGAGCCGGCGGTCAGGCCGGTGATCGGCGGCGAGGCGATCGAGAAGGCGCTCATCACATCACCTCGATGTCGGCTTGCAGGGCGCCGGCGGCCTTCACCGCCTGCAGGATGGTGATCATGTCGCGCGGGGTGACGCCCAGGGCGTTGAGGCCGCCGACCAGGCTCTTGAGCGACGCGCCGCCGCCGAGCGTGATCAGCTTCTTGCCCTTTTCCTCGTCGATGCTGATCGCCGACTGCGGGACGACCGCGGTGCGGCCCTGGCTGAACGGGGCGGGCTGGCTGACGGCCGGGGTCTCCTGGACCGAGATGGTCAGGTTGCCCTGGGCGATGGCCACCTGGCTGATGCGGACGTCGTCGCCCATCACCACCACGCCGTTGACCTCGTCGATGATCACCTTGGCCGGGCCGTCGGGCTCGACTTCCAGGTTCTCGATGGCGGTCACGAAGCTGATCATGTCCATGCCGGCCGGCGAGCGGATGGCGACGATGGTCGGGTTCTGGGCCTGGGCGCAGCCCGGGTACTTGGCGTTGATGGCGTCGGCGATGCGGCGCGAGGTCGTGAAGTCGGGGTTGCGCAGCGACAGGCGCAGCTCGCTCATGGCCACCATCTGGAAGCCGGTCTCGCGCTCGACGTCGGCGCCGGCGGCGATGCGGCCGGCGGTCGGCACGCCGCGGCTGATCGAGCTGCCCGAGGCGCCGCCGGCCGAGACGGCGCCGGTCTGCACCTGGCCTTGGGCGACGGCGTAGGTCTGGCCGTCGGCGCCTTGCAGCGCGGTGACCATCAGGGTGCCGCCCTGCAGGCTCTTGGCGTCGCCCATGGCCGAGACCGAGACGTCGATCTTCGAGCCGGCGCCGGCGAAGGCGGGCAGCTTGGCGGTGACCATCACCGCCGCGGCGTTCTTGGCGTTGAGGTTGGCGTCGCGGATGTTGACGCCCTGGCGCTCCAGCAGCGACTCCATGCTCTGCTTGGTCATCGGCGCGTTGCGCAGGCTGTCGCCCGTGCCGTTTAGGCCGACGACGATGCCGTAGCCGATCAGGTGGTTATCGCGCACGCCTTCGACGGCGACGATGTCCTTGATCCGCGACTTGGCGGCGGCCGGACCGGCGACGACGACGGCGGCCGCGAGGGCCAGGCCGGCGAGAACGGAGCTGAAAAGTGAACGACGCATGGACTTCCACACCGAGGACGCAATTCCGTCGCGGCCCATGCCAGAACCGGGCCAACGGAAAAGGTGAGTAAAATCAATGGGGATGGCGGGCAAAAACGCCTGCGACAATCCTGTCCGGCAGATTCTGCCCGGCATTAACCATACCGCAAGCGCGCTTCTCGAATATGAGTTCTCATCGGGGGGCGCGACTCCCTATATGTAGGCGTACAAGACCAGCGGTGGAGCGACGGTCGTCATGAAGGTTTCGAGCACGGGAGGCGTGGGCGCGGCTGGCGCATCACGCGCGCGGCCGACAGGCGGCGGATCCAGCTTCTCGCTGCCCAGCGTCGGTGCGGCGGGCGGCGTGGCCGGAACCGCGGCGGCCGGCGGTCTGGCCGGCGTGGGCTCGCTGGACGCCCTGCTCGCCCTGCAGGCCAACATGGATCCGATGGAGCGCAAGCGTCGCGCCATCCGCCGGGCCGACGACATCCTCGACATTCTCGACGGCCTGAAGATCGCCGTGCTGGACGGGGAGGTTTCCCCCAGCACCATCGACAAGCTCAAGCGGGCCGTTCGCGAGCACCGCGAAGCCGTCGACGATCCGAAATTGCAGAGCCTGCTCAACGAGATCGAGACCCGCGCCGCCGTCGAAGAGGCCAAGCTGGCCGTCATGCGCGGCGCGTGAGGAGCAGCGGGATGGAACCTCTGGCCCTTTCCCGCGATTTTACAGCCCCGGTCGGTGCGGCGAAACTCGCCGTAAGCGTGAGTCGCCGTCGCCCGCATGGGCGGTTTGCAGGCGCTCGCGCGTCTGAACGCGCCGCTCACGCGACGTTCATTGAACGGGGCTATCGTTTTGGTATAAGCACACCGCCCGCTGAGGGCGGAGTTCATCGGGGCGTGAGGCGTTGATGCAGACGGCCACTGTTCTTAAAGAACCGGACACCTATCGTCCTTCGGACGATGAGCCTTTCATGAACGAGCGTCAGCTTGAATATTTCAAGCAGAAGCTGCTCGGCTGGAAGGAAGAGATCCTCCGCGAATCTCGCGAGACGGTGTCCCATCTTCAGACTGAAACTGAAAACCATGCCGACCTCGCCGACCGGGCGTCGTCGGAAACCGACCGAGCGCTGGAATTGCGGACCCGCGATCGGCAACGGAAACTGATCTCCAAGATCGACCAGGCGTTGCGCCGCGTCGAAGACGGCAGCTACGGCTACTGCGAAGAGACCGGCGAGCCCATCGGCCTGGCCCGTCTCGACGCCCGCCCGACGGCGACCCTGAGCCTCGAAGCCCAGGAACGTCACGAGCGCCGCGAGCGCGTCCACCGCGACGACTGAGGCCTTTTCGGCCTCGACTGATGTGTTTCAAGCGGCCTCGCCCGACAGGGCGGGGCCGTTTTTGTGTCGGCGCGGCCCCCTCCGGCCCTCCGGGTCACCTCTCCCAGAGGGTCGAGATGCGGTCGCTTCTCCTCCCTCGCGAAGCGGGGGAGGGGGACCACGAAGTGGTGGAGGGGGCGAGACTGGGCGCAGTGCCGGCGGGGGGGGCCGGCCCCCCCCCCAC
>CBINOL010000243.1:0-3439 GCA_966252285.1 uncultured Caulobacter sp.
CCCATCTGCACCACGGCGAACTCGTCGCCGCCCAGGCGGGCCACGGTGTCGCCGTCACGCACGCAGGCCCGCAGGCGCTCGGCGGCGGCCTTCAGCAGGGCGTCGCCGACCGGATGGCCCAGGGTGTCGTTGACCACCTTGAAGCGGTCCAGATCGACGCAGTGCACGGCCACCAGGTCTTCGCGGCGCGCGGCGCGGGCCAGGGCGTCCGAAAGGTCCTTGTGGAACAGCAGGCGGTTGGGCAGCTCGGTCAGCGGGTCGTAGTGCGCCAGGCGGGCGATCTGGGCCTCGGCCCGCTTGCGCTCGGCGATGTCCTCCGAGACGCCCAGCAGGTATTCGGGGCGGCCGTCGGCGTCGAGGATGGCGATCTTCTTGGTGCGCAGGATGGCGGTGGTGCCGTCCTTGCGGGGGATCAGGTCTTCCTCGATGACCTTGACCTCGCCCGAGCGCACCACCTCGGCGTCGCGGGCATGGTAGATGGCCGCCTGCACCGGATCGAAGAACGCCTCGTCGGTGCGGCCGATCATCTCCTCGCGGCTGTAGCCCAGGATCTTCTCGCCGGCGCGGTTGAGCAGGACGTAGCTCTGGTCCGAAGCGCGCTTGACGAACACCATCGACGGGATGGACTCGACGACGGCGGTCATGAAGGTGCGGGCCCGCTCCTCGTCGGCCTTGGCCTCGGCCAGGGCGTCGAGGTTGCGGCGGTTGGTCTCGCTGGCGGCCTGCAGCAGGCCGATCACCGTGCCCACGCCCAGATAGCGCCCGCCGTCGGTGACGATGAAGCCGCGCAGCAGGTCGCTGGCCCGATAGGACAGGCTGTCGTTGGTGAAGGCGGCCAGCTCGACGTCGGCCTCGACCACCAGCGGCTGGTTGTCCATCAGCACTTCGATGGGGCGGTTGGCGTAGAGGGCGCGGCCGTACTCGGCGGCCATGCGCAGGAAGAAGGCGTTGCGCTCGACCAGGCCCACGGGGCGGTCGTCGGCGTCCAGCACCGGGATGATCAGGGTGTCGGGCTCCTCGCGGAACCGCTCGTACAGCGTCTTGCCGAGATCTTCCGCCCGCGCCGGGGCCAGGGAAGAAACGGTGTCGCGCAGGGTGAACATCGGAATACGCCTCCACTCGCGAGGGTGAATGGCGGTTTCACACCTAACGAGGTGCTAAACTTGACCGTGAGGACTATCGGTTTCGCGAAAACTTCACGGCCGCGTCACAGTGATTTCGGGTGTGTTTACTGTGACCTCGGCGCGCGAATACTCAGTAGGCTGACGAAGAGGCCTTTCCGGAGCGCCCGGGCAAAAATGGGCCGGGAGGCGGTTCCCTCCCTGGGCCCCAAGGCCTAGTTAGGGCCCGTCCGAGGAGTGCCCCCAATGCCCAGTTCCCTGCCGCTTCGCCATTTCCTGCTGGCTTTGGCGGTGGTGGCGGTGTGGGGGACCAACTTCGTGGTCATCCGCCAGGCGCTGAACCACCTGCCGCCGCTGACCTTCGCGGCCCTGCGCTTCACCTTCGTGCTGCTGCCGCTGGTGTTCTTCGTCAAGAAGCCGGCGGTGTCGTGGCTCAATCTGGCCGGTTACGGCCTGCTGATCGGGGCGGGGCAGTTTGGCCTGCTGTTCGTGGCCATGAAGGGCCACATCTCGCCGGGCCTGGCCTCGCTGATCCTGCAGACCCAGGTGTTCTTCACCATCGCCTTGGCCATGCAGATCAACCGCGAGCGGGTGCGGGGCTTCCAGGTCGTCGCCCTGCTGCTGGCCGTCGCCGGGATCCTGATCATCGCCCTGCATGGCGGCGGCTCGGCCACGCCGCTGGGCGTGGGCCTTGGCCTGCTGGCGGCGCTCAGCTGGGGCTGCGGCAACATCGTCGCTCGCCAGGCCGGACCGGTGAACATGCTGGGCTACGTGGTCTGGGCCAGCCTGTTCTCGATCCCGCCGCTGCTGGGCATGGCCCTGTGGCTGGAAGGCTGGCCGGCCATGGTCAAGGGCGTGACCCATGCCGACCTCGGCACCTGGCTGGCCGTGGTCTGGCAGGCGGTGGGCAACACCATGTTCGGCTACGGCGCCTGGGGCTGGCTGCTGGCCCGCCACCCGGCCGCCACCATCACCCCGATGGCCCTGCTCGTGCCGGTGTTCGGCATGAGCGCCTCGGCCGTGCTGCTGGGCGAGGGGCTGCCGGCCTGGAAGCTGCTGGCGGCGGGTCTGGTGCTGGCCGGCCTGGCGGTCAACATGCTTTGGCCGAAGATCCGGGCGCTGCGGGCGGCTTGATCGCGGGGCGAAAGCCCGGCATCGAGACGGCCTTGTTTTCCCGCTGAGTGCTTCGCCCATGGCCCGCTACGACTTCGCTTCCGACAATGTCGCCGGCGCCATGCCCGAGGTGATGGAGGCGCTTGTCTCCGCCAACGCCGGCACGGCCTCGGGCTATGGGACCGACCACGTCAGCCAGGCGGCCGGCGACCGGATCCGCGCCGCCTTGGACGCCGACGCCGAGGTCAAGTTCATGCCGTCGGGCACGGCCGCCAACGCCTTCGCCCTGACCCTGCTGGCGTCGCCGCACGAGGCGGTGCTGGCCCATGAGCACGCCCACATCTGCACCGACGAGACCGGCGCGCCGGGCTTCTTCGGCCAGGGCGTGGGTCTGATCGGCCTGCCGGGCGACTCGGGCAAGATCGAGGTCGCCGCGCTCGAGGCGGCGCTGGCCGAGCCCGACGTCTCCTACCGCCAGCCGGCCGCGGCCCTGTCGCTGACCACGGCCACCGAATACGGCACGGTCTATTCCGAGGCCGCGCTGAAGACTTTGATCGATCCGGTGAAGGCCAAGGGCTATGGCGTGCACCTGGACGGCGCGCGGCTGGCCAACGCCGTTGCGGCGGGCTTCGACCTCAAGGCCGTCAAGCGCCTGGGCGTCGACATCCTGGTCATGGGCGGCACCAAGGCCGGCTCGACCCCGACCGAGGCGGTGGTGTTCCTCAACCCCGCCCACCGCCGCCGCCTGGACGCGCGGATCAAGCACGCCGGCCAACTGGTCTCCAAGGGCCGCTTCCTGGCCGCGCCGTGGCTGGCTCTGCTGGACGAAAACGGTGGGACCGGCCCCTGGGCCGCCCGCGCCGCCCACGCCAACGCCATGGCGCAGAAGCTGGCCGCCCTGATGCCCTATCCGATCGCCTATCCGGTCGAGGCCAACGGGATCTTCGTGACCATGAGCGACGCGGCCCTGGACCTGCTGCGCGGCGAGGGCTGGTTCGTCTACCGCTTCCTCGACGGCTCGGCCCGCTTCATGTGCTCGTGGGCGACGACGGAAGAGATGGTCGAGGAACTGGGTGCGGCGTTGCAGCGCGTGGCGGCGGTGGAGGGGGTGTGACCCCCTCAGTCGGCTTCGCCGACAGCTCCCCCAGAGGGGGAGCATCTGAAGGGCGCGAACCGCAATCCTCCCCCTCTGGGGGAGGTGGCCC
>CBINOL010000244.1:0-3416 GCA_966252285.1 uncultured Caulobacter sp.
AGTGCAGCGCCGCGCCCATGGTCACCGGCGACAGGTCGGTCGCGCCGTGGCAGCCGGTGCGCACCGACCACAGCGAGGCGAAGTCGGCGATGCGGCGCAGGTGAGTCAGGCCGCCGGCCCCGACGATGGTCGTGCGGATGTAGTCGATCAGCTGTTCCTGGATCAGGTCCTTGGCGTCCCAGATCGTGTTGAACACCTCGCCCACGGCCAGCGGCGTGGTGGTGTGCTGGCGGATCAGGCGGAAGGCCTCCTGGTTCTCGGCCGGCGTGGAATCCTCCAGCCAGAAGAGGTCGTAGGGCTCCAGGCTCTTGCCCAGCTGGGCGGCCTCGCGCGGGGTCATCCGGTGGTGGCCGTCGTGCAGCAAAGCCACGTCGAAGCCGTGCTCCTTGCGCAGCGCCTCGAACAGGGTCGGCAGGTAGCGCAGGTACTTGCGGGTGTCCCAGGTGGTCTCGGTCGGCAGGGTGGCGTCGGCCGGCTCGTAGTACATGTCGCCGCGACCCACGCCGTAGGCCAGGTCCAGGCCCGGCACGCCCGACTGCGCCCGCACGGCCTTGTAGCCGGCGTCGATATAGCGGCCGACGGCCTCGACGGTGTCTTCCAGGTCGCTGCCGTTGGCGTGGCCGTAGACCAGCACGCCGTCGCGCGAACGTCCGCCCAAGAGGTCGTACAGCGGCGCGCCCAGCGCCTTGGCCTTGATGTCCCACAGGGCCACGTCGACGGCGGCGATGGCGCGCATCGTCACCGGCCCGCGGCGCCAGTAGGCCCCGCGATAGAGATACTGCCAGATGTCCTCGATGCGGCGCGCGTCGCGGCCGATCAGCACCGGAATGACGTGGTCTTCCAGATAGGCGACGACCGACTTTTCGCGGCCGTTCAGCGTGGCGTCGCCGATGCCGTAGACGCCCTGATCGGTCTCGATCTTCAGGGTGACGAAGTTGCGGCCGGGCGAAGTGACGATCACGCGGGCGCCGGTAATTCGCATCGGCGGCAGGCCGGCTGCCTTGAACGCCTCGGTTTGGCTAGTATGCACGTCGAGATTCCCGTGGTCTTCCAGTTGGAAGTTCCATAACTATCGACAACTGGCTTGTCCATATTGGTCAGACCAATTTTAGAAAGTCCCCGCATGTCCGTGAAGGGCGAGAACCGTCTGTACGAACGCGTCGCCAAGGATCTGGCCGGCCAGATCGCCGAGGGCCGCTACGCCGTCGGCCAGCGCCTGCCGTCCGAACGCGACCTCGCCCAGACCTATTCGGTCTCGCGCCCCACGATCCGCGAGGCGATCATCGCGCTGGAACTGGACGGCATGGTCGAGGTGCGCCTGGGTTCGGGCGTCTATGTGAAGGCCCAGACCCCCAACGAGGGCCAGGCCGGCGCCACCGACATCGGCCCGTTCGAACTGCTGGAAGCCCGCCGCGCCATCGAGGCCGAGGCCTGCGCCATGGCCGCCAAGCGCATCACCAACGAAGAGCTCGACCAGCTCGACGGCCTGGTGGCCGAGATGCAGGCCGAGAACACCCGCGACGTCGACCGCTCCGAAGACGCCGACAAGCGCTTCCACATGCTGATCGCCGCCTCCACCCAGAACAGCGCCATGATCGCCGCCGTCGAGCTTCTGTGGGAGGCCCGCGAGCGCTCGCCGCAGACCAAGCTGATGGGCGAAAAGGCCCACGCCGCCGGCGTGATCCCGCGCATCGACGAGCACGCCGCCATCGTCTCGGCCCTGCGCGCCCGCTCGCCCGAAGACGCCCGCGACGCCATGCGCCGCCACCTCACCCGCGTGCTGAACTCGCTGCTGGCGGCCACCGAGGTGCAGGAACTGGAAGAGGCCAAGGCCCGCATCGCCGCCGCCCGCGACCGCTACACCTAAGGAAGCGACGAGAAGCTATTTACGGCGGTCGCGGGAAGCTGAACTATCAACCCCAGATGTAAGTGGGGTGTCATGTTCAGCTCAGTGTTCTTCGCCGCCGCGCTCCTGCAGGCCAGCCCGGCCCTTCCGCCCGAGAATTGCCGGGACGACAACCACGCCGACCGCTGCGCGCCGGAAGACCGGGCCCGCATCGTCGCCAAGCTTGGCATGGCCTCGGCCGACGCCGAAGCCAAGGCGGGCGTCGAGGCCTATCGCGCCTTCTTCGTCGACGGCTATGGCCGCGAGCGCCCGACCATCGCCTTCGAGCGCCGCCCGGGCCAGCCGCCCAAGGCCGTGGTCTACGCCCAGGGCCGCAAGCTCGAAGCGCCCGCCTCGCTGACGGCCTGGAACAAGGTCAAGACCGATGCGCAGTTCGCCGATCGCGCCCTGGCGCCGCTTCCGCCCGCCAAGCCGACCGACGCCCCGCCGAACATCTGCCTGCACGCCTGGGTCTCGTCGGTCGAGATCGTCAATGCGCCGACGCGTGAAGGCGGCCCCGACACGGTCAGGACCCGCACTGAGAACGCCTGCGGCCCCGGCCTGACGACGCAGTTCACCTTCGAACTGGCGACGCTGGCCATCCAGCAGTTCCCGACCTGCGAGGCCCTGTCGGAGAGCAAGTATCGCAACGACATCGAGCGACTGGCGGCCTGCACGCTGCTGCACGGCGACACGCTGGCCGCCGCCGGCTTCGCCAGCCAGACCGGCGGCTGGCTGGAGCTGCGCCGCGATCTCGAACCGGCCATGGCCTGGAGCAACTGGATCGGAACCAACGCCAAGGCCGAACTGAACTGGAACGGACAGGTCGCCAAGGACGACATCTACCGGCGAAACAACGTCGGCAAGTTCCTCGCCGCCCAGAGCGCGACGGCCCGGCTGTCGCTCTATCCCGACCGGATCGAGGGCGTCGACAGCCGGACGGTCAAGGTGACCGGGCGCGTCCACAGGACCTCGCTGTCCGAGCCCCAGGTGCGGGATTCCGCGCCCAGCGACCAGACCTGGATCTGGGACACGGGCCTGCGCGAGTGGATGCTCAAGTCCTGGACGGTCGGGGCCTTCACCGTCACCAAGTAGGCGACGCGCGAGGGCCAAAGCCCTCGCGCGCCCTGCCCGATCAGAACGTCATCGACGCCCGCACGCCGCCGTAGCGCTTGAAGTCGCGCGGCAGGAAGGCCTGCACCGCCAGCTGGTTGCCGTAGGCGCCGTAGTTGTTGACCAGGTTGGTGTAGTAGCCCTCGTCGAACAGGTTGTTGACGAAGGCCGTCAACTGGTAGCCGCGGGCCTTGTCGCGCACGCCCACCGACAGGTTGACCACGGCGTAGCCCTTCTGGACGGTCAGCGGATCCTGGCTCAGCGAGTAATTGACGCTGCTCTGGTAGTTGGCCGCCACATTGGCCACGCCTTCCAGGTCGCCGGCCAGCGGACGCACATATTCGGCGCCGGCGCTCAGCTTCCACTTCGGGGCCTGGGGCGGACGCTCGCCGGCCAGGTTCTGGCGGGCGGGCGAACC
>CBINOL010000245.1:0-3349 GCA_966252285.1 uncultured Caulobacter sp.
GGGGGAAGTGTCTGATGAGGACAGTCCACCAGCAAAGCCAGCAATCCCTTCCCCCCTCAGTCGCTCCGCGACAGCTCCCCCTTCAGGGGGAGCATCTGGGCCCTAGTGCGAAATGCTCTTCCACACCGCGCTCGCGGCTTCGACGAACGCCTTGGCCGCCGCGCTGTCCGGCGCGGCCAGCACCACCGGCCGTCCCGCGTCGCCCGCCTCGCGGACGCTCATCTCGATCGGAACCTGGGCCAGCACCGGCGTGCCGATCGCTTCCGCCTCGGCCACGCCGCCGCCCGAGCCGAAGATCGGGATCGGCGCGCCCGTCGCCGGGTCGGCGAAGAAGGCCATGTTCTCGACGAGGCCAAGGATCGGCGTCGCGGTCTTGGCGAACATCGCCGCGGCCCGGCGCGCGTCGATCAGGGCGATCGCCTGCGGCGTGGTGACCAGCACCACCCCGTCGATGCGCAGCTTCTGCACCAGGGTCAGGTGGATGTCGCCGGTGCCCGGCGGCAGGTCGACGACCAGCACGTCAAGCGGCTCGGCTTCCGAGCCCCAGGCCACGTCGTGGATCAGCTGGCGCACCGCCGACGAGGCCATCGGCCCGCGCCAGATCATCGCCCTGCCTTCGTCGACCATGAAGCCGATCGACATCAGCCTGACACCGTGTGCTTCGAGGGGCAGCAGCTTCTTGTCCTCGAAGGTCGGCTCGCCCTCGACGCCCATCATGCGCGGGGCCGAGGGGCCGTAGATGTCGGCGTCCAGCAAACCCACCTTCAGGCCCAGGCCCGCCAGGGCGCAGGCCAGATTGGTCGAGACCGTCGACTTGCCCACCCCGCCCTTGCCCGAGGCCACGGCGATGACGTGGCGCACGTGAGCGGGCTTTTCCGAGGCCGGCGGCGGGCCGACCTGGGCCTGCGGGTCGTCGGCGACGCGGGCGCCCTTGCGCACCCTGGTGGTCTCGGCCGGAGCCTGGGCGGTCAGCACCACCTGGGCGCGGGTGATCCCGGGCAGCGCCGCCAGGGCCTTTTCGGCCGCCTCGCGCACCGGGCCATAGCCGCCGACCCGAGCGGCCGGAACCTCCAGCACGAAGCCCGCCTTGCCCTCGCGCACCACCAGCCCCTGCACCAGACCGGCCTTGACCAGGCCAAGCCCGGTCGCCGGATCCTCGATGCGATCCAGGGCCTCGCGGGCGTCTTCGGGAGTGGCGGAAGGGGTCGCGGTCACGTCTTTGTCTTGCCTTGTCGTGCGGGGGTCCTCATATCCGCGTACGGGGGGGCTTTTACAACCCCGCCATCCGCAAGAACGAGCGACGGGAAGATAGCGCCGCCCATGCCCTGGAACGACAACGCCGGACCCGGCCCCTGGGGCTCCCCCCCGCCGGGCGACGACAAGAACGACGGTGGGCGGAACAAGTCCGACCCCGGCCGCCGCCCCGCCTCCGGCCCGCCTGGCGTTCCGCCGCCTCCGATCGACGTCAGCGAGCTGGTCGAGCGCGTCACCGAGCGCCTGCGCGCCACCTTCGGCGGCCCCGGTCGCGGCAAGGCGATCATGCTGGGCGCAGGCGCCGTGGTCGGCCTGTGGCTGTTGACCGGAACCTATGTCGTCCAGCCCAACCAGCAGGGCGTGGTCACCACCTTCGGCGCCTATAGCCGCACCAGCAATCCGGGCCTGCGCTATCACCTGCCCTGGCCGTTCGAGGCCGTGCAGCGCGTGCCCGTCACCTCGATCCAGACCCTCGACATCGGCGGCGTGCCCGGCGCCGAGGTCCCGGCCGAGCGCCTGATGCTGACCGGCGACGAGAACATCGTCGACCTGTCGTTCACCGTGCAGTGGCGCGTGTCCGACGCCGGCAAGTACGTGTTCAACGTCCGCGAGCCGAACGTCGTGCTCAAGGACGTGGCCGAAAGCGCCATGCGCGAGGTGGTCGGCAAGACCGCCCTCACCCCGATCCTGACCAACGGCCGCGGCGAGGTCGAGGCCCAGACCCGCATCCTGATGCAGCGGGTGCTCGATCGCTACGACATCGGCGTCCATATCGAGGGCGTCCGCATCCAGGTGGCCAACGCCCCCGAGCCGGTCGTCGACGCCTTCCGCGACGTGCAGCGCGCGGCCCAGAACGCCCAGTCGGCCGCCAACGTCGCCCGCGGCGAGGCCGCCCAGGTGATCCAGCAGGCCAAGGGCTATCGCGAGCAGGTGGTGCGTGAGGCCTCGGGCGACGCGGCCCGCTTCAACCAGGTTTACGACCAGTACAAGCTGGCCCCGGCCGTGACCCGCGAGCGCCTCTACATCGAAACCATGCAGCGCGTGCTGGCCAACTCCAACAAGGTGATCGTCGACAACAAGGGCGCCAACGCCCCGGTGATCCTGCCGTCGGACACCTTCCGCTCCAGGCCCGCCACCCCGGCCGCCGCCGCCCCTGCCGCCACCGACGGAGTCGCCCGATGAGCCGCCCCGCCAGCAACACGCCCCTGATCGCCGTCGGCGTCGCCGCGGTCGGCGCGCTGATCCTGGTCAGCACCACGGTCTACAAGGTCGACCAGCGCCAGCAGGCCCTGGTGGTGCGCTTCGGCGATCCGGTCGCCGTGGTCACCTCGGCCGGGCTGCACCTGAAGTCGCCGATCGACAACGTGCTGCGCTTCGACAAGCGCAACATCGACCTGTCGGCCAACCAGGAGGAAGTGACCGCCGCCGACCAGCAGAAGCTGGTGGTCGACGCCTTCGTCCGCTACCGGATCTCCGACACCCGCCAGTTCTTCCGGGCGCTGGGCAGCGAGACCGTGGCCCGCGACCGCCTGGACCGCATCGTCAACGCCGCCCTGCGCGAGCAGATCGGCCGCGCCGACTCCGGCGACGTGATCGCCGGCAAGCGCGCGCAGATCATGGCCGCGATCCGCGACGAGGTGGCCCGCCAGGTCAAGGCCTCGAACCTCGGGATCCAGATCATCGACGTGCGCATCAAGCGCGCCGACCTGCCCCAGCCCAACCAGCAGGCCGTCTACGAACGGATGCAGACGGCCCGCAAGCAGGAGGCCGCCGAACTGCGCGCCATCGGCGACCAGCAGCGCCGCGAGATCGTCGCCACCGCCTACGAGGAAGCCGAGAAGATCCGAGGCGAAGCCGACGCCCAGCGCGCCCAACTGTTCGCCTCCAGCTTCGGCCGCGACCCGTCCTTCGCCGCCTTCTACCGCTCGATGCAGGCCTACGAGCAGTCGCTGGGCAAGGGCGACACCACCTTCGTCCTGTCGCCCGACAGCGACTACTTCAAGTACTTCCAGAAGGGCCCGGGGGGCTGACGAGGCCCCCTCAGTCGCTTCGCGACAGCTCCCCCAGAGGGGGAGCATCCGCGGCGTAGATCCTC
>CBINOL010000246.1:0-3335 GCA_966252285.1 uncultured Caulobacter sp.
GAGGGGGAGGATCAACTATCGTGCCCCGCCGACCGCAACCGGATTCGCCTGCCCGTGTCTCAGATCCCCGTCGCCGACCTCACCGAAGCCCAAGCCGTCGAGGAACTCGAGCGCCTCGCCGACGAGATGGCCGGCCACGACCTGCGCTACTATCAGGACGACGCCCCGACGATCGACGACGCCGGGTACGACGAGCTCAAGCGCCGCAACGCCGACATCGAGGCGCGCTTTCCGCATCTGATCCGCGAGAACTCGCCGTCGCTGAAGGTCGGCGCCGCGCGCTCGGCACAGTTCTCTCCGGTCGAGCACGGCGTGCCGATGCTGAGCCTCGACAACGCCTTCTCCAACGACGAGGCCGAGGAGTTCGACGCCCGCATCCGCCGCTTCCTGCGCATCGCCGCCGACGAGCCGGTGTTCTACACCGCCGAGCCCAAGATCGACGGCCTGTCGGCCTCGATCCGCTACGAGAAGGGCGTGCTCGTCCAGGGCGCCACGCGCGGCGACGGCCGCGTTGGCGAGGACGTCACCGCCAACCTCAAGACCATCGCCGACATCCCCCATCGCCTGAAGGGCTCGGGCTGGCCTGACGTCATCGAGATCCGCGGCGAGGTCTATGTCGAACTCGAAGCCTTCGCCGCCTTCAACCGGGCCGCCGAGGAAGCCGGCTCGCGCACCTACGCCAACCCGCGCAACTTTGCCGCCGGCTCGCTGCGCCAGATCGACCCGAAGATCAGCGCCACGCGCCCGTTGCGGTTCTTCGGCTATGCCTGGGGCCTGGCGTCCGAGCCCTTCGCCGCCGGCCAGTGGGAAGCGCTGGAAAAGCTGGAGGAATGGGGCTTCGTCACCACCGCCCCGCCGGCCCAGAAGGTCGAGGGCGCGCAGGGCCTGCTCGACGTCTACGCCCATTTCGAGACCCTGCGCCCGCAACTGCCCTTCGACATCGACGGCGTGGTCTACAAGGTCGACGACCTGGAGCGGCAGCGCCGCCTGGGCTTCGTCTCGCGCTCGCCCCGCTGGGCCATCGCCCGCAAGTTCCCGGCCCAGCGCGCCAAGACCATCCTCGAGGCCATCGACATCCAGGTCGGCCGCACCGGCGCCCACACGCCCGTCGCGCGGCTGAAGCCCGTCACCGTCGGCGGCGTGTCGGTGACCAACGCCACCCTGCACAACGCCGACGAGATCGCCCGCCTCGACGTCCGCATCGGCGACACCGTCGTGCTGCAGCGCGCCGGCGACGTAATCCCGCAGATCGTCGAGGTCGACGTCGAGGCGCGCCCCGAGGGCGCCGAGCCCTACGCCTTCCCGCACGTGTGCGAGTGCCCGCTCAAGACGGCGCTGACGCAAGAGATCAACGCCAATGGCGTGGAGTCCGTCGTCCGCCGCTGCACGGGCGAGTTCGCCTGCCCGTTCCAGCGCGTCGAGCACCTTCGCCACTTCGTCTCCCGCCGCGCCTTCGACATCGAGGGCCTGGGCGAAAAGCAGCTTCAGGCCTTCTTCGAGGAAGGCTGGATCAAGGAGCCGGCCGACATCTTCGCCCTGGCCCGCGACGAGGAGAAGCTGGCCGCCCTGCGCGACCGCGACGGCTATGGCGAGACCTCGGTCAAGAATCTGGTCGCCGGCATCGACGCCCGCCGCACCATTGGCCTGGACCGCATGATCTACGGCCTGGGCGCCCGCGACATCGGCGAGACCACCTCGACCGTGCTGGCCCGCCACTTCGACACCTTCGCCGATCTGCAGGCCGCCTCCGAAGCCGCCGCCGCCGGCCTGCCGGGCGCGACCTATCTGGAGCTGTCGACCGCCGCCGGCGTCGGCCCCAAGGCGCTTGATCTCCTGGTGGAGGCCGGACGCGCCGGCGTGCCCGCCGATCCCTGGCCGCAGTCCGAAGACCTGGAGCTGAAGATCGGCCAGGTGGTTCCCAAGCTGACCAAGCCGGCCCGCGCGGCTCTCGCCCAGCGCTACGGAACCTGGGACGCCTTCGCCGAAGGCCTCGCGGAAGCCGCCAAGGGCGCGCCGGGCGAGGACTATCTGCACCTGGCCGCCGTCGATGGCGTCGGCCCCGTCGCCGCCCAGTCCCTGGCCCGCTTCTTCGCCGAGGAGCACAACCGCCAAAAGGTCGAGAACCTCTTGGCCCAGCTCGACGTCCAGGCCGTCGCCAAGCCCAAGACCGACACCGCCGTGGCCGGCAAGACCGTGGTCTTCACCGGCTCGCTGGAGAAGATGACCCGCGACGAGGCCAAGGCCCAGGCGGAGTCGCTCGGCGCCAAGGTCGCCTCGTCGGTTTCCAAGAAGACCCACCTCGTCGTCGCCGGTCCCGGCGCGGGCTCCAAGCTCAAGACCGCCCAGGACCTCGGCATCCAGGTGATGACCGAGGACGAATGGCTGGAGCTGGTGGGCGGCTGACATGAAGGTCGTCGCCATCGACTTCGAGACCGCCAACGAGACCCGGTCGAGCCCCTGCTCGATCGGTCTGGCCTTTATCGAGGACGGCGCGGTCGCCCGCGTCGACCACCACTACATCCGGCCGTGGGACATGCGGTTCGCGCCGTTCAACATCGCCTTCCACGGCATCGGCCCGAGCCACGTAGCCGACGCCGACGAGTTCCCCGCCGTGCTCGACAGACTGCGCGCGGACTTGGACGGCGCCCTGGTGCTGGCCCACAACGCCTCATTCGACATCAGCGTCATCCGCCGCACCTGCGAGCATTACGGCGTCGCGCCTCCGGCCTTCGACTACATGTGCACGGTGCAGGTCGCCCGCAGCGTCTGGCCAAGCCTGCCCTCGCACAAGCTCAACGTGGTGGGCCGGCATCTAGGGATCAGATTCAAGCACCACGACGCGGCCGGCGACGCCTATGCCTGCGGCCAGGTCGCCCTGGCGGCCGCCGGCCAGACCGGCGCGGCCCTTATCCACGACCTTCCGGCCCGCATCGGCCTGACCCTGGGCCGCCTGAGCCACGGAACCTACGCCCCGTCGCAGAGCCGCAGCCTTCCCAGGAAAGCCCCGCCACCGCCCCGTCCCGTCCTTCCGCCCGGCGCCGAGCGCCGCCTGGCCGGCCGCACCGTCGTCTTCACCGGCCAGCTCGACACCATGAGCCGCCCGGACGCCCAGGATCTCGCGGCGGCCATGGGCGCGCGGGTGGTGCTGTCGGTGACCAAGGCTGTCGACCTGGTGGTCGCCGGCCCCGGCGCGGGCGCCAAGCTGCGCACGGCGCGGGAGCGCGGGCTGCAGGTGATGGACGAGGAGGCGTGGCTGACGCTGGTGGGTTAAGACCCCCTCCGGCCCTCCGGGCCACCTCCCCCAGAGGGGGAGGATCTAGAAACGCCCCGCCAAG
>CBINOL010000247.1:0-3327 GCA_966252285.1 uncultured Caulobacter sp.
CGGGGCTGGGGCCAGCGCCGAGCTGGCCGCGCTGGAGGACGCGCTGTGCGTGGTCCAGTCCCGCATCGAGGTCTCGGCCGCGAGCGGGGACGCCGCCCGCAAGGCCATCCTCGGCGCGCACCTGGCTTTCCTCGAAGATCCCGAGCTGACGGCGGCCGCGCGGCGGCTGATCGGCGAGGGCAAGAGCGCCGGTTTCGCCTGGCGCCGCGCCGTCGGCGGCTATGTCGAGGCCCTGCGCGGCCTTGGCGACCGCCGCCTGGCCGAGCGTGTCGACGACCTGATCGACCTGGAGCGCCAGGTGCTGCGGGCGCTGGCCGGGGAAGAGGAGACCGCCCGCGTGCTGCCGGCCGGGGCCATCCTGCTGGCCGACGAGCTTTTGCCCTCGCAGCTGATGGGCGTGGATCCTGGCCAGGTGGCCGGCTTCGCCACCGCCCGCGGCGGGCCCACCTCGCACGTGGCCATCCTGGCCGCGGCCATGGGCCTGCCGGCCCTGGTGGCCGTGGGACAGGGGGCGCTGGAGATCGCCGACGGAACCGCCCTGATCCTCGACGCCGAGGGAGGGAAGCTGCGCGTGGCTCCCAACGCGCAGGCCCTGGTGGAGGCTCAGAGCGCCATCGCCGCCCGCCACGAGACCCGCGCCGCCGCCAAGGCCGCCGCCCACCAGCAGAGCCGCACCGCCTGCGGTGAGCGGATCGAGGTGTTCGCCAATGTCGGCTCGGAGAAGGACGCCCTGGCGGCCGTCGCCAACGGGGCCGAGGGCTCGGGCCTCCTGCGCACCGAGTTCCTGTTCCTCGACCGCGACACCCCGCCCGACGAGGACGAACAGGCCCGCCAGTACCAGGCCGTGGCTTCGGCCCTTGAGGGCCGGCCGCTGATCGTGCGCACGCTGGATGTCGGCGGCGACAAGGCCGCGCCCTACCTGCCGATCCCGGCCGAGGAGAACCCGGCCCTTGGCCTGCGCGGCGTGCGGGTTTCCCTCTGGCGGCCGCATCTGCTGAAGACCCAGATCCGCGCCATCCTGCGGGTCCAGCCCCTGGGCCAATGCCGGATCATGGTCCCGATGGTGGGCAGCCTTTCCGAGCTGCGCGCGGTGCGCGCGGTGCTGGAGGAGGCCAAGCGCGAGATGGGCATCACGCAAGCCGTCGAGCTTGGCGTGATGATCGAGACCCCGGCCGCCGCGGTGACCGCCGACCTGATCGCCGCCGAGGCCGACTTCCTCTCCGTCGGCACCAACGATCTCACCCAGTACGTGCTGGCCATGGACCGGGGTAATCCCGAGCTGGCCGCCCGCATCGACGCCCTGCACCCGGCGGTGCTGCGGATGATCGACCAGACCTGCAAGGGGGCGGCCCGTCACGGCCGCTGGGTGGGCGTCTGCGGCGGTCTCGCCTCGGATCTCTCCGCCGTGCCGGTGCTGCTGGGCCTGGGCGTGACCGAGCTCTCCGCAACGGCCGCCATCGTGCCGGAGGTGAAGGCCCTGGTGCGGCGGCTGTCGCTGCCGGCCTGCCGCGAGCTGGCCGCCCAGACCCTGGACCAGACCTCGCCCGAGGCGGTCCGCGACCTTGCCAAGTCCTTCTCTCAGAGCCTGGGGGCCTGAAGCCGATGAAGTCTCCGCTCGAAATCCTCCAGCCGCTGGGCCGGGCCCTGATGCTGCCGATCGCGGTGCTGCCGGTGGCGGGCCTGCTGCTGCGCTTTGGCCAACAGGATCTCCTGAACATCCCCTTCATCGCCGCGGCCGGCGAGGCGATCTTCGCCAACCTCGGCCTGCTGTTCGCCATCGGCGTGGCCGTGGGCCTGGCCAAGGAAAACAACGGCGCGGCCGGCCTGGCCGGCGTGGTCTGCTTCCTGATCGCGACGGAAGGGGCCAAGGCCCTGCTGCACGTGCCGCCCGAGGCTCTCGCCGGCCTGCCGGCCGACCTGGCCGGCCCGGCCTACAAGGCCAAGGCGCTATCCAAGCTCTCCGTGCCGATCGGCATCCTGTCGGGGGTGATCGGGGGCTTGTTCTACAACCGCTTCTCGGGCTTCAAGCTGCCCGAATACCTGGCCTTCTTCAGCGGCCGCCGCTTCGTGCCGATCATCTCGGGCGTGGCGGGGCTGGTTCTGGCCCTGCTGGTGGGCTTCGGCTACGACGGCATCAACGGCGGGGTGGATGCGGCCAGCCGCGGCGTCGTCGGCTCGGGCGAGGTGGGTCTCTTCGTCTACGGCCTGCTCAACCGGCTGCTGATCGTCACCGGCCTGCACCACATCCTCAACAACATCGCCTGGTTCGTGATCGGCGACTATCACGGGGCCACCGGCGATCTTCGCCGCTTCTTCGCCGACGACCCCAGCGCCGGGGCGTTCATGAGCGGCTTCTTCCCGGTGATGATGTTCGGCCTGCCGGCCGCGTGCCTGGCCATGTTCCACACCGCCCGTCCCGAGCGGAAGAAGGCCGTGGGCGGCATGCTGGCCTCGCTGGCCCTGACCTCGTTCCTCACGGGCGTGACCGAGCCGATCGAGTTCTCGTTCATGTTCCTGGCCCCGCTGCTCTACGCCGTGCACGCGGTGCTGACGGGCCTGTCGATGGCGGTGATGGACCTGCTCGACATCAAGCTGGGCTTCACCTTCTCGGCGGGGCTGTTCGACTATGTGCTGAACTTCGGCAAGGCGACGCACCCGCTGTGGCTGCTGCCGCTGGGGGCGGTGTATTTCGGCCTCTATTACGGCCTGTTCCGGTTCTTCATCCTGAAGTTCGACCTCAAGACCCCCGGCCGCGAGCCGGCCGAGGAGGCCGCCGCCCTGGCCGCCGCTCCGGCCACGAGCGCCGGCGGCCGCGGGGGCGACTTCGCCGCGGCCCTGGGCGGGGCCGCCAACCTCGTCAGCATCGACGCCTGCACCACCCGCCTGCGCCTGATCGTCGCCGACCAGAAGGCCGTCGACGAGCCGCGTCTCAAGGCGCTGGGCGCGCGCGGGATCGTGCGGCCGTCCGACAAGGCCCTGCAGGTGGTGCTGGGCCCAATCGCCGACACCGTCGCCGGCGAGATCCGCGCCGCCGTCGGGGCGGGGGGCTCGGCCGCGCCCGCCGCCGTGGCGACCGTCCCGGTAAAGGCGGCTGATCCGAAAGCGGCCCCGAAAGCGGCCCCAAAAACGGCAAAGGCCCTGTTGCCTGGCCTCGGCGGCGCGGCCAACATCCTCGCCGTCAGCGCCTGCTCCAGCCGCCTGCGTCTGGAACTGGCCGACCCCGGCAAGCTCGACGAACCCGCCCTCAAAGCCGCCGGCGTGCGCGCCCTCGTCCGCCTCGACGGAGCCGTCGTCCACCTCGTCGTCGGGCCCGATGCCGAGGCCGTC
>CBINOL010000248.1:0-3283 GCA_966252285.1 uncultured Caulobacter sp.
CTCAGCGGTAGAGCAGCGGTTTTGTAAACCGAAGGTCGGGGGTTCAATCCCCTCAACCGGCACCAGCTTCCCTCGTTCGAATCCGTCCGATCGCTTGTCACGGCGCCCGCAAAGGCGACGCCGCGCCGCCTGCTGTCGTCGATATTCGTTCGTTCACGGAGCGTTGTTCGGGTAAGTCCTGTCTTACTTGCCGCCTGTGTGCGCCAGATCGCTGCGCGGCAGGTGCGGAATAAGATCATATATTGCTGTTATTCTTGGCCGGGTTTCTCCAGTAAATGCAGCAGGCAAGCTGGGTCGTCTTTAGGCAACGTCCAGTTGTCGTGAAAAATTCAAGCAATAGCACTGGTTTTTTGTGGCCTTGGCGTAACGTCGCGGCGTAGGCAGCGCCCCTATAATTTATAGGGGATATGCCATGAAACATCGCCACACTTGGCTTGCTCTGTCGGTGAGCGGCCTTGCGCTGCTGGCCAGCGCGCCGGCCCTGGCCCAGCAGGCGCCGGCGGCCGACGCCACGATCACCGAAGAGATCGTCGTCACCGCCCAGCGCCGCAGCGAAAACATCCGCGACGTGCCGTTCGCCGTCACCGCCCTGGGCGGCAAGACCCTGGCGGCCGTCTCGGCCGGCGGCGGCGACGTGCTGTCGCTCTCGGCCCGCGTGCCCAGCCTGCAGATCGAAAGCTCCAACGGCCGTTACGCCCCGCGCTTCTACATCCGCGGCCTCGGCAACGTGGACTTCGACTTCAACGCCTCGCAGCCGGTGTCGGTCGTGCTCGACGACGTGGTGCTGGAAAACGTCTTCCTGAAGGGCTTCCCGCTGTTCGACGTCGAGCAGCTGGAAGTGCTGCGCGGCCCGCAGGGCACTCTGTTCGGCCGCAACACCCCGGCCGGCGTGGTCAAGATCGACACCGCCAAGCCGTCGGACAGCTTCGGCGGCTTCGGCTCGGTGGCCTACGGCAACCTGGGCGCGGTGCGCGCCGAGACCGGCGTGACCATCCCGGTCAATGACACCCTGTCGGTGCGAGTGGCCGGTCTGTGGAACCATCGCGACGACTGGGTCAACAACGCCTACAATCCTTCTTTCGCCGGTGATGGCGACGACCTGGGCGGCTTCGACGATGTCGCCGCCCGCGTGCACGTGGCCTTCAAGCCGACCGAGCGCCTGTCGACCCTGCTGACCCTGCAGGCCCGTGATTACATCGGCACCGGCACGCTGAACCGCGCCAACGTGCTGACCAAAGGCTCCAACGAGCTGAACAGCAACTTCGATCGCGACACGGTCTATTACGACGGCGGCCGCAACAACCCGCAGAAGCAGCACACCACCTCGCAGAGCCTGCAGGCGGCCTACGACTTCGGCCCGGTCACCCTGACCGGCGTGGTCAGCGCCTATCAGGGCCGCTCTTCGGGCGACGGCGACATCGACGGCGGCGTGGCCTCGGCCGCCGCCACTGCGCCCTACAAGACGCCGTTCAACTCCGAGACCGGCACCCTGTCGAGCGACCTCGACCAGAAGACCATCGAAGTGCGCCTGGCCTCGAACGGCGACACCCGCTTCGGCTGGCAGGTCGGCGCGTTCTTCTGGGACGAGCGCTTCAACCTCGTCTCGGGCACCTTCAACGGCACGGGCGGCCTGGCCCCGACCGTGATCGGCGACATCGTCCAGCGCTCGGAATCCTGGTCGGTGTTCGGCCAGGCCAACTACAAGGTCACCGACGCCCTGAAGATCACCGGCGGCCTGCGCTACACCGAAGACAGCCGCGACTTCTCGGGCGACCGGATCATCCCGACCGGCAGCACCAGCACCGCCCGTCCGCTGTACGACGTGCGTCGTTCGGTCGGCGACGAGCAGGTCAGCTGGGATCTGAGCGCGCTCTACGAGGTCAACGGCGATCTCAACGTCTTCGCCCGCGTGGCCAAGGGCTACCGTGGTCCGTCGCTGCAGGGCCGCATCACCTCGTCGGACCTGATCACGGCCGCCAATTCGGAAACCGTGATGTCGTACGAGGCGGGCCTGAAGTCGCGCCTGTGGGATGGGCGCGCGCGCCTGAACGCCACGGCCTACTACTACGAGGTCACCGACCCGCAGTTCACGGCCATCGGCGGCGAGGGCAACTTCAACCAGCTGATCAATGCCGACAAGGGCGTGGGCTACGGCCTGGAAATCGACGGCGACGTCTATCTGGGCGCCGGCTTCAGCCTGGCCGGCGGCTTCGCCTACAATCACACCGAGATCAAGGACAAGGACCTGCTGGTCGCCTTCTGCGGCGCCAACTGCACCGTCACCGATCCGATCGTGACCGTGGGGACGACGCGCCGCGCCAACATCGACGGCAACCCGTTCCCTCAGGCCCCGAAGTACACGGCCAACATCACGCTGAACTACGTGCACGGCCTGCGTAACGGGACCGAGCTCTTCGCCTCGACGGACTGGGTCCTGCAGAAGGACTTCAACCTGTTCCTCTACGAGTCGGTCGAGTTCATGCAGGACACCAGCTTCGAGGGCGGGGCCCGCGCCGGCTGGCGTGATCCGGTCAAGGGTCTGGAAGCGGCGGTCTACGTCCGCAACCTGACCGACGAGGCCAATGTGATCGGCGCGATCGACTTCAACAACCTGACGGCCTTCGTCAACGAGCCGCGCACCTATGGCGTGCAGGTGACGAAGCGATTCTAAGACTGACGGTCCCGGCGGCGCTCGAGAGGGCGCTGCCGGTGATCGGGGATTCGTCCTCGATCTGCGATTTCCGGCGCCCGAGGCGCGCCGAAGCGGCGTCGTTCCGACGGCCGATTCCCGCCAAAGCCGGCGGATGACTCGATTTTCCCTCCCCTGTTGGAGCCTTGTTTCCGCCCGAAGCCCGTTTGCGGGCGAGGGGAGGGGGTTTTCCGTCGGCTTGCATCCATATGCGGCGGGCTTTTCGGGCGGTTCGCGAAGAAAATCGTCAAAGGGCGTTTCGGCGCGCTTGACTCAAAAACGGCTCCCGCATAAACACCGCCCTCCCGACGCGGCCCGCCGCTTCGGGGGCTCATTCGAAGCTCTCTTTTCTTTCCGAGGCGCTGAAGTCCATTCGGCGCCGCGGAGCGGTTCGGCCTCCTTCGAGGTGGAACGGTTCGGAAAAGAAAGTTGAAAATAGAGTTTGACAAAATGAGGCGCTGGTTTAAATAGCCGCCTCCGCCGACACCGGGCGCTAAACGGTGGGGCCGCTCCTCGGTAACGAAGGCGGCTCGGGGCTTCGGCTCTGGTCTTTGACATTGTTGATTTGGAAAGAGAAACGCAGGCGGCGGCGCT
>CBINOL010000249.1:0-3220 GCA_966252285.1 uncultured Caulobacter sp.
GCGGACCTTCCGGACGCCAAAACCTAGCATCCAGCCCACAAACAAGGGTGAGAGGATAAAGTCTCTCCGAGTGACGCGCAGTCCGATCGCGCTTCCACCCAAGCCGGCCGACGCCGCGATATACTTTATGGCCTTCCGAGAAGATCGTGCTTCAGGCGCCATCGGGTCTTCCGGCAAGCGGTGAAACCTCTCACCCTCCCAGGCTTCGCCTGGGCCCCTCCCTCTCTCAAAGAGAGAGGGACTTTACACCATCCCCACCGTCTTCAGGCGGGCCCGGGGGTGGATCTCGTTCTGGCTCATCACCACGGTCTGGCCGCGGAAGCGCTCGATGATCGAGCGCACGTAGGGGCGGATGCCCGGGCTGGTCAGCAGCACCGGCTGTTCGCCTTGCAGGGCGGCGCGCTCGAAGGTGTCGCGCACGCCGCGGATGAAGTCCTGCAGGCGCGAGGGGGCCAGGGCCAGCTGCTTGTCCTCGCCCGGCCCGATCAGGGCTTCGGCGAAGGCCTGCTCCCAGTCGGCAGACAGGGTGATGATCGGCAGGGCGCCGTCCTCGCCGCGGTTGGCCCAGCACAGCTGGCGGGCCAGGCGCGCGCGCACCTGCTCGACCAGCTGGGTGACCGAGGCCGTGTGCGGGGCGGCCTCGCCGATGCCTTCCAGGATCTGCGGCAGGTCGCGGATCGAGACGCGCTCCTTGAGCAGGGCCTGCAGCACGCGCTGGATCGTGGCGGCGTTGACGACGCCGGGGATCAGGTCGTCGACGAGCTTCTTCTGGTTTTCCGGCAGCTCCTTCAGGAGCTTCTGCACCTCGGCGTAGGAGAGCAGGTCGGCCATGTTCTCCTTGAGGATCTCGGTCAGGTGCGTGGTCAGCACCGTGGCCGGATCGACGACCGTGTAGCCGCGGAACGTCGCCTCCTCGCGCAGGTCGTCGGCGACCCAGGTGGCCGGCAGGCCGAAGGCGGGCTCGCGCACGTGCTCGCCAGGCAGCTCCACCTGGCCGCCGCGCGGGTCCATGGCCATCAGGTGGCCCAGGCGCACTTCGCCAAGGCCCGCTTCCATCTCCTTGATGCGGATGGCGTAGCCCTGGTTGGCCAGGCGCATGTTGTCGAGGATGCGCACGGGCGGCATGACGAAGCCGAACTCGGTGGCCAGGGTCTTGCGCAGGGCGCGGATCTGGTCGGTGAGGCGGCGGCCTTCCAGGTCGTTGATCAGGGTCAGCAGGCCGTAGCCCAGCTCGATCTTGACGTCGTCGATGGCCAAGGCCGCGCTGATCGGTTCCTCTTCCGGCTCGGCCGGGGCGGCGGCGGCGGCTGCGGCGGCAGCTTCGGCGGCCTCTTTCGCCGGCGCCAGCTTGGCCTGCTGGGCCCGGCGATAGGCGAGGTAGCCCGAACCGACCGCCAGGGCCGCGAACGGGATCAGCGGCATGCCGGGGATCAGGGCGATGACGCCCGACGAGGCCGACACCATGCCCAGGGCGACCGGGTTCATGGCCAGCTGGGTGGTCAGGGCCTTGTCGGCGCTGCCCTCGACCCCGGCCTTCGACACCACCAGACCGGCGGCGATGGAGATGATCAGGGCCGGGATCTGGCTGACCAGGCCGTCGCCGATGGTCATCAGGGTGTAGGTCGAGGCCGCCTCGCCGATCGGCACCTTGTGCTGAACGACGCCGATCAGGATGCCGCCGACGATGTTGATGCCGGTGATGATCAGGCCGGCGACGGCGTCGCCCTTCACGAACTTGCTGGCGCCGTCCATGGCGCCGAAGAAGGTGCTTTCCTGCTCCAGCTCCTTGCGGCGGATCTTGGCCTGATCCTGGTCGATCAGGCCCGTCGACAGGTCGGCGTCGATGGCCATCTGCTTGCCGGGCATGGCGTCCAGGGTGAAGCGCGCGGCCACTTCGGCGATGCGCCCCGAACCCTTGGTCACGACCATGAAGTTCACCACCACCAGGATGATGAAGATGATCACGCCGATGACGAAGTTGCCCTGCATCATCAGGTTGCCGAAGGCGGCGATGACGGCGCCGGCCCCGTGGCCGCCCTCGTGACCATTGCCCAGGATCAGGCGGGTCGAGGCGATGTTGAGGCCCAGGCGGTAAAGGGTCGCGACCAGCAGCACGGTCGGGAAAGAGGTGAATTCCAGCGGCTTCTTGATCAGCACCGCCGTCATCAGGATCAGCACCGAGCCGGTCAGCGACACGGCCAGCAGGATGTCGAGCAGCGCCGGCGGCACCGGCAGGATCAGCAGGACGATGATGCCCACGACGCCGACGGCCAGGCCCATCTCGCCGCGCAGGATCCCCTCCCACAGCGACTTGGCGCTGGGGATCGAGGAAGCGGCCTTGGGGGCGGCGGCGTCAGCCATGGAAAGCCTTGCTGCTGTGTCTAGGATCGGACCGTCTCGCTTGAAGCGATTTGTGACGGCCCGCCATCTCCTTAATCGAAATTAGCCATGTTCGGCGCCGGACCGATCGTCGCGGGCGCCGAACAGATTCTACACTGGAGGTTTAGGCGGCCGCGCCGACGCCGCCCTGCGGCGGGGGCACGTTGACGCCGGCGTCGCCGTATTCCTTGAGCTTGTTGCGCAGGGTGCGGATCGAGATGCCCAGGATGTTGGCCGCGTGGGTGCGGTTGCCCAGGCAGTGTTCCAGGGTGTCGATGATCAGCGTCTGCTCCATCTCGGCCACGGTCTGGCCGACGAAGCTGCGGGCGACCGCCGCGCTGGCCACGGCTTCGGCCGCCGCCATCGAGGCGCCGCGGGCCACGGCCGCGTCGGGGGCCGGGGCCAGGGGCTGGCCGTCCGGCAGGCGGATGGCGAACTCCTCGATCTCGGCGCCGGTCGACAGCAGCACGGCGCGGTGCATGGCGTTTTCCAGCTCGCGCACGTTGCCCGGCCAGCGGTGGGCGATCAGGCGGCGCTTGGCCTCGGCCGAGATCGGCTTGAGGTCGATGCCGTTGGCGGCCGAGTACTTCTTCACGAAGTGCTCGCACAGATTGATGATGTCGCCCGGACGTTCGCGCAGCGGCGGCAGGGCCAGGTTCACGACGTTCAGGCGATAGAGCAGGTCTTCGCGGAACACGCCTTCCTTGACCGCGTCGGCCAGGTTGCGGTTGCTGGTGGCGAGGATGCGGATGTCGACCTTCACCGGCTTGGTGCCGCCGACGCGGTCGATCTCGCGCTCCTGGATGGCGCGCAGCAGCTTGGCCTGCAGGCGCACGTCCAT
>CBINOL010000250.1:0-2918 GCA_966252285.1 uncultured Caulobacter sp.
GACGCGCGACGCCGCCAAGGCCTGGTCGCAGGAAAGCGCCCCGGTCTCGGCCCTGCGCAAACTGCGCAACGAGGGTTCGAAACAGACCTTCGATCCCGCCGCCTGGAGCGAGATGGGCCAGATGGGCTGGGCCGGCGTCGTCGTGCCCGAAGCCTACGAAGGTTCGGGCTTCGGCTATCTGGGCCTGGGGCTGATCCTGGAGGAAACCGGCAAGACCCTGGCCGCCTCTCCGCTCCTGTCCACCGCCCTGATCGCCGCCTCGGCGCTGGAACTGGGCGGTTCGGACGCCCAGAAGGCCGCTTGGCTGCCCAGGATCGCCGCCGGCGAGGCGGTCGCCACCCTGGCGGTCGACGAGCACGCCCATCACAATCCGACGCGGATCGCCCTTTCCGCCACCACGAGCGGCGACGGCTGGGCCCTGAACGGCGTCAAGACCTTCGTCCTCGACGGCGAGGCCGCCGACCTGCTGATCGTCGCCGCCCGCACCGGCGGCGTGAGCGGCGATCCCCATGGGATCACCCTGTTTCTCGTGCCGGGCGACGCCCCGGGCGTGACCCGTACTCACCTGTCGCTGGCCGACAGCCGCGGCGCCGCCAGGATCGCCTTCGACGGCGTCGAGGTTGGCGCCGAGGCGGTGCTCGGCAAGGTCGGCGAAGGCTGGGCGATCCTCGATCCGGTTCTCGACCGCGCCTATGCGGGTCTTGCCGCCGAGATGCTCGGCACGGCCAGCGCCGCCTTCGAGATCACGCTCGACTACCTGAAGACCCGCACCCAGTTCGGCCAGGTGATCGGCACGTTCCAGGCCCTGCAGCACCGCGCCGCCAAGTGGTTCACCGACCTGGAGACGACCCGCTCCTGCGTCGAGGCCGCGCTGGAGGCCCTGGACGCCGGCTCCGACGCCCGCGCCCTCTCCTCCCTGGCCAAGGCCAAGGCCAGCGAAGTGCTGCACCTGGCCTCCAACGAGATGGTCCAGATGCATGGCGGCATCGGCATGACCGACGAGCACGACGCCGGCCTCTACATGAAGCGCGCCCGCGTGGCCGAAGCCCTGTTCGGCGGAGCCTCGTTCCACCGCGATCGCTACGCGTGGCTGATGGGCTTCTGAGGACCTGCGCCGAGCTTCACGCTAGGAACCGGCCTTCCCGCGACTGGTTCTCCTGCCCTCATCCCGAAGGCAGGAGCCCCCCATGAGCACCGATCCCCACGACAAGGCCGACGTCGAAAAGCGCCTTTGGAAAGAAGTCGAGCAGGCCCGCTTCGGCATGCTGGGCCTCGTCCACAGCCACCAGCACTACCAGCCGATGACCGCCTTCGCCGAGCCGGAGACGGGCCAGATCTGGTTCTTCACCCGCGACGACACCGATCTGGCTCGGGCCGTAGCCGCCGACAGTGGCGACGCGATGTTCGTGGTCCAGGCCAAGGACGGCGATTTCCAGGCCTGCATTGGCGGCCGCCTGTCGCGAGATCATGACACCGCCCGCATCCAGCGCTGGTGGTCGCCGATCGTCGCGGCCTGGTACCCGGACGGCCAGGACGATCCTCACCTGACCCTGCTTCGCCTGGACGCCCGCGACGCCGAGCTTTGGATCTCCAAGGGCGGAGCGGTCCGCTTCGCCTGGGAGATCGCCAAGGCCAACCTCACCGATCAGAAGCCAGACCTCGGCGATCGGGCCCATATCGGCATCGCCTGAGTCCGTTCACGGACTTAACACTCCATCAAGGCCGCGCTGGCGACGGCGCGGCCTTATCCTTGCGTCACGCACAGAGCGTACGTTGATTTCTCTGTAGTTTCAGCCGCCGCCAACACTCTTTGTCGGGAACCCGACATAGGCGAGATAGTCAGAGCTATTGCAGCCCATACGGCCACAATATAGCCCCATCTCGATTTAGGCCCGACAGCGCCTGCATTGCGTCGGCTACCTGACAGCGCCGCACCTCAGTCCTGCCTATAGCTTGCAACCCTTGCCGCAAGCCGGCGTTCGATTCGCCATGACAGGGCCTCTACATCCCTTGAAGAACCGTCTGCTCGCTTCCCTGCCCCCCGAGGATTTCGGCTACATCGCCGCCCAGTTGTCCCATCAGGACCTGGAGAAGGGGAAGCTGCTGTACGATCCCGGCGACCCGATCGACACGGTCTACTTCCCGCACGACTGCGTCATCTCGCTGATGACGCTGATGGAGAACGGCGCGGCCATCGAGTCGGCCACGATCGGCCGCGAGGGCGGCCTGGGCCTGATGGCCGCCATCTCGCCGCGTCAGTCGCTGTCGCGCGCCATCGTCCAGGCGCCGGGCGGGGTCTCGCGCATCAGCGCCTCGGCCCTGCGCGAAGGCGTCGAGCGCAGCGCGATCCTGCGCGACCTGATCGAGCGCCACAACGACGCGCTGTTCGGCCATGCGATCCAGTCGGTGGCCTGCAACGCCCTGCACGCGGTCGAAGCCCGCTTCTGCCGCTGGCTGCTGGGGTTCCGCGACCGCATAGACGTCGACACCATAAGCCTGACCCAGGAGTTCCTGGCCGACATGCTGGGCGTCCAGCGCACCACGGTCACCGCCGTGGCCGGCGCCCTGCAGGCCAAGGGCCTGATCCGCTATCGCCGCGGCGTGGTCGACATCCTCGACCGAGCGGGCCTCGAGGCCATCGCCTGCGAATGCTACGGCGCGGTGAGGAAGGGTTACGAGCGACTGCTGCCCGAGCCGTTTGGCTCCTGATCCTTCTCCCCTTGCGGGAGAAGGTGTCGCCGATAGGCGACGGATGAGGGGTCGCGCCAACGAAAAACGCCGCGACAGCTGATCGGCTGTCGCGGCGTCGTACTTTTGAGAGACCCCTCACCCCGCCTCCCTCCGGGAGGCCGCCCTCTCCCGCCAGGGGAGAGGGAGCGGGATCAGCGCTTGCGCACCGGGAACGGCGCGTGCGCCAG
>CBINOL010000251.1:0-2894 GCA_966252285.1 uncultured Caulobacter sp.
AGGCGGGCCGAGATGCCATACTTCTCGTACATCACAGCCACGTTGTAGCTGCGCGACGACATGCCTTCGAGCGGCAGGGCGGCGTTGTTGGCGGCGCCCGTCTGGTTGCCGTCGTCGACGTCGGCGGCGGTGTTGCGGCCGCCCTCGTTGTCGATGAACGTGTAGTTGGCCTGCACGCCCAGGCCCGACAGCGCGCCCGGCAGGAAGTCGTAGAACTGCTGGTAGCCGATCTCGAAGCCCTGAACGGTGCCCTTGTCACCGTTGTAGTAACGCATGACCTCGAAGTCGAAGGTCTGGCCGTTCGAGGTGTAACGCTCGGTGCCCGTGTCGGTGAAGATGTAGTCCTTGATGTTCTTGCGGAAGACCGCGAACGTCAGGCTGCCCGTGGGGGCGAAATACCATTCGGCGCTGAGGTCGAACTGGTCCGACTTGATCGGGCGCAGGTTCGGGTTGCCGCCGGTGCCGGTGGCGCCGTTGTAGACCGTGGTCGTGCCCGAGGTGGTGAAGTCGAAGCCCAGCGCCGTGTAGGGCTGCAGCTGCGACAGGGTCGGACGGACGATGGCCTTCGACGCGGCGAAGCGGACCTGCAGCTGCGGCGTGACGTGCAGGCGCAGGTTCAGGCTGGGCAGGACGTCGGTGTAGTCGGACTTGGTGCTGCCGGTGACGATCGTGCCGCCGGCGGCGAAGGCCTTGGCGGCCGCGCAGGTGGCGCTGGTGATCTCATCGCAGGTCGGCGACGAGGGCACGATGCTGCCGCCGTCAGCCGAGGCCTCGGTCTTGACCACGCGGACGCCGATGTTGCCGTCCAGCGGCATGTTGCCGAACAGGTTGTCCGAGCCGAAGCGCAGCAGGCCGTAGCCGGCGTAGGTCTTCTCGTTCTGGGTGTTGTCGTTGGCGTCCAGGAACGAGGTCACCGGCGACCAGCCCCAGCCGGCCGTCTCGGTGTTCTTCAGCAGGTCGTAGGCGTGCTGCGAGCCGTTGGTGACGACGCCGGCCACCGGGAACCAGGCCACGCCGGGAACGCGCACGTCGCCGCCGAAGAAGTTCTTGAAGGTGTAGAGCTCGGTCAGGTTCGGAGTGCGGCTGTCGTTCAGGTAGACCGGCGTGCCGCCGCCCCAGTACTGGGCGCTCAGCAGGCTCCAGTTCCAGCCGGACTCGCGGGTCTCGAAGTCCTTGTCGGTGGCGCGGACGCCGAAGCGGAAGCTCTTGAGCCAGCCGTCTTCCGGGAAGTCGTAGGTCACGTCGAGGCGGGCGGCCTTTTCCGAAGCCTCGCCCTCGTCGATGTGGTCCATCGCCGCGCCCCAGTAGTACTGGTCCTGGACGTAGGTGTTGTTGGCGCCGAGCGTGGTGACCGTCGGCACGCTGGTGCCCAGGTTCCAGTTGACGTCCGGCAGGTCGCCGTCGACGCCGGCCACGTCCTGCAGCTGGGTGAAGACGGTCAGGCTCGAGGTCTTCGAGGTCGACTTCACGTATTGCAGGTCGCCCGAGATGGTCCAAGCGTCGTTGACGAACCACTTGCCGTTCAGGGCGATATCGCCCGTCTTCTTGTGGCCTTCGCCGGCGCGGGTGTCGGCGGTGTACTGGGCGTCATAGACGGTGCCGCCGGTGAACACGCCGGCCGAGTTGTAGGTGTAGCCGTTGGCGTTGGTCTGGTTCATCGTGTTTTCCACGAGAACCGCGCGCTCGATGTCCTTCGGGTCGGCCTTGGAGCCCATGGCCTGCAGCGAGAACTCGAACTTGTCGTTCGGGCGCCATTGGGCGGCGAAGGCCAGCGACTGGCGCTTCTGTTCCCAGTCGACCGAACGCCAGCCCATGGCCTTGGGCACATAGACGGTCTTGCCGTTGACGGTCATCGGGTCGTAGCGGTCGACCGAGATGCTGTTGGTGCGGTTGCCGACGTTGCCGTAGCTGTAGGCGATCAGGGCGCCGAACTCGCCGAACTTGGTGTCCCAGCGGTCGCTGGCGATCACGTTGCCCGAGTAGTAGCCCTTCTTCTGCAGCTCGCCGTAATTGTAGTCGCCCGAGAAGGCCAGCAGGTGGCCCTTCTGGTCGAACGGCAGGCGGGTGCGCAGGTTGACGGTGCCGCCGATGCCGCCTTCGATCATGTCCGACGACGGGTTCTTGTAGACGTCGACGCCGGCCAGCAGGTCGGCCGACACGTCTTCGAAGCTCAGGCCGCGGCCGTTCTTGGCCGAGAAGATGTCACGGCCGTTGGTTTCCGAACGCACCCACGACAGGCCGCGAATGGCCACGCCGCCGCCTTCCGCGGCCATCCGGGCCGGGTCGCGCGCTTCGTTGGTGCGTTGCAGGGTGATGCCCGAGATGCGCTGCAGGGCTTCGGAGACCGAGCGGTCCGGCAGGGCGCCGATGTCGACCGCGGTGATCGAGTCGACGATCACTTCGGCGTTCTGCTTGATCTTCTGCGCGGACTGGATCTGGGCGCGCTGGCCGGTGACCACGACCTCTTCGACCTGGGTCTCTTCGGCCGTCGGCGCGGTCTGCGCCAGCGCTGTCAACGGAGCCACGGCGCAAAGCGCCAGGGCCGAAGCGCCGAACATGAAGCGATGTGAGTTATGAAGGCGTCGCATGCCTGTTTCCTTCCCCCGTGAGTGAATCCGCCCCGGCGTTCTCAATTGGCGCCGGTGACGTGCGGAGCGACCAATGCCCCGCACAATCTGATTGGTAGCTATAGTCATATAATTGTGGTCATCAAGACAAAATTGATAGCGCTATCATTTCCACTAATGGCCGCGCCCTTTCGGCCACAGGAGCGCCCTTGCCATCCCTAAACTCCTAGGCGAAACAATGGTCTGACCACATCCGCAGGAGGCTGGACCACCCTGTCGTTTGCACCGGTCATTATTATATTATAAATGCCTTGCGACCCGGCCTGG
>CBINOL010000252.1:0-2854 GCA_966252285.1 uncultured Caulobacter sp.
CCTCCCCCTCTGGGGGAGGTGGCCCGGAGGGCCGGAGGGGGGACGTTCTCAGCTTTCGAGACGTCGGCCGACTTCGCAGCCACTCCCCCCACCGATCGCTGCGCGATCGCCTCCCCCACAGGGGGAGGCTCCTAAAACGGCCCCGCCCGATAGATCCGCTCCATCGACCGCTCGAGCTCGCCCAGCCGGCGATCATAGGCTCGGTTCAGGCAGGCGCGGTTGGCCTTGCAATTCGCGCGATCGTTCAGCCAGGCCTGCTGGCCGTCCATCAGCGCCCCGCGCGCGCCCATGCCCATGGTGCGCTTGTTGATGTCGTAGAGCACGCTCATCCGCACGTCATTGTTGTCGAGCCCCCGGTCCGCGCAGATCGCCCGCTCGTCGGCCCGCCGGGCCTTGGCGCAGTCGAAGCTGGCCGCGTGGGCGCCTCCGGCGAGGCCAAGCGAGACAAGGGCGACGGCGACGAGCAAGCGCATGAAAACTCTCCGGAAAACGGCCTGACCTAACGGCATTCTGTCGGCCTGAACCTGAATGTGCGATGATCCGTTCCATGGCCGTCGCCGCTCGCATCAAGCCGCAGGAGCTGTTCGCGCCCGAGGAATGGGCCCGCCTGTCGGCGCGCTCGTCCTGGCGCGGGATCGCCATGGTCGCCCACGCCTGGGCCGTGATCCTGGCGGCCGGCGCCCTCTTCGTGATCTGGCCCAACCCGCTGACCTACATCCTCGCCGTCATGCTGATCGGCGCCCGCCAGCTGGGCCTGGCGATCCTGATGCACGAAGCCGCGCATGGTGGCCTGCACCCCAACCTCAAGCTCAACGACTGGCTGGGCGAGTGGCTGTGCGCCGCCCCCCTGGGCGCTTCGCTCAGCAGCTATCGCCCCTATCACCTGACCCATCACAAGTTCGCCCAGCAGGCGGAAGACCCCGACCTCGTCCTGTCGGCGCCGTTCCCGACCACCCGCGCCTCGCTGCGCCGCAAGATCATCCGCGACCTCACGGGCCAGACCTTCTTCAAGCAGCGGCTGGGACCGATCATCGCCGGCCTGAAGAAGCGCGCCGACGGCCAGGCCCCGGGCGCGATCTTCGCCCGCGCGGCGGCGGGCCAGAAACGGTTCCTGCTGATCAACCTGGCCATGCTGGCGGCGCTCAGCGCGGCGGGCCTGTGGTGGGCCTGGCTGGCGCTCTGGATCGTGCCGATGGCCACCTGGTTCCCGCTGGTCACCCGCCTGCGCAACATCGCCGAGCACGCCCTGGTGGCCAAGGACGAGCCCGACCCGTTCCGCCACGCCCGCACCACCCGCGCCAACTGGCTCGAACGCGCCCTGGTCGCGCCCTACCACGTCAATTTCCACGCCGAGCATCACCTGTTCATGCACGTTCCCTGCTGGAACCTGCCCCGCGCCCACCGACTGCTGCGGGACAAGGGGCTGACGGAAGGGATGCTGACCGCGCCGGGCTATCTGAACGTGCTGAAGGCGGCGTCGGGGAAGGTGGCCTGACCCTAATTTTCCCGTCATTCCCGCCCTTGTGGCGGGAACCCCTCTCTCAGCCGCAAGGGCGGATGTGGCGGATCGCTGGCGATCCGCTGGCGCCTCACGTGGCAGCGGAACCAGGGGTTCCCGCCACAAGGGCGGGAATGACGGGCGGATAGGTTGGCGAGCGACTGGTCTCGCCACCGCACCAATGCTCTAACCGCCCCCATGATCGTCCAGACCCTGGAAGGCCGCCGGGCCTTCATCGCCGACAACACCCGCCTGCTGCCCACGCCGCATGCGCCCGAGCTGGTGCTGCACCTGGCCGACGAGATCACGCCGCTGTGGAAGCTGACGGAAGAGGCGCTGGAAGAGATCGGCCTGCCGCCGCCGTTCTGGGCCTTCGCCTGGGCGGGCGGCCAGGCCCTGGCGCGCTACGTGCTCGACCATCCGGAGATCGTGCGCGGCAAGACCGTGATCGACTTCGCCACCGGCTCGGGCATCGTCGCCGTGGCGGCGATGAAGGCCGGCGCCAAAAGCGTGCTGGGGGCCGACATCGACGTCTTCTGCGAGGCCGCCGTGGCCATGAACGCGCAGGCCAACGGCGTCGAGATCGCCTTTACCGACGCCAACCTGCTGGACGCCCCGCCGCCGCCGGCCGACGTGCTGCTGGCCGGCGACATCTGCTACGAAGGGCCGATGGCGACGGCCGTCATGGCCTGGCTGGCGCAGGGCCGCGCGGCCGGCGCCACGGTGCTGGTCGGCGATCCGGGCCGCACCTACTTTCCCAAGGACGGCCTCGTGAAACTGGCCGAATACCAGGTGCCGACCACCCGCGAGCTGGAAGACCTGGCGATCAAGCGCACCAGCGTCTGGACTCTGCCCTGAGTGAAAGCTAGAACATAATAAGAACATTTCGAGGAATACGCCCATGCGCGAAGACGGCAAGATCGACTACATCGAATGGGCGGGCGGCGAATTGCCGGCGACCAAGGCCTTCTACGCCGCCGCCTTCGGCTGGAGTTTCACCGACTACGGCACCGGCTACACCGCCTTCGAGGGCCAGGGCGCCGACGGCGGCTTCGTGGGCGATGTGACGGAAGAGCCGGCCAAGCCGCTGGTCATCCTCTACGCCAACGACCTGGAGGCCATGGAGGCCAAGGTGGTCGCCGCCGGCGGCGTGGTGGTGAAGCCGATCTTCGAATTCCCGGGCGGCCGCCGCTTCCACTTCATCGACCCCGCCGGCAACGAACTGGCCGTCTGGAGCGCCACCGGGTTCGAGTGACCCCCTCAGTCGCTTCGCGACAGCTCCCCCAGAGGGGGAGCATCGGCGGCACGATCCTCCCCCCCTGGGGGAGGTGGCCCGGAGGGCCGGAGGGGGGCCGG
>CBINOL010000253.1:0-2782 GCA_966252285.1 uncultured Caulobacter sp.
TTGTCGGAAGGATCAGGCGGGCTTGTGAGCGCGCAGCACGTAGTAGGAATGGGTCGGAGCCTGGGTCGCGCCCTCGACGTCGACGAAGCCGATGTCCTTGCAGGTCTGGATCAGGTCCATGCTGGCCGAGGCGCGCCAGTAGGGCTCGCCGCCCCACTTGGCCAGGTAGTCGTAGCGCCACGACGCCATCTTATCGATCTCGGCGTAGCGCGGCACGTCGGCCATGATGATGTCGCCGCCCGGCTTCAGCATCCGGAAGGCCTCTTCCAGCACCGCCTTGATGATCCGCGGCGGGGCCTCGTGGAACAGGATGAAGGTGGTCACGAGATCGAAGCTCTCGTCGGCGAAACCGGAGTTCTCGCCGCCCTTGACCATCAGTTTCCAGTTCCAGCCCTTCTCGTTGGCCACGCGACGGGCCTGTTCGAGCATGCGGGCCGACCAGTCGATGCCGGTGATCTGGGCGTCCGGGAAGGTCTCCTGCAGGGCCTGGGTGAAGTGGCCAGAGCCGCAGCCGATATCGAGGATTTCCTTGTAGTCGCGGCGCGGAGCCTGCTGTGCGGCCGCTCGGCGCTGGCCGAAGATGTCGCCGCCGTAGCCGCGCGCCACCAGCTGCTTGTGCACCAGCTCGCCGTGGACGTAACCGGTGTGGTCGATGTGGTCCCAGCCGCCGGTGGTGCGGTGGAACCAGACCTTGCTCCAGTAGCTGGGCGGGGTCTCGCCGTCGCCGTAGTCCAGCGTCGCCGGGCCTTCGTCGAGGGCCTTGAGGTACGGCTCGATGACCGCGCGACGCTCCTCGAAGGCTTCGTCGCAGTGCGCGCCATGGGTGCGCGAGGCCCATTCGCCGAACAGCTCGCGGATCTTGAAGATCTTGGAGTCGGCCAGGGTCTCGACGACCAGGGCATGACGTTCATCCATGTCGTCGGGCATGGTCTGGGCCGTGACGCCCTTCATGGCCAGTTCCGCCTCGGAGGCGAAGTGCAGGCCGAAGGTCGCCTTCGATATGCCCGCCTGGAAATCGAGCGACGCGCGCCCGCGTTGGGCCAGGGCCGGAGCGTCCATGAGGCACCTCTAAAACCTTGTTTCGATGAAGGACTTTAACCCCGACCCGAGCCCCCGAAAGGCGCCTCGGACCCGCTATCCGCACAACGGTCAGCGGGTGGTGAAGCTCTGATCGCTCGACCGGGCGGCGATGCGGGCGGCCGCCGAGGCGTCGCCGGCGGCATGGGCCAGCACCAGGTCGGCCGAGGCCGCGACAGCCTGCGCCAGCCCCTCGGCCTGCGCGGGCCCTGGCAGTTCCGGACGGCAGATCAGCCCGCCGAAATAGTGATCGACGCCCGGCAGCACCAGCGCGTGACGCCCCCCCGGCGACGGCGCCTCATAGGCGATCAGCCGCATGCGCCAGTCGTCGACGAAGCCCGGTAACACATCGGCGTCGCCGGTCTGCACCAGCAGCGGCGCGGCCGTGCTTGCAAAGCCTTCGGCTAAGATCAGCGGCGGCGTGGCCGGCGGCGGCGACAGCGCCACCACGGCCTTGACGCGGGCGTCCAGCGTCGGCGCGCAGGGCGGCGCCAGCACGCTCGCCCCACCGGCCGCCAGGGCCAGCAGCGCGCCGAAAGAGTGGCCGGCGGCGGCGAGGCCGAAACGCCCCTGCCCGGCCAGCCACTCCAGGGTCGCGGCCTGGTCTTCCAGCCGCGTGCGCCAGACGGCGCCCTGGTCGTAGGCCTCGCGGTGCGGATGGTCGGTGCTGTCGACGTGCAACGGCGCCGCCACCAGCAGGCCGGCCGCCGCCCAGCCCTCCAGCAGGGCCGCATACTTGCCCGGCGCCGAGAAGGCCCCGTGCGAGAAGGCGATGGCGGCCTTGGGCGATCCGATGGGCCGCGCCACAGCCAGCCCGATGGAACGATCGCCGACGGCGATCTCGACGATGTCCAGGCTCATCAGACGACCGCGCAGACCGTCTTCCATTCCAGGTAGCCGTCGAGGGCGACCTGGCCGCTGTCGCGCCCCCAGCCCGACGCCTTCACCCCGCCGATCGGCAGGGCGTTGTCGTACATTGAGTGGCAGTTGATCCAGACGGTGCCGGCCTTGATGCGGCGCGACAGGCGGTGGGCGTGCGACAGGCTCTCGGTCCAGATGCTGGCGGCAAGGCCGAACTCGCTGTCGTTGGCGGCGGCGACCACCTCGTCGATCTCGTCATAGGCCTGGACGACCACCACGGGGCCGAACACCTCTTCGCGGACGATGGCCATGTCGGGCGTGACACGCGCAACCACGGCCGGCGTCACGAAGGTCCCTTCGTCGCCGCCCTGCACGCCGCCGGTCAGCACCTCGGCCCCGGCCGCCGCCGCGCCGGCGACGAAACCGGCCACGCGGTCGGCCTGCTTGCGCGACACCAGCGGGCCCATGTGGGTCGCCGGATCCAGGCCGTGGCCCAGTTGCAGTCCCTTGGCCTGGGCCGCCACGCCCTCGACCACCCGGTCGTAGATCGAGCGGTGGGCGTACAGCCGCGAGCCGGCCACGCACACCTGGCCGGCGTTGAAGAAGATGGCGTTGGCCGCGCCGGGGATAGCCAGATCCAGATCGGCGTCCGGCAGGATGACCACCGGCGACTTGCCGCCCAGTTCCAGGCTGACCTTCTTGAGGTTGCCCTTGGCCGCGTCGAGGATCGCCCGGCCCGTGGGGGTCGAGCCGGTAAAGGCCACCTTATCGACATCAGGATGAGCGGCCAGGGCCGCGCCGGCCTCGCCGCCCAGGCCCGTGACCAGGTTCAGCACCCCCGCCG
>CBINOL010000254.1:0-2748 GCA_966252285.1 uncultured Caulobacter sp.
GGGGCGGCGTGCTGGGCACGCCGCCTGCGCTTCACGTGCGAGGGGAACCAGAGGTTCCCGCCACAAGGGCGGGAATGACGGGAGACAGCGAGAGCGCGCTTGCTTCCAGGCCCGGAAATCTCAGTTTCGATAAAATATGCGCACGCGAACAAAAATCGGCTTGCGCGATTTCTGAACACTGATATCTAAGCAGTGCTTAGTTCGGTTTCGCGACGCCGGTGGGGATAACTGGCGTCCACATCCCACGGGACCGAGCGGCCAGTACAGCTTACGCCGCGATCATCGATCTTTCCATCATCCCCGAAGCTGGAGGGCTTTTCCCATGAAGCTCCGCGCCCTGGCGGCTGTCGCCGTCCTGTCCGTTTCCGCGTTCGTCGCGGCCCCCGCCCTGGCCGATGGCCGTCTGGCGGTCACTCTCGAAAAGCCCGTCTCGGCCAAGACCAAGATCGTCGCCGGCGGCGCCGTCTTCGTCTGCGAGGATGCGGCCTGCGTCGCGACCTCGGCGCCGTCGCGGGCCCTCAGCGTCGCCTCGTGCAAGGCGCTGGCCAAGGAAGCCGGCCGCGTCTCGGCCTTCGGCGGCGACGCCAAGGCCCTGGCCGCCGAAGAGCTGGAGCGCTGCAACGCTTCGGCCAAGGCCGCCTGATCTCTCTTTCCCAGTAAGCGTACCCAGAGGCTTTCCCTTCTCTGGCTGTTTCCTCGACCATTCGCCTGATGGGGCGGCGGAGCGCTTCCGCCGCCCTTTTTCTTTGTCCCGCCTTTCGGCTTCGTCCGCGCAAGGATTAGATGTCGCCATGACCCAGCCGCTGACCCTCCAGCTCGAAGACGCCCTGCGCGAGGCCGCCGGCGCCGACGCCAGGCCTGTCTCGCTGACCATCGACTATGCCGGGGACGGCGCGGTTTCGGCGCGCGGCTGGATCGAACGGGCCACGCGCAGCCTGGTGTTCGCCCAGGCCGAGGCCCGCACCGCCGACGGGATACTGGCCGGCGCGGCCTCGGGCGTGTTCCGCCGCGTCAACGTCTGACGGATAAACACATTTTTTCGCGAACTTGGCCGAACACGATCACCTCGGCTTGGTTGCGACTGCGAACACCCCGTGTTATCAGGCGCCGGGCTTCGGGAAGGGCAGCGTGAAAGCGCGGGCCGCCCGTGCGCTTTTCTCAAGCGCTAACAAGTCTTTAAGCCGGGGAGAGGGGGGAGCTTCTCTTCCGCGGCGATTGCAACGCACACCGGGCGGAACAAGTGGCGGAAGAAACCAAGGCGACGGATGCGGGTCAGCGTTATGCGCAGTCCCTGTTCGAACTGACGATCGAAGGCGGCAACCTGGCGAAGGTCGAGAGCGACCTGAAGACCCTCAAGGGTCTGGTCGCCGAAAGCGCCGACCTGCGCCGTCTGATCGACTCGCCCGCGTTCTCGGCCGAGGACAAGGCCAAGGGCCTGACCGCCGTCGCCGTGAAGGCCGGTTTCGACATCCTGACCGCCAAGTTCCTGGGCCTGATCGCCACCAACGGCCGCGCGGCCGAACTGGTCGGCGCGATCAACGCCTTCGTGGCCCTGTCGGCCAAGCACCGCGGCGTGGTCGCCGCCGAGGTCACCTCGGCCGCCCCGCTGAGCGCCGCCCAGCTGAAGGCCGTCACGGCCGCCGTGTCGAGCGCGCTCGGCCAGACCCCCGAAATCTCGACCCGCGTCGACCCGTCCATCCTGGGCGGCGTCAAGGTGCGTGTCGGTTCCCGACTGTTCGACGCTTCGGTTCGCTCGAAGCTCGATTCCCTGAAATTCGCCCTCAAGCGCGCCTAAGCGTATAACCGCGCAAAAACGTACGTACGCAGAGAGCCTCAAGAAAGAGCCCGACCCAGCCATGGATATCCGCGCCGCCGAAATCTCGGCCATCCTCAAGTCGCAGATCGCCAACTTCGGCGAGGAAGCCGCCGTTTCGGACGTCGGCCAGGTCCTGTCGGTCGGCGACGGCATCGCCCGCATCTACGGCCTGGACAACGTCCAAGCCGGTGAAATGGTCGAGTTCCCGAAGGCCGGCGTGAAGGGCATGGCCCTGAACCTCGAGCGCGACAACGTCGGCGCCGTGATCTTCGGCGCTGACGCCGAGATCAAGGAAGGCGACGAAGTCCGCCGCCTCGGCGAGATCGTCGACGTGCCGGTCGGCAAGGGCCTGCTGGGCCGCGTCGTCAACCCGCTGGGCGAGCCGATCGACGGCAAGGGCCCGATCCAGTACACCGAGCGTCGCCGCGTCGACGTGAAGGCCCCGGGCATCATCCCGCGCAAGTCGGTGCACGAGCCCGTGCAGACCGGCCTGAAGTCGATCGACACCCTGATCCCGGTCGGCCGCGGCCAGCGCGAGCTGATCATCGGCGACCGTCAGACCGGCAAGACCGCCGTCGCCATCGACACCATCCTGAACCAGAAGGCCGCCAACGCCGGCAAGGACGAGAGCGCCAAGCTCTACTGCGTCTACGTCGCCATCGGCCAGAAGCGCTCGACCGTCGCCCAGATCGTCAAGACCCTGGAAGAGCACGGCGCCCTGGAATACACCATCGTCGTCGTGGCCTCGGCCTCGGAGCCGGCCCCGCTGCAGTACCTGGCCCCGTTCGCCGGCTGCGCCATGGGCGAGTGGTTCCGCGACAACGGCCTGCACGGCCTGATCATCTATGACGATCTGTCCAAGCAAGCCGTCGCCTACCGCCAGATGTCGCTGCTGCTGCGCCGCCCGCCGGGCCGCGAAGCCTATCCGGGCG
>CBINOL010000255.1:0-2681 GCA_966252285.1 uncultured Caulobacter sp.
CGAGCACCCCCAGCACCATCGCGCCGACGATCAGATAGGCGAAGCGTTTGTTCATGAAGGAGCCTTTGCGCACGCGGCGAACGCGCCGGGCGCCGCCTGGGCGTCCGTGAAGCGCGTGGATTTTGGGAAAAGGGGACGGCAGCGGGCGCGGCGAGGCCGGCCCGTCGGTGTCAGGAGCGCTTGAGCGCGAAGATCAGGATGCTGCGGCCTTCTGCAGGCGCTCGTAGCGGCTGAGCAGCCGCTCCCAGGTGACGCGCTTGATCGGCTCGCCCCGGCGCAGCTTGGTCCAGGTCGTCTCGCTGATGCCGTAGACGTTGTTGAGGTGCTCGCGGGTGATGGCGGGCAGGCGGCTCTTCAATCGCTCGAAATGTTCGGCGGGGATCTGGATCACGTCCGGCATGGCGGTCCCGTAGCTCTGTTCAGGAGGCCGACATGAGCGGCCCGCATCTATCAAGACGCAGGCCATCGGCGTTTCCTCACGTCCGAAAGCAAAAATTTTTCCCCTTACCAATCCGTGACTTGGGTCTACGGCAAAAAGTTGTCGGGAAGGTGTGGGTTCCGAAACAGGCTGCGTCTTGAGGATCGGAAGCGCGAGGGGCGCGACCCAATCCAAAGGGGATGCAAGTATGCGATCGAGGACCTTGAAGCGGATGATGGCCGGCGGCTGCGCGTATGGCGCGCTGATGCTCGGCGTCGCCCACGCCCAGGAGGCCGCCGCTCCCGAAGAGCCCCAGGCCGTCGAGGCCGTGGTCGTCACCGGCTCGCGCATCGCCCGTCAGGACTATGTGGCCAACAGCCCGATCCAGACCGTCGGCGCCGCCGCCATCGAGGCCACCGGCCAGGTGACGGTCGAAAAGGCGCTGTCGCAGATGCCGCAGTTCACCGGCTCGTTCGGCCAGGGCAACACCGGCTCGACCAGCACGGGCCTCAACGGCGGCCAGTCCTATGCCAGCCTTCGCGGCCTCGGCGCCAAGCGCACCCTGATCCTGCTCGACGGCCGCCGCCTGCAGCCGTCCAACCCAGACGGTTCGGTCGACCTCAACATCATCCCCGAAGCCCTGATCGAGAACGTCGAAGTCATCACCGGGGGCGCCTCGACCGCCTACGGCTCGGACGCCACCGCCGGCGTCGTCAACTTCAAGCTCAAGCGCAGCTTCAACGGCCTGACCGCCGACGCCCAGTACGGCATCTCGGAAAAGGGCGACGCCGAGTCGTTCCGCTTCTCGATCACCGGCGGCTCGGACTTCGCCGAGGGCAAGGGCCGGGCGGTGCTGTCGTTCGACTACACCAACCGTGACCGCGCCCTGCAGAGCGCCCGCGACTACTACATCTTCCGCACCTCGGCGCCGGGCCTGTCGACCATCCCGCAGGGCACGGTGCTGTTCGGCGCCAACCTGCCGACCCTGGCCTCGATCAACAGCCTGTTCCAGGGCAGCTACGGCACCGCCGCGCTGACCGGCAACAGCGCCGGCCGCTACACCGGCCAGATCGGCTTCAACACCGACCAGACCCTGTTCTCGACCTCGGGCGTGCCGGTCTTGAACTTCCGCGACCCGCAGACCGACAACGCCTACATCGTCAACGCCAACGCTTCGGGCACCTCGCAGCAGGTGAACTTCGGCTACAACGGCAGCTCGATGCAGTCGGACCTCGACCGCTACGCCGTGTTCGCCAAGGTCGACTACGACCTGACCGACAGCATCAAGTTCTTCTCGCAGTTCACCTTCACCGACTACACCTCGGTGGGCGTCTCGAACCCGACCCTGGCCTCGAACGTCTACGGCCTGACGGTGCCGGTCTCCAACCCGTTCATCCCGACCGACTTCCGTCCGATCCTGGCCTCGCGCCCGACCCCGAACGCCGCCTTCACCTTCTACAAGGCGCTGGATATCCTGGGTCCGCGCATCCAGAAGTACAGCTACGACGTCTTCCAGTTCACCAACGGCCTGTCGGGCGAGACCGGCTTCAAGGACTGGACCTGGGACGGCTACGTCTCGTTCAGCCGCGCCAAGTTCGACAACGAGCAGACCGGCGGCGCCAGCGCCAGCGCCATCTCGCGCCTGCTCAACAGTCCGACGGGCGGCACCGAATACTGCGCCGGCGGCTGGAACCCCTTCGGCAACCTGACGCCGTCGGCCGAGTGCGCCCGCTACATGTCGCGCCGGACCCTGAACCAGAACACCCTCGAGCAGCGCATGGTCGAGGTGAACGTCTCCGGTTCGCTGTTCGACCTGCCGGCCGGCACGGTGAAGTTCGCCGCCGGTACGGACTATCGCTCGAACGAATACACCTTCACCCCCGACAGCCAGCTGAACCAGCCCGACGGCACCAGCGACATCCTGGGCTACAGCGTGCTGCGCGACGCCGCCGGCTCGGTCGACACCTACGAGGTCTACGGCGAACTGCTGGTGCCGATCGTCAAGGACCTGCCGTTCGTGCAGGAGTTCAACCTCGACCTCGGCTACCGCTATTCCGACTACAGCTCGGTGGGCGGGGTGCAGACCTACAAGGCCGACTTCGCCTGGAAGATCGTCGAGCCCTACGGCGAGGCACGTCCGAACGCGGAGGTCTTCTCGGCGTTATCGGCTCGCCTCGACATTGGAGAATCGGAAGAGGAAATCGACACGCTGATGCGTATCGCGTCGCGGCTGCCACCCGCGATCTCCGCCGAGTTGATGGAA
>CBINOL010000256.1:0-2620 GCA_966252285.1 uncultured Caulobacter sp.
AAGGCACGCTCCCCAATGCCCCGCACGCACAAAATCGAAGACTACCGCAACTTCGGCATCATGGCCCACATCGACGCGGGCAAGACGACGACGACCGAGCGGATCCTGTATTACACCGGTAAGTCCCACAAGATCGGCGAAGTCCACGACGGCGCCGCCACCATGGACTGGATGGAGCAGGAGCAGGAACGCGGCATCACCATCACGTCGGCCGCGACGACCGCTTTCTGGAACGACAAGCGCCTCAACATCATCGACACCCCCGGGCACGTCGACTTCACCATCGAAGTCGAGCGCTCGCTGCGCGTTCTCGACGGCGCCGTGACGGTGCTGGACGGTAACGCCGGCGTCGAGCCGCAGACCGAAACCGTCTGGCGTCAGGCCGACAAGTACAAGGTTCCGCGGATCGTGTTCGTCAACAAGATGGACAAGATCGGCGCCGACTTCGACAAGTCGGTCGAGTCGATCCGCGACCGTCTGGGCGCCAAGGCCGTGCCGATCCAGTTCCCGATCGGCGCCGAATCGAACCTGAAGGGCCTGGTCGACCTGGTCCGCATGAAGGCCGTGGTCTGGGACAACGACGGCCTGGGCGCCTCGTACCGCGACGAAGAAATCCCGGCCGACCTGCTGGACAAGGCCGTCGCCGCGCGCGCCTATCTGGTCGAGAACGCCGTCGAGCTCGATGACGACGCGATGGAAGCCTATCTGGGCGGCGAGGAGCCCTCGGAAGAAACCATCAAGAAGTGCATCCGCAAGGCCGTGCTGACCGGCGCCTTCTACCCGATCCTCTGCGGCTCGGCCTTCAAGAACAAGGGCGTGCAGCCCCTGCTCGACGCCGTCGTCGACTACCTGCCGTCGCCGGTGGACATCCCGCCGACCAAGGGCATCGACTTCAAGACCGAAGAAGAAATCGTTCGCAAGGCCTCGGACGAAGAGCCGCTGTCGGTTCTGGCGTTCAAGATCATGGACGACCCCTTCGTCGGTTCGCTGACCTTCTGCCGCCTGTACTCGGGCAAGATGGAAACCGGCATGAGCCTGCTGAACTCGACGCGCGACAAGCGCGAGCGGGTCGGCCGCATGCTGCTCATGCACTCCAACAACCGTGAAGACATCAAGGAAGCCTACGCCGGCGACATCGTCGCCCTGGCCGGCCTCAAGGAAACCCGCACGGGCGACACCCTGTGCGATCCGCTGAAGTCGCCGGTGATCCTGGAGCGCATGGAATTCCCGGCCCCGGTTATCGAAATCGCCGTCGAGCCCAAGTCGAAGGCCGACCAGGAAAAGCTGGGCGTCGCCCTGCAGAAGCTGGCCGCCGAAGATCCGTCCTTCACCGTCTCGACCGACTTCGAAAGCGGTCAGACGATCCTGAAGGGCATGGGCGAACTGCACCTGGACATCAAGATCGACATCCTGAAGCGGACCTACAAGGTCGAAGCCAACATCGGCGCGCCGCAGGTTGCCTATCGTGAATCGCTGGGCCGCAAGGTCGACATCGACTACACGCACAAGAAGCAGACCGGTGGTACGGGCCAGTTCGCCCGCGTCATGATCACCTTCGAGCCGGGCGAGCCGGGTTCGGGCTTCATCTTCGAAAGCGCCATCGTCGGCGGCGCCGTGCCGAAGGAATACATCCCGGGCGTCCAGAAGGGCCTGGAATCGGTCAAGGACAACGGCCTGCTGGCCGGCTTCCCGCTGATCGACTTCAAGGCGACCCTGACCGACGGCAAGTACCACGACGTCGACTCGTCGGTCCTGGCCTTCGAAATCGCCTCGCGCGCCGCCTTCAAGGAACTGCGCGAGAAGGGCAACCCGAAGCTGCTCGAGCCGATCATGAAGGTCGAGGTCGTGACCCCGGAAGAGTACCTGGGTTCGGTCATCGGCGACCTGAACAGCCGTCGCGGCATGATCCAGGGTCAGGACATGCGCGGCAACGCCACCGTCGTGAACGCCTACGTGCCGCTGGCCAACATGTTCGGCTACGTGAACACCCTGCGCGGCATGTCGCAAGGTCGCGCTCAGTTCAGCATGGTCTACGACCACTACGATCCGGTGCCGCAACACGTCGCCGACGAAGTGATCAAGAAGTACGCCTAAGCTTCTCCTTCGGGAAAAGCCTAGACGCCGGATTGAAAGGGGTTCAAAGGAGCCCCTTTCGCCCCACCCCAGAAGTCCAACCTGTTTTGATGAAGGCCCCTCTGGGGTCCTGGAGCTAAGAAGATGGCCAAGGAAAAGTTCGAACGTACTAAGCCGCACTGCAACATCGGCACCATCGGTCACGTTGACCATGGCAAGACGACGCTGACGGCCGCGATCACGATCACGCTGGCGAAGTCGGGCGGCGCGACCGCCAAGAACTACGCCGACATCGACGCCGCGCCGGAAGAAAAGGCCCGCGGCATCACGATCAACACCGCGCACGTCGAGTACGAGACGGCCAACCGCCACTACGCGCACGTCGACTGCCCCGGCCACGCCGACTACGTGAAGAACATGATCACGGGCGCGGCCCAGATGGACGGCGCGATCCTGGTCGTGTCGGCCGCCGACGGCCCGATGCCGCAGACGCGCGAGCACATCCTGCTGGCCCGTCAGGTCGGCGTGCCGGCTCTGGTCGTGTTCA
>CBINOL010000257.1:0-2617 GCA_966252285.1 uncultured Caulobacter sp.
GCGTATCCGCAGCGCGCCACCTCCCCCGTTTCTCGGGGGAGGAGCTGAGGTGCGTCCATGACCGCCTACGCCGAGCTCCAGGCCACGACCAACTTCTCGTTCCTGCGCGGGGCCTCGCGGGCCGAGGAGCTGATGCTGACCGCCGAGGCCCTGGGCCTTGCCGCCGTGGGCGTGGTCGACCGCAACAGCCTGGCGGGCGTGGTGCGCGCCTGGACGGCGGCCAAGAAGCTCAAGGTTCGGGCCCTGGCCGGCTGTCGCCTCGACTTCGCCGATGGTGCGCCGAGCCTGCTCTGCTACCCCTCCGACCGCGAGGCCTTCGCGCGGCTGACCCGGCTGCTGACGGTGGGCCAGCGGCGGGCGGGCAAGGGCGAGTGCGTGCTGTCGTGGGCCGATTTCGTCGAGCACGGCGAGGGGCAGCTGGTCCTGGTCGTGCCGCCCGAGAAACTGGACGCCGCCTTCGAGGCCGACCTTCATCGCATCGCCGCCGCGCTGAAGGGCCGGGTGTGGCTGGCGGCGTCGCGCGCCTACGCCGCCCAGGACCTCAAGCGCTTGGCGCGCCTCGACGCCCTGGGCCAGGCCGCGGGCGCGCCGATGGTCGCCACCAACGACGTGCTCTATCACGGCCCCGAGCGGCGGCCGCTGCAGGACGTGATCACCTGCGTGCGCGAGCACTGCACGATCCAGGAAGCCGGCTTCCGACTCGAGGCCAACGCCGAGCGCCACATCAAGGCCCCGGCCGAGATGGCGCGTCTGTTCGAGCGCTGGCCCCGGGCCGTCGCGCGGACCACCGAGATCGTTTCGCGCATCGGCTTCGACCTGTCCGACCTGGAAGAAGAGTATCCCGACGAGCCCGTGCCGCCGGGCAAGACCTCGATGCAGCACCTGACCGACCTGACCTGGCAGGGGGCGGCCTGGCGCTATCCGGACGGGGTTCCGCCCAAGGTCGAGGCGCAGCTGAAGGAAGAGCTGCGGCTGATCGCCAAGATGGACTACCCCAACTACTTCATCACCGTGCACGACATCGTCGGCTGGGCGCGGGGGCAGGGGATCCTGTGCCAGGGGCGGGGTTCAGCGGCCAATTCCTCGGTCTGCTACTGCCTGGGGGTGACGGCGATCGACCCCACCAGGCACCGGCTGCTGTTCACCCGCTTCATCTCCGAGAACCGCGGCGAGCCGCCCGACATCGACGTCGACTTCGAGCACGAGCGGCGCGAGGAGGTGATGCAGTACGTCTACCAGCGCTATGGCCGGGAATATGCGGCCATCTGCGGCACGGTGATCCACTATCGCCCGCGCAGCGCCATCCGCGATGTCGGGAAGGCCCTGGGGCTGACCGAGGACGTGACCAGCCTGCTGGCCGGCACCGTCTGGGGCAGCTGGGGCGACGGCCTGCCCGAGGAGCACCTGACGAACGCGGGCCTCGATCCCAAGGCGCCCGAGATCGCCCGCGCCGTGGCCCTGGCCACCGAGCTGATGGGCTTTCCCCGCCACCTGTCGCAGCACGTGGGCGGCTTCGTGCTGACCAAGCGGCGGCTGGACGAGACCGTGCCGATCGGCAATGCGGCGATGAAGGACCGCACCTTCATCGAGTGGGACAAGGACGATATCGACAGCCTGGGCCTGATGAAGGTCGACGTGCTGGCCTTGGGCATGCTGACGGCGATCCAGCGGGCCTTCGGCATGCTGCGGGCCGATCACGGCGAGGCCATCGTCGACCTGGCCGACGTGCCGGCCGAGGTGGCGGGCGTCTACGACATGCTGTGCGTGGCCGACAGCATCGGGGTGTTCCAGGTGGAGAGCCGGGCGCAGATGTCGATGCTGCCGCGCCTGCGGCCGCGCCGGTTCTACGATCTGGTCATCGAGGTGGCGATCGTGCGGCCCGGCCCCATCCAGGGCGACATGGTCCATCCCTATCTCAAGCGCCGCAACGGGATCGAGCCGGTGGACTGGCCCAAGCCCGCTCCCGAGCACGGCCCGGAGAACGAGCTGCAGGAGATCCTCGGCAACACCTACGGCGTGCCGCTGTTCCAGGAGCAGGCCATGAGCCTGGCCATCGAGGCGGCCAAGTTCACGCCCGACGAGGCCGACGGCCTGCGCAAGGCCATGGCCACCTTCCGCAACCTGGGCACCCCGGCCGAGTACCGGGTGAAGTTCGTCGAGGGCATGGTGGCGCGCGGCTACCAGCGCGACTTCGCCGAGCGCTGCTTCAAGCAGATCGAGGGCTTTGGCCACTACGGCTTTCCCGAAAGCCACGCGGCCAGTTTCGCCAAGCTGGTCTATGTCTCGGCCTGGATCAAATGGGCCTGGCCGGACGTGTTCTGCGCGGCCCTGATCAACTCCCAGCCGATGGGCTTCTACCAGCCGTCCCAACTGGTGCGCGACGCCCGCGAGCACGGGGTCGAGGTGCGGCCGCCGGACGTGATGAGCAGTGACTGGGATTGCACGCTGGAAACCCGTTCCTCCCCCGCGTCAGCGGGGGAGGGGGACCGCGAAGCGGTGGAGGGGGCGACGGCGCGCACGGCGCCTCGTCCCGGGGCCCCCCCCGCCACGCGCCGATCCGCCCCCCCCCCCCACCCCCCCGTATCGGGGGGGGAGCCACCCCCAACCCCCACCAACA
>CBINOL010000258.1:0-2571 GCA_966252285.1 uncultured Caulobacter sp.
CCCCCAGAGGGGGAGGATCTACAGGCGCCGGCGCTCCCCAAAGATGCTCCCCTTCTGGGGGAGCTGTCGCGAAGCGACTGAGGGGGCTCTACGCCCGAACCTCGCCGAACTTGCCCGCCTGGTAGTCCTGGATCGCCTGGATGATCTCTTCGCGCGTCGTCATCACGAACGGCCCGTGCGAGACGACCGGTTCGCCGATCGGGTCGGCGTGGCCCAGCAGCAGCACCGCGCCGTCGGCCGAGGCCAGGTCCAGGCCCTCGCCGTCGGTCAGTTCCACCAGGTTGAAGGCGCTGGCCGTCCTGTCGCCGACCGTGATCGACCCGCGCACCACATAGAGAAACACCGCCCGTCCGGCCGGGATCGGCAGCGAAAGCTTCGCGCCCGCGTCCAGCCGCACGACGCTCATGGCCACGCCGGTCAGGGACTGGATCGGGCCGGTCACGCCGCCGACCTCGCCCGAGACCAGCTCGATGGTCGCGCCGTCCTTCTCGATCTTGGGGATGTCGGGCGCCTGCAGCCCGATGTAGCGCGGCGCGGTCATCTTCAGGCGGCTGGGCAGGTTGACCCACAGCTGCAGGATCTCGAGCGGCCCGCCGCTTTTCTTGAAGGCCTCGGGCGACAGCTCGGCGTGCACCAGGCCGCTGCCGGCGGTCATCCACTGCACGCCGCCCGCGTCGATGACGCTCTCGTGGCCGCCGCTATCGAGGTGCGACAGCTGGCCCTCGAGGATGAAGGTCACGGTCTCGAAGCCGCGATGCGGGTGCGGCCCGAACGGCAGGCCGCGATTGCCGGGCCGATAGGTCTGCGGGCCGTGGTGGTTGAGGAACAGGAACGGATCCAGCTGGCCGATCGCCGGACCGGGCAGGGGACGACGGGTGAGGAGGTCGCCGATGTCGTCGCGATAGGCGCCGTGCAGGCGGGCGATGGTGCGGGTGGTCATGGGAAGCTCCTTACTCCTCCCCCGTGAAGCGGGGGAGGGGACCACGAAGTGGTGGAGGGGGCGAGACTGGGCGTGGCGGCGGCGGTCGCCCCCTCCGTCGCGTCGCCGATGGCGCCGCGCCATCTCCCCCGTTCTACGGGGGAGGAGAAAGGCCAGCCGCCCCCAGCACCGCCTTCTGCCGCTGCGCCAGCGCTTCCTCCGAGAACCCCTCCAGCGAGGCCTCGAACAGGGCGCGCCAGTTGTGGCGGGCGCCCAGGTGCAGGAAGGCCGCGCCCAGGCCGATGGCGGCGCGGTCCATGAACACGAACTCGCGCGGGATGACGATGCCGCCCACCGACTTCAGCGCCTGGCGCACCTTGAAGGCCTCGCGGCGGCCGTACTCGCCGGGCGGTACGTCGTCGGCCACCGTGCGCACCCGGTCGTCGAGCAGCGGGCCGTAGATGAAGCGGGCCCAGACGTTCAGCACGTCCACCAGCTCGTCGGTCAGGTTGGAAAAGCCCCAGCTGCGATAGGCCTCGACCTGGCCGGGCCGATCGTCTTCGGAGAGGGCGCGATAGAGCCGCACCACCCCGCCCACGAAGCGGGGCGGGAACACCCGGATGCAGCCGAAGTCGAGCAGGTTGAGGTGCGCCGCGCCCTCTCCGCCGAAGGTGTAGTTGCCCAGGTGCGGATCGCCGTGGATGACGCCGATATGGGTCATCGGACCCCACCAGGCCTCGAACAGCAGGGCGGCGATGCGGTCGCGGGTCTCCTGGGGCGCGGCCTTGAAGGCCATCAGCCCCTGGCCGTCGAGCCAGGTCATGCTGAGCAGGCGTTTGGTGGAAAGCTCGCCGACCGGCTGGGGCGTGCGGATGTCGTCGCGGCCGGCGAAGAAGCCGCCGTAGACGGCCATCATCCTGGCCTCGCGGTCGTAGTCCAGCTCCTCGCGCAGGCGGTCGCCGACCTCCTCGATCATCTGGGTGGGGTCGATCGAGCCGTCCATCTTCTTGAACAAGCCGACCAGGGCGCGCAGCTGGCCAAGGTCGCTTTCGACGGCGCTCTGCATGTCGGGATACTGCAGCTTCACCGCCAGCTGGCGGCCGTCGGGCGCCACCGCGCGGTGCACCTGGCCCAGCGAGGCGGCCGCGGCGGCCTCGTGCTCGAAGCTCGCGAACTTGCCGGCCCAGTCGGGGCCGAGCTCGGCCGCCATCCGCCGGCGCACGAACGGCCAGCCCATGGCGGGCGCGTTGGTCTGCAGTTCGGCCAGTTCCTTGGCGAACTCGGGCGGCAGCAGGTCGGGCACCGTGGCGAACATCTGGGCCGCCTTCATCAGCGGGCCCTTCAGGTTCCCCAGCGCGGCCTTCAGCGCCCTGGCGTTGCGGGCGTCGGCGTCATCGCCGGCGAACACGCGGTTGGCGCCGTAGCTGACGGCGGCGCCGGAGAGCCCCGCGCCGACCTTGGCGAAGCGGGCCAGGCGGCCGGAGAGGCGGTCGCGTTCTGGGTCAGACATGAGTTCTCCTTCTCCCCTTGCGGGAGAAGGTGTCGCGAAGCGACGGATGAGGGGTCGACAGGCCTGTCGGCTCGCGGGCGGCGGCGCCGGCGGCGCGACCCCGCAACCGACCGCCGGCGGCGGCCCCCGTCTCCCGCCCGGG
>CBINOL010000259.1:0-2501 GCA_966252285.1 uncultured Caulobacter sp.
TGCACAACTCGCTGTTCCTGATCGCCCACTTCCACAACGTGATCATCGGCGGCGTCGTGTTCGGCATGTTCGCCGGCATCGTGTACTGGTTCCCCAAAGCCTTCGGCTTCAAGCTGGATCCGTTCTGGGGCAAGCTGTCGTTCTGGTTCTGGCAGATCGGCTTCTTCTTCGCCTTCATGCCGCTCTACGTGCTGGGCCTGATGGGCGTGACGCGCCGCGTCAGCCACTTCGAAGACCACAGCCTGCAGATCTGGTTCGTGATCTCGGCCTTCGGCGCCGTGCTGATCCTGTTCGGCATCATCTCGTTCGTGATGCAGATGGTCGTCGGCTTCATGAAGCGCGAGCAGTACGCCGACAAGACGGGCGACCCCTGGGGCGGCCGTACGCTGGAATGGGCGACCTCGTCGCCGCCGCCGGCCTACAACTTCGCGTTCACGCCCGTCGTTCACGAGATCGACGCCTGGCACGACATGAAGCAGCGCGGCTACGTGCGTCCGACGACCGGGTTCATCCCGATCCACATGCCGAAGAACACTGGCGCGGGCGTCGTCCTGGCCGGCATCTCGGTGGTCGTCGGCTTCGCGATGATCTGGCAGATCTGGTGGCTGGCGGTGATCTCGTTCGTGGCTCTCGTGGCCTCGGCGATCATCCACACCTTCAACTTCAAGCGTGACTACTACATTCCGGCCGAGGAGGTCGTCCGTGTCGAGGACGCCCGCACCGAAGCCCTGCGGAGCCTCGCGTAACCCATGGCCCACGCCCAAGCCCTGACCGAAGCGGACAAGGACCGCTTCTACCTCACCGAGGACCACCATCCGGAGAACGGGACCCTGCTGGGGTTCTGGATCTACCTGATGAGCGACTGCCTGATCTTCGCGGTCCTCTTCGCCTGTTACGCCGTGCTCGGCCGCAACTATGCGGCCGGCCCCTCGGGGGCGGATCTGTTCGATCTGCCCATCGTGGCGGTCAACACCGCGCTGCTGCTGTTCTCGTCGATCACCTACGGCTTCGCCATGATCTCGGCCCAGGCCAAGAAGGTGAAGCCGACCCTGATCTGGCTGGCCATCACCGGCCTGCTGGGTCTCGGGTTCCTGTCGCTGGAACTCTACGAGTTCAACCACCTCATCCATGAGGGCGCCGGTCCCCAGCGCAGCGCGTTCCTGTCGTCGTTCTTCGTGCTCGTGGGCACCCACGGCCTGCACGTGACCTTCGGCACCATCTGGCTGGTCACTCTGATGGTCCAGGTCGCCAAGCGCGGCCTCGGCGTCGAGATGAAGCGTCGCCTGATGTGCCTGTCGATGTTCTGGCACTTCCTCGACGTCATCTGGATCGGCGTCTTCTCGTTCGTCTATCTGCTCGGAGTCCTGAAATGAGCGCGGCCAGCCACGACGCGCACCACGCGCATGACGACCATGGGCATGGTCACGAAGAAGGCGGCGCCCACGGCACGCTGAAGGACTACGTGATCGGCTTCGTGCTGGCGGTGATCCTCACCGCCATCCCGTTCTGGCTGGTCATGGGCGACGTGCTGCCCAACAACCAGATGACCGCCCTGGCGGTCATGGGCCTGGCCGTGATCCAGGTCATCGTCCACATGATCTACTTCCTTCACATGAACTCGCGTTCGGAAGGCGGCTGGACCATGCTGGCCCTGGTGTTCACCCTCGTCGTTGTGGTGATCACGCTCTCGGGGTCGCTGTGGGTGATGCACAACCTCGACACCCACATGATGGCGCCGATGCCGCACGACATGCGGGAAGTTCCGTGACGAAGTCCGGCGGCCGAGCCGCCCGGACGATCGCCCTGGTCGGGCTCTGCCTGGCCTTCACGGCGATCTTCCTGGCGCTCGGCGGCTGGCAGGTCCAGCGCAGGGCCTGGAAGCTCGACCTGATCGCTCGGGTCGAGCAGCGCATCCACGCAGAGCCCGCCCCGCCGCCTGGTCCAGGCCGCTGGGCGGGCATCTCCCAGGCCAGCGACGGCTATCGCCGCCTGCGCCTGACCGGGCGCTTCGATCACAGCCGCGAGACCCTGGTCCAGGCCGTGACGACCGAAGGCCCCGGTTTCTGGGTCATGACCCCCCTCCATACCGACCGGGGCTTCGACGTGCTGGTCAATCGCGGCTTCGTCTCGGCCGAGCGCCGCGCGCCGGGCGCGCGCCTGGCCGCCCAGGTCGAGGGTCCGGTCACCGTCGTCGGCCTGCTGCGCCTGACCGAGCCGCACGGCGGCTTCCTGCGCAGCAACGCCCCGGCCGAGAACCGCTGGTACTCGCGCGACGTCGCCGCGATCGGGCAGGCGAGGGGGCTGTCGAACCTCGCGCCCTATTTCGTCGACGCCGACGCCGCGCCCAATCCCGGCGGCTGGCCGATCGGCGGCCTGACGGTGGTGAAGTTCCCCAACAGCCACCTCGTCTACATGCTCACCTGGTTCGGCCTGGCGCTGCTGACCGGCGGGGCGGCCGTCTATGTTCTGCTCGACGCGCGCCGGAACCGGGTTAAAGAGAC
>CBINOL010000260.1:0-2492 GCA_966252285.1 uncultured Caulobacter sp.
CGTCACCATACCCGCCGGAATTAGCGGCATAGGGCGCGTCGACGATAATCGTCGTGTCGCAGGTGTCCCAGCCGCCGCACCCACTATAAAGCTCCTTTGGCGTCAGGATTCCAACGTCCGCCTTAAGCGTGCCAAGCATCACCCACAGTCGCTGCCCGCTGGTTTCGTCTCCGAACATGACGTAGGTCTTGTCGCCTCTAGGGACGGAGAGCTTGAAACGGAAGACGTCCGGGATTTGACCGCCCCAGCTGTAGGTCGTCGAGAACTGGCGTGGCGAGCTCGCCAATGCGGTCGGACCGAACGACAGATCGATCTTGCGCTCGCCGATGATGTCACCGAGCTCGGCCTCGGGCATGTTGGTCGCGATGTAGGTCTCGAGCGCCGTCGCCTGGGCTGTGAGGTTGGCGTTCAACGCCGTTTCGTTCAGCTTCTTGTAGTAAGTCTGACCCTGATAGGTGCCGGTTTCGGCCGGAGCCGAAGTGTTGCGGATCAGGGCGGTGACGGCCTGTGCGCCGCAACCCGTCCCACAGCCAGGAACGGTGGTCAGGTTGATGCCGCTCTTGAACGACAGGCGTTTGAAGCTGGGGTCTAGGATCAGGCCGGCCGCCTCAACAACGATATGGCCGATCGTCACGCTGTCGCTGGCGGCGAGATCGCCGTTGAGAGCGTAGCAGTCGGTGACCGCCGAGCCGCCGACGTTCATCTGCAGCGGAATGGCGCCGTCGGCGAGGAAGCGACAGACGGCCTTGGCGTTGACGGTGACCGCCTGCACGCCGTTGGCGCCAGCCGGCGAGAAACCACTGACGACCCCCGTCCAGCGACCCAGGTCCTGAGCGCCGACCTGCATGGAGCCGACCTTGTAGGTGGCCGTCACGCCGGCCTCGCGCAGAAGCGAGACGACCAGTTCGGCTTGGTCGAAGGGCGTCCCGGACTGATCGATGAGCGCACCCCGCGCGCCCTTGCCCAGGCCGAATCTAAACTCGGTGGAGATGTTGTTGCGGACGTAGTCGAACACCGTCTGGGCGTAGGCCGCCTGGCTGATCTGCCCTGGCCCCGCCGCGAGTTGCTCCGCCCCGAGCGCTCGCGCGAGCGCCTTGATTTCAGGCGCGGTCCCCGGGATCGCCGCGGAACTGGTCGTCCGGGAGTTCAGCGACGGCTGGGAGTTGTAGTACTGCCAGGCTTGGTCGGGCGAGATCGCCGATGCGCTCATCAAGCGTGTCGTGGGCAGCGTCGCATGGGCGGGAAGCGCCGTCGCGCTGATGGTGGCGACGGACACGCTGGCGAAGAGGCCCGCGATGACGTGCTGGCTTCTGAATGACATCGACTGGGGCCCCGCTAAGCTTGTACGGAGCACGCACCAGGCCCGGCGCCGGCCCACCGCGACCAGGGGCGCAGAGCACCCATCACGTCGCGCGAACTGTTCCAGATTCGCCCCAGGGCTGTGCTCGCAAGCTGCGCTTTAGAGGAGCCACCTCAACTATCAATAGCAAAGTTTGCCTTCCTGCTACCCCGCGGTTTGTTGATGCCGCCGTGCGCACGAATAACGCCTGCCGAGCCCATGACGCGGCTAGGCGATAACCACTTCGGCCAAGCCCTCGACCTGGCCCATGCGCTCTCGCCAGGACAGATGCTCGGGCGCGCCGTCGCGCGGCGCGGCAGAGAGCTGGTCGCCCTTGCACGGCCCTCCGTGCGCCACAGAGCGCTTTTTCTTCGCCGCCGGTGTCGGCCCTGGGTGCGCAGCCGCGTCCTTGGCTTACGGCGCTGCGGTCGTGGGAGCTTGTCGAATGCTGTACGCCATTCTCTGCTATCACATGGAAGACGTCGTCGGCGCATGGAGCCCGGCGCATGACGAGGCTGTGATGGCGCGACTGGCCGCCGTGCGCGACGATCTGGCCGGCCAAGGCCGTCTGAGCCTTTCGGCGCGCCTGCTGCCGACCACGACGGCCGTGACGCTGCGCAAGGACCGCGAGCCGCCGCTGCTGGTCGACGGACCGTTCGCCGAAACCAAGGAGCAGCTGCTGGGCTTCTATCTGGTCGATTGCACGGACTTGACCGAAGCCGCGGCGGCCGCGCGTGAGCTTGCGGCGGCAAATCCCGGCGGCTGCTACGAAATTCGCCCCGTGGCGACCGCGTGGAAATCGAACGGCGTTTACGGAGCGCGACCGTGAGCGACCCCGACTGGATCGACGCCGCGCTGGTCTCGGCGCGCCCGCGGGCCATGGCCGCGCTGCTGCGCTATTTCCGCGACCTCGACACCGCCGAGGAAGCCTATCAGGACGCCTGCCTGCGGGCGCTGAAATCCTGGCCGCAGAAAGGTCCGCCGCGCGATCCGACCGCCTGGCTGATCCTGGTGGGCCGCAACAGCGGCGTCGATGCGGGCCGCAGGAAAAGCCGTCAGACCGCCCTGCCGTCCGACGAGGTGCTGACCGATCTGGCCGCCGGCCTGGACGACGCCGAGGCCGCGCTGGCCGAGCGCCTGGACGGCGCCGACT
>CBINOL010000261.1:0-2439 GCA_966252285.1 uncultured Caulobacter sp.
CGGGCCACCTCCCCCTTCAGGGGGAGGATCTTGGCTTAAAAATCCAGTTCCATCCGCGCGCCGGTCACGTGCACGCCGTAGTCGCGGTCGCCGCCGGCCAGGGGCGTGGCGTCCTGGTACGAGAGGTAGGCGTAGTTGACGTTGAAGCGCAGGTACTCGACCGGCTGCCAGATCAGGGCGGCGATCCAGGCGTCCTGGCGCCCGCCGACGATCGCGCCGTCGTTGAGGTCGAGGTAATCGTAGCGGGCGTTGACCTGCACCGCGCCGAGCCCCCCGCCGCCCAGCGGCTTCCTGGGCTTGGCGCGGTCGAAGATGCCGCCCTTGTAGCCGCGCGTGTCGTCGGTCAGGAACCAGCCGAGCTCGGCATAGCCCCCGAAGAATTCCGCGTCGGGGCCCGCGGCGAGATCGCTGCGCAGCCAGTGGGTCTCGGCCGCGCCGTGCAGGCGGCCACGCACGAAAGCCGCCTCCAGGCCGTAGTGGGCCTCGTCCTGGACATCGAGGGTCGAGGTCCCGATCAGACGGGTGTTGCTGGTGTGCACGAACGGACGCTGGCGATAGCGCGTGCCCGCGTCGCCGACCCGCTTGAGGTCGCGCCAGTGGGCCGAACCGCCGAAGTGCAGCTGCATGTCGCCAAGCTTGGGCGCATAGACCAGTCGGCCGTCGAGGCCGTAGCTGTTGTTCTCGTCGCCGCCGGTCTCGCCGTCGCTGTCGTTGGAGAGCGCGGTGATGTCGTCGGCGAACAGGCCCGCCTGCAGCAGCCAGGCGGCCTTCTCGTACTGGGCGGCGACGCCCAGGCGACGCTCGAAGTTGAAGGCGTCGGTGAAGGCCGCTCGCTCCATGACCGAGCCGGATGTGTCGCCGGTCAGTTCGTCCAGCGATTGGAACTGGTTCTGATTGCCGATCGACAGCAGCAGGCCGCCGTTCTTGTAGGTGACGAAGGTGTCGACCAGGTCGACGCTGTTGTCGGACAGCTCGAGCTCCAGCTTGTAGCCGATGCCGGCGCCCAGCCCCCCTTCCCCGCCCAGGCGGATACGGCGCATCTCGGCGGCGTAGCCGAGGCCGCGATCGGTCGATCCATCGGGACGGCCCACATAGCCGACGTCGGTCTGAATGCGCCCCTTGGCCTTGAAGCTGCGCCCGCCGCTGCTGGTGAACTGCGGCGAGCCCTTCCAGGCGATCTCGGTCGGCGCGGGAGCCTTTGGCGGCGCGGCGGCGGCAATCGTCGTCGGCTGGGGCGCGACCGCAACGGCCGGAGCCGCCGTGCGCTGGGGCGCGCCGGTGGCGGCGTCCAGCTTCTGCTCCATCAGCTGGATCTGCGCCTTCAGGGCCAGGATCTGGGCGCGCATGGCGGCGGCTTCGTCGGCGCTGATGGCGCCGTCCTGGGCGAAGGCCGGGGTCGCAAGGCCAAGGGCGCTGGTGGCCAGCAGGGGCAGGACGGATCGGCGCACGGCGTTGCTCCGGACATGAAAAGGCCCGTCCGGAGGGTGCTCCGAACGGGCCTTCCTAATGCGACACTTCAACGACAGTTTCGCGACAGTCGCCGCGAAAATCGTTCGATGACGGATTAAATGTGCAGGACGCGGCCGTAGGCGTCGAGCGAGGCTTCGTGCATGGCTTCCGACATGGTCGGGTGAGCGTAGACGATGCCGTGCAGATCTTCCTCGGTCGCCTCGAGAGTGATGGCGGTGACGAAGCCCTGGATCATCTCGGTCACTTCGTGGCCGATCATGTGGGCGCCGATCAGCGCACCGGTCTTGCCGTCGAACACCGTCTTGACGAAGCCTTCGGTCTCGCCCGCGGCCACGGCCTTGCCGTTGACCTTGAACGGGAAGCGGCCGGCCTTGACCTCGATGCCCGCGGCCTTGGCGGCGGCTTCGGTGTAACCCACCGAGGCGACCTGCGGGTTGGCGTAGGTGCAGCCCGGGATCGGCGAGTGGACGTTCGGGGTCTTGTAGCCGGCGATGTGCTCGGCCGCGTGGATGCCTTCGTGGCTGGCCTTGTGGGCGAGCCACGGGGCGCCGGCGACGTCGCCAATGGCGTAGAGGCCCGGGACGTTGGTCTTGCAGTGCTTGTCGGTGACTACGTGGCCGCGGTCGAGCGTCAGGCCGACCGACTCGACGCCTTCCGTGTTCGGAACGATGCCGATGGCGACGATGCACTTCTCGGCGGTCAGCTGCTCGGCCTTGCCGCCGACCTCGACCGAAACCGACACGCCGGTGGCGTTCTTGTCGATCTTGGTGACCTTGGCGCCGATCCGGAACTTGATGCCGCGCTTCTCGAAGGCCTTCTGGGCGGCCTTCGACACTTCGGCGTCCTCGACCGGCATGATGCGATCGACGGCTTCGACGACGGTCACTTCGGCGCCGAGGGCGCGATAGAAGCTGGCGAACTCGATGCCGATGGCGCCCGAGCCGATCACGACCAGCGACTTGGGCATGG
>CBINOL010000262.1:0-2429 GCA_966252285.1 uncultured Caulobacter sp.
TCCGATGCGCGCGGTTCTCGAAACCCTGGGCGTCCAGGACGTCGTGGCCAAGTCGACGGGTTCCTCGAACCCGTACAACATGGTTCGCGCCACGTTCGAGGCCCTGAAGGTCCAGTCGTCGCCCCGCCAGATCGCCGCCAAGCGCGGCAAGAAGGTTGGCGACATCCTCGGCCGTCGCGCCGACGGCGCTTCGTCGCCGGAAGCCATCGAGGGCTAAGACATGGCTGAAGCTAAAACCGTCACGGTGCGCCAGACCGGTTCGCCGATCCGCCGCGAAAAGGACCAGCGCGCCACGCTCGCCGGTCTGGGTCTCAACAAGCTGGGCCGCACGTCCACGCTGGAAGACACCCCGTCGGTCCGCGGCATGATCCGCAAGGTCGCGCACCTGCTGGAAATCGTCGAGTAAGTCTGTTACACGACGACCCAAGATCGCCACCCCGGTGAAAGCCGGGGTGGTTTTCGTTTGAAGAAACCGCCCGAAAGGGCAGCCGAGTCCGGCCAGGCGGCCGGGCGCAGATCTCCAAGGAGAGGCACATATGACCAAGCTGAACGAACTGGCTCCGGCTCCCGGCTCCACCAAGGGCCGCATGCGCGTCGGCCGCGGCCCGGGTTCGGGCAAGGGCAAGACCGGCGGTCGCGGTGTGAAGGGCCAGAAGGCGCGCTCGGGCGTCGCCATCAACGGCTTCGAAGGCGGTCAAATGCCGCTGCACATGCGCATGCCGAAGCGCGGCTTCAACAACCCCTTCCGCCTCGAGTTCGCCGAAGTGAACCTGTGGCGCCTGGAACAAGCCGTCGAAGCCGGCAAGCTGAAGGCCGGCGCCGACGTCTCGGTCGCCGACCTGATCGCCGCCGGCGTCATCCGTCGTGAACTCGACGGCGTGAAGCTGCTGGGCAAGGGCGAGATCAAGTCGGCCCTGAAGCTGACCGTCTACTCGGCCACCGACGCCGCCATCAAGGCCGTCGAGGCCGCTGGTGGTTCGGTCACCGTGACCAAGAAGGCCAAGGCGCAAGCCGAAGCCTAAGACCACAGTGTCATCCCGAGCTGCCCGGGCGTCCTTCACTGGATCGGGGCGGCGCGGGAGCCGGGCGGAGTAGGGGCCTTTGCGCACCAGCTCGCCATAAAGCCCCATCGGGATGACGATTTTCGAGGCTCGCCGTGACATCACGGCGAGCCTCACCTATGTGTGGCTCCGCACTGGGGCCTAAGCCACGTGCGTCGGCGATTCCGCCGACCTCCGGCCAGGCCCCGTACAATACTTGGAGCGCGCTCCGCGTCGTCAGTTACGACGATCCGGCCGCGCTCTCGTCGTGGGGAATTGAATGGCCTCGGCCGCCGAACAGCTCGCAGCCAACATGAACTTCGGGTCCTTCCAGAAGGCCACCGAACTTCACAAGCGCATCTGGTTTACGCTCATCGCCCTGGTGGTGTTCCGCCTGGGCACCTACGTGCCGATCCCGGGCATCAACCCGGAAGCCTTCGCCAGCGCCTTCGCCGGCCAGTCGAAGGGCATCCTGGGCATGTTCAACATGTTCTCGGGCGGCGCCGTCGAGCGCATGGCGATCTTCTCGCTGAACGTGATGCCCTACATCAGCGCCTCGATCATCGTGCAGCTGATGGGTTCGGTGTATCCGCCGTGGGAGAAGCTGAAGAAGGAAGGCGGCGAAGCCGGCCGCAAGACCCTCAACCAGTACACGCGCTACCTGGCCGTGATCCTGGCCCTGGTGCAGTCGTTCTCGATCGCCGTCGGCCTGCAGAGCCAGCCGAACCTCGTCTATTCGGAACTGCCGGGCTGGTTCTTCGTCCTGTCGACCGTCGTCTCGCTGACCGGCGGCACCCTGTTCCTGATGTGGCTGGGCGAGCAGATCACCAGCCGCGGCGTGGGCAACGGCGTGTCCCTGATCATCTTCGCCGGCATCGTCGCGGCCCTGCCGCGCGGTCTTGGCCAGCTGTTCGTCACGGCCCAGAACACCGGCAACTACTTCCCGCTGATGGTGATCTTCGTGCTCGCCGTGGCGGTGATCTTCGCCATCGTGTTCATGGAGCGCTCGCAGCGCCGCCTGCTGGTGCACTATCCCAAGCGCCAGCAAGGCAATCGCATGGTCGGCGGCGACAGCTCGTTCCTGCCGCTGAAGATCAACACCGCGGGCGTCATCCCGCCGATCTTCGCCTCCAGCCTGCTTCTGCTGCCGACGACCGCGATGCAGTTCCTGAACCCGGCCAACCTGCCGAGCTGGGCCCAGTGGCTGCCGCCCGTGGTCGGCGCCATGCAGCACGGCCAGCCGCTGTTCATGCTCAGCTATGCGGGCCTGATCATCTTCTTCTCGTTCTTCTACACCTCGGTGGTGTTCAATCCGGACGAGACGGCCGAGAACCTGCGCAAGTACGGCGGCTTCCTGCCGGGCATCCGTCCGGGCAAGCGCACGGCCGA
>CBINOL010000263.1:0-2417 GCA_966252285.1 uncultured Caulobacter sp.
CCACGATGGCCGGACGACCGCGGGCGGCGATGTCGTGCAGGACCCTGACGGCCGCCGTCTGCCAGCGGCCGACCGACCAGCCCTCGGCCGCGTCGGCGACGCCGAACAGGTGGTGTGGGGCTCTGGCCTCTTCCTCAAGCGAAGGCGCGGCCGTCAGCACGCGCAGGCCAGCATAGATCTGCATCGAGTCGGCGTTGACGATCTCGGCGCCGGTGCGCTCGGCCAGGTCCAGGGCGTAGGCCGACTTGCCGCTCGCCGTCGGCCCGGCGATCATCCAGACGCGCGAGTCGGGGGCAAAGGGCGTTTCGACGGTTGCATGGGGGGCGTCACGGTCCATGAAGCGTACATACATGATCGCGGCGACGATGGTCGCCTTCCTCACGGCCGGATCCGTCCAGGCCGCCACCACCGAGACCGCCAAGGCCAAGTCTCCGGCCGCCGCCGCCCAGGCGACGCCGGCGCCGGCCGAACTGACCTCGCGGGAGAAGGCCGGCTGCGGCGCGGTGCTGGTGATCCTGGGCAAGGTGGCGACCAGCTATCCGCAGCTCTTCGCCCAGAAGGGCCAGGACGGGCGCGGCGCGCAGTTCATGCTGGAGGCCTTCGGCGCCAAGGGGCGCATGATGATGGACGAGGCCTTCGAGGACGGCGCCGAGCAGGGCGTGAAGCCGACCAAGGTCTATGAGGACGGCCTGGGTTTCCTGTTCGAAAGCGTCAAGCCCGAGCCGGGCGAAAGCAACGAGGCCGCCGGCAAGCGGGCCGCCATGGCGCTGCTGCAGCGCTGCACGGGCATCAGCCCGAACTAATCCGGGTTGACGGCGGGGGGCGACTGGCTTAGCCGCCCCGCCATGCACGTCCTGACCCTCGTCGGCCCGGAGGCCGAAACTCTCGCCGCCGCTCTTGCGCTGGGCCAGATCGTTCCGCTCGGCCCGAACGCCGTGGACGTGACCTTCGAGGGCGAGATCGCCCCGGTCCGCGACCAGGTCATCGCCGCCATCGGCGACAAGCCCGTCGACTTCGCCATCCAGCCCGTCGAAAATCGCAGGAAGCGCCTGCTGATCGCCGACATGGACTCGACGATCATCAACGTCGAATGCCTGGACGAGCTGGCCGACTTCGCCGGCGTGAAGGCGCAGGTCTCCGAGATCACCGAGCGCGCCATGCGCGGCGAGCTGGCCTTCGAGGGCGCCCTGCGCGAGCGGGTCGGCATGCTGAAGGGCCTTTCGACCTCGGCGCTGCAGACTTGCTTCGACGAACGCGTTCGGCTCAACCCCGGCGCCGAGACCCTGGTGCGGACCATGGCCGCCCACGGCGCCCGCTGCGCCCTGGTCTCGGGCGGCTTCACCTTCTTCACCAGCCGGGTGGCGCAGGCCGCCGGCTTCCACCTGAATCGGGCCAACACCCTGATCGAGCAGGGCGACGCCCTGACCGGCGAGGTCGGCGATCCGATCCTCGGCAAGGAGGCCAAGCTGGCCGCCCTGAACGAGGAGACCGGCGCGCTGGGCCTGACCCCGGCCGACGCCCTGGCCGTGGGCGACGGCGCCAACGACCGGGCGATGATCGAGGCCGCCGGCCTGGGCGTCGCCTACCGCGCCAAGCCGATCGTGGCCGCCCAGGCCGACGCCAAGGTCGACCATGCCGACCTGACCGCGCTGCTGTACTTTCAGGGCTATCGCGCCGAGGAGTTCGCGCAGTGAGCTTCCCCCGCCGTGTCGAGGCGGTGGTCTTCGACATGGACGGCCTGCTGCTCGACACCGAGACCGTCTATCGCGCCGCGATGATCGACGCCGGCCAGGCGTTCGGCGTGCCGGTCACGGCGGCGACCTACGCCTCGATGGTCGGCAAGACCAATCCCGAATGCGCCGTGATGCTGCGCGACCTCTATGGCGAGAGCTTCCCGGTGAAGCCGTTCTTCGAGCGGCTGTGGGCCGACGTCGAGCTGCTGCTCGAGGCCGAGATCCGGCTGAAGGACGGCGTCCAGGAGATCCTCGACCACCTGGACGAGGCGGGCCTGCCGCGGGCCATCGCCACCTCGAACGGCCTGCCGGCGGTGGAGCGGTATCTGGGGCGCTTTGATCTGCTGCCCCGGTTCCATGCGGTGGTCGCCCACCACGACGTGACCCGCCACAAGCCGCACCCGGATCCCTATCTGCTGGCCGCCCAGCGGCTGGGCGTCGACCCGCTCGCCTGCCTGGCGTTGGAAGACTCCCATCCGGGCGTCCGCGCGGCGCACGGGGCGGGGATGATGACCATCATGGTGCCCGACATTCTCGATCCCAACGAGGAGATGCACGAGAAGTGCGTCCACATCGCCGACAGCCTGCACGTGGTGCTGGACCTGCTGAAGCGGGCGGGGTGACCCCCTCCGGCCCTCCGGGCCACCTCCCCCAGAGGGGGAGGATCTACGCCGCGGATGCTCC
>CBINOL010000264.1:0-2367 GCA_966252285.1 uncultured Caulobacter sp.
AGGGCGACGCGGGCGCGGGCGCCCGGGGGTTCGTTCATCTGGCCGTAGACCAGGGCGCAGCGCGAGCCTTCGGTCGAGCCGTTGTTGGCCTTCGGGTCGACGTTGACGTTCGACTCGATCATCTCGTGATAGAGGTCGTTGCCTTCGCGGGTGCGTTCGCCCACGCCGGCCAGAACCGAGTAACCGCCGTAAGCCTTGGCGATGTTGTTGATCAGTTCCTGCATCGTCACGGTCTTGCCGACGCCAGCGCCGCCGAACAGGCCGATCTTGCCGCCCTTGGTGTAGGGGCACATCAGGTCGATGACCTTGATGCCGGTGACGAGCACTTCAGCGGTGTTGGTCTGCTCGGCGAAGGTCGGGGCGTCGCGGTGGATCGGGCGCGACAGGTCCGACTGGATCGGGCCCTGCTCGTCGATCGGCTCGCCGATGACGTTCATGATGCGGCCCAGGGTGCCGGGGCCGACCGGAACGCGGATGGCTTCACCGGTGTCGCGTACGGGCTGGCCGCGGACGAGACCTTCGGTGGCGTCCATGGCGATGGCGCGGACGGTGTTCTGGCCCAGGTGCTGGGCGACTTCGAACACCAGGCGCTGGCCGGTGGCGGTGTTGGTCGTCTCGACGGCATTCAGGATCGCCGGCAGGGCGCCGGTGAACTCGATGTCGACGACGGCGCCGATGATCTGCACCAGCTTGCCGGTGGCTTCACCGGCGACGGGGGCGGCGGCCTTCGGAGCAGCGGCCTTCTTGGCGGCCGAAGCCTTGGGAGCAGCGGCCGGAGCGGCGGCGGCCTTCGTGGCGGCGGGCTTCTTGGCGGCGGCCGGCTTTTCAGCGGCGGCTTCGGGAGCCTTAGCAGGGGTCTTGGCCATGGCGTGCGGGTCTTTCGTGCGTCTCTGCGTGCGTTTTTGGCGTTAGGCTAGATCAGACGGCTTCGGCGCCGGAGATGATCTCGATCAGCTCCTTGGTGATCTGAGCCTGGCGGGAACGGTTGTACTCGAGGGTGTAGCGCTTGATCATGTCGCCCGCGTTCCGCGTGGCGTTGTCCATCGCCGTCATCTGGCTGGCGTAGAAGCCCGCCATGTTGTCGAGCAGGGCCGACAGGATCTGGACCGTCAGGTTGCGCGGCAGCAGGGTCTCGAGAATGGCCTCTTCCGAGGGCTCGTACTCGTAGACCGCGGCCGGACCCGACGCGACTTCCGCGCCGCCCTCGACAACCGCCGGGATCAGCTGCAGCGCGGTCGGAACCTGCTGCACCACCGACTTGAAGCGGCTGTAGAACAGCGTGACCACGTCGATGTCGCCGGCTTCGTAGAGCTTGGTGACGACGTCGGCGATCGGCTGGGCGACCGACAGGGTGATCTGGCGGTAGGCCGACAGGTCGAAGTTATCAACCACCTTGTCGCCGTAGGGGCGCTTCAGCTGGGCGGTCACCTTCTTGCCGACGCAGACGATCTTCACGTCCTTGCCCTGGGCGACCAGGCCGTCGATGTGGGCGCGAGCCGCACGCACGATCGACGAAGTGAAGCCGCCGGCCAGACCACGGTCCGCAGCGGCCACCACCACCAGGTGACGGTCGTCGCGGCCGGTGCCGGCCAGCAGCGCCGGAGCGCCGTCGCCCGACACGCCGGTCGCGAGGTTGGCGATGACGCTGGCCAGACGCCGAGCGTACGGACGGGCGGCTTCCGCCGCGTCCTGGCTCCGGCGCAGCTTGGCAGCCGCCACCATCTGCATCGCTTTCGTGATCTTTTGCGTCGCTTTGACGCTCGAGATCCGATTGCGCATTTCCTTCAAGCTGGCCATTCGGCGCTACTCTCTCCGAGCGGTTCCGAGGGGGCTTAGGCGAAGGTCGACGAGAAGGCCTCGAGCGCGCTCTTCAGCGACGCTTCCAGGTCCTTGTCGAGAGCCTTCTTGGTGGCGATGCCGGTCAGCAGGTCCTGGTGCTGGCTGTGCAGGCGGGCCAGGAACTCGGTCTCGAAGCGACGCACCGCCGAGGTCGGGATCTTGTCGAGATAGCCGCGGGTGCCGGCGTAGATCACGCAGACCTGCTCTTCGACCGACAGCGGCGCGTATTGCGGCTGCTTCAGCAGCTCGGTCAGGCGCTCGCCGCGAGCCAGCATCTTCTGGGTCGAGGCGTCGAGGTCCGAACCGAACTTCGCGAAGGCGGCCATTTCACGATACTGGGCCAGCTCGCCCTTAATCGGGCCGGCGACCTGCTTCATGGCCTTGATCTGGGCCGACGAACCGACGCGCGACACCGAGATGCCGACGTTCACGGCCGGACGGATGCCTTGGTAGAACAGGTCGGTTTCCAGGAAGATCTGGCCGTCGGTGATCGAGATCACGTTGGTCGGGATGTAGGCCGACACGTCG
>CBINOL010000265.1:0-2361 GCA_966252285.1 uncultured Caulobacter sp.
GCCTATCGCAAGCTGCATCTCGACGACCTGCCGGGGCCGCGCGACCTGGACGGCTTCATCGCCGAGCTGGCGAAACTCCCTCTCGAATTCAGCCCCGGCGAGGCCTGGAACTATTCGGTCTGCACCGACGTCTTGGGCTATCTGGTGCAGGTCATCTCGGGCCAGCCGTTCGACCAATTCCTGAAAGACCGCATCTTCGAGCCGCTGAAGATGGTCGACACCGGCTTCTTCGTGCCGGAGGCCGACCAGGGCCGCTTCGCCGCCTGCTACAGCCTGGACCCCAAGGGCAAGGTGGTGCTGCAGGACGATCCGACCCAGAGCCCGTTCCTCAAGGACCCGCTGTTCAAGTCGGGCGGCGGGGGCCTGGTCTCCACCGCCGCCGATTACATGCGCTTCTGCCGCATGATCCTGAACGGCGGCCAGCTGGACGGCGCCCGCATCGTCAGCCCCAAGACGCTGAAGGCGATGATGCTCAATCACCTGCCGGGCGGCCGCGAACTGACCGAAATGTCGAAGTCGCTGTTCAGCGAGAGCGTCTATGACGGCGTCGGCTTCGGCCTCGGCTTCGCCGTCACGACGGATCTCGCCCGCACCCGTACCATCGGCAGCCTGGGCGAGGCCTTCTGGGGCGGCATGGCCTCGACCGCCTTCTGGGTGGATCCGGTGGAGGACCTGGCGGTGGTGTTCATGACCCAGCTGATGCCTTCGAGCGTCTATCCCATCCGGCGGGAGCTGCGGACGCTGGTCTACGCGGCGTTCGAGGAGGCGGCTTAGCCAAGATGCTCCCCCTGAAGGGGGAGCTGTCGCCCCCGGGTCCAGCCAAAGGCTGGCCCGAGGATAAACTCCGCGACTGAGGGGGAAGTGAATGCGGAAGTTCAGAGGATGCTTCCCCCTCCGGCCCTCCGGGCCACCTCCCCCTTCAGGGGGAGGATTTGGTCAGAGCGGCGAAGCCGGCGGGGTGTAGTCCTCCGGCAGGGGGATGAACTCGCCGTCGTCCAGATCCGGCAGCTTCATGCGGCCGGCGCGCCAGTCGGCCTTGGCCTGTTCGATGCGGTCCTTGGAGCTGGAGACGAAGTTCCACTCGATGAAGCGCGGGCCGATCGGCTCGCCGCCCAGCAGCATGACGACCGACGGCTCCAGGGCCTCGAAGACCACGGTCTCGCCCGGGGCGAAGACGGCCATCTGGGCCGCGCCCAGCTCGCGGCCGGCCACTTCCACGCGGCCGCTGGAGACATAGGCCGCGCGCTCGGAATATTCGGCCGGCAGGGCCGCCTTGGCGCCGGCCGCCAGCTCCCAGTGGACGTAGAACAGCGGCGAATGCACCGGCACGCTGGCCTTGGCGCCGAAGGCCTCGCCGGCGATCAGGCGGGCTTTCAGGCCCGCGCCCTCGTAATAGGGCAGGTCGGTCGAGCCGGCGTGGTGGCTGAAGCCGGGATCCATCTCCTCATATTCCTTGGGCAGGGCGATCCAGGCCTGCATGCCGTTCATCACCCCGCCCTGGCTGCGCAGGGTCTCGAAGCGTTCGGAGTGGGTGATGCCCGAGCCGGCGGTCATCCAGTTGACCTCGCCGGGCACGATCTCGATCTCCGAGCCGACGCTGTCGCGGTGGGTCATGGCCCCTTCGAAGAGGTAGCTCAGGGTCGACAGGCCGATGTGCGGGTGGGGGCGCACGTCGACGCTCTGGGGGAAGTTGGGATCGAAGCTGGCCGGGCCCATGTGGTCGAGGAACACGAACGGCCCGACCATGCGCCGCTTGGCGAAGGGCAGCACCCGGCCGACCTCGAAACCGCCGATGTCGCGGCGGCGGGCGTCGATGACGAGGTCGATCATGGCGGGGGCTCCGAAGGCGTCTCTATGACTTGAGGCGAAGTTCCCACGGCGGACGTGCGGCGTCTTGTTGATTTTCGCGGCGGCGGGGCAGGACCTCCCACGGCCAGGGCTCGCGGCCCTTGATGCTTTCGCGGGGCGGCGGCGGCGAGCCTTCGTGGCGATCCTGGGGCCACTGCCATTGCAGCACCATGGGTGTGCAGTAGGGATCCCACTCGGCGTCCCACCACCAGCCGACATAGGGTTCCTGGCCGGGCGACAGCGGGCCCGCCTTGGCGCGCATCTGTTTCTCGTAGTCGCTCTGGCCGCGCGCGGTGTTCCGCGACCGCCACGCGTGGATGCCGATGCATTTTCGAATGATCCACATGCGTTCGGCGTCGCACATGACCTTTCCGTCGGCGTTGGGCAGGCCGCGCTTGCGGTGCGGGCGGACGGGGAGGGCGTTGCGGCGCTTGGCCATGGGGGCGTGCCTCCTGAAACCTCTCCCAGAGGGAGAGGGAGGGGCCCAGGCGAAGCCTGGGAGCAACCATGTCG
>CBINOL010000266.1:0-2351 GCA_966252285.1 uncultured Caulobacter sp.
CCCAGCTGGAAGCGCGCGTCCTGATGATGTCGACCAACAACATCCTGTCGCCCGCCAACGGTCGCCCGATCATCGTGCCGTCGCAGGACATCGTCCTGGGTCTGTACTACCTGTCGGTCGCTCGCGAAGGCGAGCCGGGTGAAGGCAAGATCTTCGCCGACCTGGGCGAAATCGAAGCCGCGATGGACGCCGGCGTCGTGTCGCTGCACGCCAAGATCAAGTCGCGCTTCACCGAAGTGGACCCCGATGGCGTGGCTCGCCGCCGCGTGATCGACACCACCCCGGGCCGCATGAAGATCGCCGCCCTGCTGCCGCGCCACCCCGCGATCGGTCACCGACTGATCGAGAAGGCGCTGACCAAGAAGGAAATCGGCAACCTGATCGACGTCGTCTACCGCCACTGCGGTCAGAAGGCGACGGTGATCTTCGCCGACCAGGTCATGGGCCTGGGCTTCAAGGAAGCCGCCAAGGCCGGCATCTCGTTCGGCAAGGACGACATCATCATTCCGAAGCGCAAGGAAGCGATCGTCGCCGAGACGCGCGCCCTGGCCGAGGAATATGAACAACAGTACGCCGACGGCCTGATCACCAAGGGTGAGAAGTACAACAAGGTCGTTGACGCCTGGGCCAAGGCCACCGATCGCGTCGCCGACGAGATGATGGCCGAGCTTCAGATGAAGCATAAGGACGAGAACGGCCGCGAGAAGGAAATCAACGCCATCTACATGATGGCCCACTCCGGCGCCCGTGGTTCGCAAGCCCAGATGAAGCAGCTGGGCGGCATGCGCGGCCTGATGGCCAAGCCGTCCGGTGAAATCATCGAGACCCCGATCGTCTCGAACTTCAAGGAAGGCCTGACCGTTCAGGAGTACTTCAACTCCACCCACGGCGCCCGTAAGGGTCTGGCCGACACCGCGCTGAAGACCGCCAACTCGGGTTACCTGACCCGTCGTCTGGTCGACGTCGCGCAGGACTGCATCATCGTCGAGGAAGACTGCGGCACCACGAAGGGCATCACCCTTCACGCCGTGGTCGAAGGCGGCGACGTGCTGGTCTCGCTGGGCACCCGCGTCCTGGGCCGCTTCACGGCCGAGGACGTCAAGGATCCGGCGACCGGCGAGCTGGTCGCTCCGGCCGACACCTACATCGACGAGAACATGGCCGACGCCATCGAGGCGGCGGCTGTCCAGTCGGTGAAGGTCCGCTCGGTCCTGACCTGCGAAGCCAAGATCGGCGTCTGCGGCGCCTGCTACGGCCGCGACCTGGCTCGCGGCACCCCGGTCAACATCGGTGAAGCTGTCGGCGTCATCGCCGCCCAGTCGATCGGTGAGCCGGGCACGCAGCTGACCATGCGTACGTTCCACATCGGCGGCACCGCCCAGGTGGCCGAGCAGTCGTTCTTCGAAAGCAGCAACGACGGTATCGCCCGCGTCAGCGGCGCCACCGTCGTGGCCGCCGACGGCGCCCTGGTCGTGATGAGCCGCAACACCTCGGTGAGCGTGCTGGTCGACGGCAAGGAACGCGAGAACTACAAGCCGCCGTACGGCGCTCGCCTGAAGATCAAGGACGGCGACACCGTGAAGCGCGGCCAGCGCCTCGCCGACTGGGACCCCTACACCACGCCGATCATCACCGAAGTCGGCGGCCGCATCCGCGCCGAAGACCTGGTGGACGGCTTCTCGGTCCGCGAAGAAGTCGACGAAGCGACGGGCATCGCCCAGCGCGTCATCGCCGACTGGCGTGCGTCGGCCCGCGGTTCGGACCTGCGTCCGGCCATGGGCGTGCTGGCCGAGGATGGCAGCTACAAGCGCTTGTCGAACGGCGGCGAGGCTCGCTATCTCCTGTCGGTCGGCGCCATTCTCTCGGTGGCCGACGGCGACGAAGTGAAGCCGGGTGAAGTCATCGCCCGTATCCCGACCGAAGGCGCCAAGACCCGGGACATCACCGGTGGTCTGCCGCGCGTCGCCGAACTCTTCGAAGCCCGCCGTCCGAAGGACTGCGCGGTCATCGCGGAAATGGACGGCCGTGTCGAATTCGGCAAGGATTACAAGAACAAGCGCCGGATCAAGATCACTCCGGACGTCGACGCCGACGGCAACCAGCCCGAAGCGGTCGAGTTCCTGATCCCGAAGGGCAAGCACATCGCGGTGCATGATGGCGACTACATCACGCGCGGCGAGTACATCATCGACGGCAACCCGGATCCGCACGACATCCTGCGCATCCTGGGCGTCGAGGCCCTGGCCAACTTCCTCGTCGACGAGATCCAGGAGGTCTATCGACTGCAGGGCGTGCCGATCAACGACAAGCACATCGAGACGATCGTTCGTCAGATGCTGCAGAAGGTCGAG
>CBINOL010000267.1:0-2265 GCA_966252285.1 uncultured Caulobacter sp.
CCTCCCGCGCGAAGAAGGGCGGGGTCAGGACCTTGGCCAGGACGAAGGCCGGCAGAAGCCAGCCCACGCCGAAGGCCACGTGGCCGACGATCGCCGCGCCGGCCAGCAGGAAGCACACGACGTCGATGGCGATCATCGTCGTGAAGCGCTTCTTCTGTTGGACGGCCACGTCGGTCATCAGGCGGCGGGCTCCGCCTTGGTCTTCTTGGGCTTCTCGGGCAGGTTCGGGATCTTGATCTTCTTGGCCGCCGAGCCGTCGTACAGCTTCGGGTCGGTCAGGGTCTGGATCTTGTCCTTCGGCTCCGAAGCCTTGCGGCCCTCGTAGCTGCCCGGCTGCGGAGCCTTGCCCGCGGCGAAGTCGTCGAGGATCTGGGCCAGGCTCTCCGGCGTCAGGTCTTCGTAGTAGTAGTCGTTGATGGCGGCCATCGGGGCGTTGCAGCAGGCGCCGAGGCACTCGACCTCTTCCCAGCTGAACTTGCCGTCGGCCGAGACCGAGTGGGCCGGACCGATCTTCTTCTCCAGCACCGAGCGCAGGTCGAGCGCGCCGCGCAGCTGGCACGGCGTGGTGCCGCACAGCTGGACGAAGGCGGTCTTACCCACCGGGGCCAGCTGGAACATCACGTAGAAGGTGGCCACTTCGAGAACCCGGATGACCGGCATCTCGAGCTGGCGCGCGATCTCCTGGATCGCGGGCTCCTGCACCCAGCCCTCTTGCTTCTGGGCCAGCCACAGCATCGGGATGACCGCCGACTGCTTGCGGGCGGCGGGGTACTTGGCTTTCCACCAGTCGGCCTTGGCCTGGCTTTCCTTCGAGAAAGCGAAGCTCTCGGGCTGTTCCTTGGCGAGACGACGGACGCTCATCGGGCGAAATCCACGCGGACGATCTTGTCGCCCTTGAAGGTGTAGATGGCGGCGACCTGGAAGGGTTCGTCGCCGTTACCGCGGTCGACGTGCTCGTGATCGATCACGTTCGAGCCGACCACGATGCGGTTCAGCAGCTTGGCGTTGTTCTTGGGGAACTCGGCGAAGGTCTTGGCGTAGAAGGCGCGGTAGGCCTCGATGCCCGTGCGCGCCACCTCGCCGTTCAGGCCGGCCACGACCACGTCGTCCGAAAAGTGGGCGCAGTGAGCGTCCAGATCCTGGGCGTTGTAGGCGTCGAGCTGGGCCTGGGCGATGCTCTCGAGGCTCATCGGTCGACCTCGCCGAACACGATGTCGAGCGAGCCCAGGATGGCCGAAACGTCGGCCAGCTGGTGGCCGCGGTTCATCCAGTCCATGGCGGCCAGGTGCGAGAAGCCCGGAGCCTTGATCTTGCAGCGGTACGGCTTGTTGGTGCCGTTGCTGACGACGTAGACGCCGAACTCGCCCTTGGGGGCTTCGACGGCCGCGTAGACCTCGCCTTCCGGCGTCTTGAAGCCCTCGGTGTAGAGCTTGAAGTGGTGGATCAGGGCTTCCATCGAGCGCTTCATCTCGGCGCGACGGGGCGGGCTGACCTTGTTGTCCTCGCTCAGCACCGGGCCCGGCGTGGCGCGCAGCATGGCCACGGCCTGCAGGATGATCTTGGTGCTCTCGCGCATTTCCTGCATGCGGCAGAGGTAGCGATCGTAGCAGTCGCCGTTCTTGCCCAGCGGGATGTCGAACTCGAACTCGTTGTAGTTCTCGTACGGCTGGTTGCGGCGCAGGTCCCAGGCGATGCCCGAACCGCGCACCATCACGCCCGAGAAGCCCCAGGCCCAGGCGTCTTCCTTGCTCACGACGCCGATGTCGACGTTGCGCTGCTTGAAGATGCGGTTGTCGGTGATCAGGCCCTCGATGTCGTCGCACACCTTCGGGAAGGCTTTCGCCCAGCTCTCGATGTCGTCGATCAGTTCGGGGGTCAGGTCCTGGTGGACGCCGCCCGGACGGAAGTAGTTGGCGTGCAGACGAGCGCCGCAGGCGCGCTCGTAGAAGATCATCAGCTTTTCGCGCTCTTCGAAGCCCCAGAGCGGCGGCGTCAGGGCGCCGACGTCCATGGCCTGCGTCGTCACGTTCAGCAGGTGGTTCAGGATGCGGCCGATTTCGCAGAACAGCACGCGGACGATCTGGCCGCGCTTGGGCACTTCCACGCCCAGCAGCTTTTCGATCGCCATGCAGAACGCGTGTTCCTGGTTCATCGGCGCCACGTAGTCGAGGCGGTCGAAGTACGGGATGTTCTGCAGGTAGGTGCGCGCTTCCATCAGCTTCTCGGTGCCGCGGTGCAGCAGGCCGATGTGCGGATCGACGCGTT
>CBINOL010000268.1:0-2247 GCA_966252285.1 uncultured Caulobacter sp.
GACAGCTCCCCCAGAGGGGGAGCATCGAGATCCTCCCCCTCTGGGGGAGGTGGCCCGGAGGGCCGGAGGGGGCCCTACCCCGCCCTCGCCTCCTCGCCCATGAACACCACCTTCGCCCCCTTCTCCACCGCCTTGCCCAGTTGGGCCGCGTCCCAGTTGGTCAGGCGCACGCAGCCGTGCGAGGCGCGCTTGTTGACCAGCTTGGGGTCGGGCGTGCCGTGGATGCCATAGGTGTCCTTGGTCAGGTCGATCCACGTGCCGCCGACCGGGTTGTTGGGGCCGGCCTTGATGGTCAGCTTGCCCTTGGGCTTGCCGAAGGTCAGGCGCGAGGGGTCGTAGGTGTAGGTCGGGCGCGGGGCGACGGTGTTGACCGCCAGTTCGCCGCTCGGAGCCGGTCGCTCGGTGCTGCCCACCGTGGCCGGATAGACCGCCTGCAGCACGTCCTCGGCGTCGAAGGCCCGCACCTGGCCGATCGTCTTGTCGATCTCGATCCGCGTCACCCGCGCCGGCAGTTCGGCCGGCCCCAGGGCCGCCACCGCGATGCGCGTGCCGGCCTTGGTGAAGTCGGCCCCGGGGTTCAGCGCCTGCAGCAGCGCCTCGTCCATGTGGAAGCGCTCGGCCAGGGCCTCCAGCGGGCCGGTGTAGGAGAGCGCCGGCAGCTTCGCCATCGCCTCGTAGTCGTCCTTGGGGATCGACTTCACGAACGGCCCCTTCACGTCATCCGGCGTGATCACATAGTCGCTCAGCACCGGCCCGCCGTCGGCCTCGATCAGCGCCTTCCACAGATCCGGCGTCACCTGTCCGTCGACGGTCAGTCCCCTCGCCTGCTGGAAAGCCTCGATAGCCAGCCGCAGGTTCGTGCCCGTCACCCCGTCGATCGAGCCGGGCGAGAACCGCGCCCGGTCGAGCAGCACCTGCACCCGAACCAGAGACGGCGCGATCATCGACGGATCGGCCGGCGGGGCGTCCTGCGGTCCCGCCGCTTCGACGGCCTGAGCCAGGGGCGAGCGGCCGTTCGCGGCCGGGGCGGCCTTCAGCTGCGGCGCACCGGCGGCGGGCGGCGGCGCCTCGGCCTTGTCCTCGCCCTTCGAGCAGGCGGCCGCGGCCAGGGCGCATCCGGCCATCAGGGCCGCGAGACGGAAGGTCGAAGGCATCGCATACTCCACGCACGAGGAACGTCTTGCCGTTCTCAAGCCTTGAGCCATGGCGAAGTTCCGAAAGGCGGGTGCGCTTGGCTTCACGATGGCGGAAGGGAACGAAGGCGCGGCGGCGCGGCCGGCGACTGGGCCTGGGCTTGATCGTCCTGCTGCTGGCCGGCTGCGCGGGCGTCGGCGTCTGGCTGGCCTGGCCGACTTCCGGTCAGCCGCCCGCCGACCCGCCCACCGGCGACGAGACCCCGTTCGAGCCGGCCGCGCAGTACGTGCCGTCCAACGACCCGCCATCAGCCCCGCTGTCGCCCCTGCCGCTGGACGAGACCTGCGAGGCGGCCGCCCCGACCGGCGCCGCAGAGGCCAACGCCGCCAGCCTCAACACCCTGTCCTGGGCCCCGTTCGGACGGACCGAGACCGGCTGGGTCATCTACGCCCCGCGCATCGGCGCCGAGCTGGCCACGGCCTGCGGACCGGGCACGACCCGCTTCGCCGCCGCCCTCGCCCGCTGGCAGGCGGGCCACGGCCTGCCGCAGACCGGCGTGCTGGACGCGCCGACCTTCGACGCCATGAAGACCCGCTGGACGCTGGCCCGTCCGTTCGCGGTCATCAATGCTAGAGGCGAATGCCCCAACGCCCCCGCGCTCGCGAACCTGTCGCCGGCCAAGGCCGAGGAGGCCTACGGCGCGAAACCCGCCCAGTTGCGCCCCGGCGCGCTGGAGGCCTATCGCAGGATGGTCGAGGCGGCGAGGAAGGACGGCGTCGTCACCGAGCGCGACCCGCGCGTGCTGACCATCTTCTCGGCCTTTCGCGACCCGGCCGCCGACGCCGCCCGCTGCGCCCGCGACAACAACTGCCAGGGCGTCACCCGCACCATCTGCTCGGCCCACCGCACCGGCCTGGCCATGGACCTCTTTATCGCCGCCGCGCCCGGTCACGGCCCCGACTCCAGCGCCGACGACAACCGCCGGGCCATGGCCCGCTCGGACGTCTATCGCTGGATGGTGCGCAACGCCGGCCGCTTCGGCTTCGTCAACTACGTGTTCGAGCCCTGGCACTGGGAATGGACCGGCGAGCCGGTCAGCTGACCTCGCCTAGG
>CBINOL010000269.1:0-2166 GCA_966252285.1 uncultured Caulobacter sp.
CTTCCGGACGCCAAAACCTAGCATCCAGCCCACAAACAAGGGTGAGGGGTTACGCCCTCACCGCTTTGTCCACGATCCTGCCGGCGCGCCGGCCGGCCTCGTAACCCCTCATCCTCCCAAGCCTGCGGCTTGGGCCCCACCTTCTCCCTATGGGAGAAGGTGAGACGACCTACTCCGCCGCCTGCTTGGGCGCGTAGCCGAGGATGGCCTTGGTTTCGAGGAACTCGCCGAAGGCGTGGTCGCCCCATTCGCGGCCGTTGCCGCTCATCTTGTAGCCGCCGAACGGGGCCATCAGGTCGGGGCTAGCGCCATTGAGGTTCACCTGGCCGGCGCGCAGCTTGGCGGCCACCTTGCGCACCTCGCCCGCGTCGGTCCCCGAGACATAGGCCGCCAGGCCGTACTCGGTGTCGTTGCCGATGGCGACGGCCTGGTCGACGCTGTCGTAGCCGAGGATCGACAACACCGGGCCGAAGATCTCTTCCTTGGCGATGGTCATGTCGGGGGTGACGTTGGCGAAGACGGTCGGCTTGACGTAGTAGCCGGTCTCCAGCCCCTCGGGCTTGCCCGGACCGCCGGACACCAGGGTCGCGCCCTCGTCGACGCCCTTCTGGATCAGGCCCTGGATCTTGGTCCACTGCACTTCGGAGACCACGGGACCAAGCTTGGAGTTGCCGTTCGGGTCGCCGACGGTGTGGGCCTCGGCCGCGGCCTTGGCGATGGCGATCACCTCGTCCATGCGCCCCGCGGGCACGAGCATCCGGGTGGGCGCGTTGCACGACTGGCCCGAGTTCATCATCACCGAGGCCACGCCGCCGCCGACGGCGCGCTGGAAGTCGGCGTCGTCGAGGATGATGTTGGGGCTCTTGCCGCCCAGCTCCTGATGCACGCGCTTGACCGTCGGGGCGGCGTTCTTGGCCACCTCGATGCCGGCGCGGGTGGAACCCGTGAACGACACCATGTCGACTTCAGGATGGCTGGACAGGGCCGCGCCGACCGTCGGGCCGTCGCCGTTGACCAGGTTGAAGACGCCGGCCGGCACGCCGGCGGCCTCGAGGATCTCGGTCCACACCCAGGCCGAGAACGGGGCCACTTCCGAGGGCTTGAGCACCATGGTGCAGCCGACGGCCAGGGCCGGCGCGACCTTGCAGGCGATCTGGTTCACCGGCCAGTTCCACGGGGTGATGAAGGCGCAGACGCCGATCGGCTCCTTCACCAGGCGGGTCGTGCCGCGGTCTTCCTCGAACTTGTAGTCCTTGAGCACCTGCAGCGAGGTCTGGACGTGGGCGATGCCCATGGCCGCCTGGGCGCGCTGGGCCAGCCACGCGGGGGCGCCCATCTCTTCGGTGATGGCTTTCGCCATGTCCTCGAAGCGCTTCTGGTATTCGGCGATGATCCGCTCGAGCAGGTCGATGCGCTCTTCGCGGCTGGTCTGGGAATAGCTGGCGAAGGCCTTGCGGGCGGCGCGGACGGCGAGATCCACGTCCTCGACCGAACCCAGGGTCACCCGGCCGGCGACGGCTTCCGTCGCGGGGTTGATGACGTCCACCGTCTTGTCGGACTTCGCTTCGACCCACTGGCCGTCGATGTAGAACTTCAGGTAGTCGCGCATGGGTTCCTCCTGCCGGGCCGCTCTAACCTGGGACGGGGGCGGCGCTCTTTCAAACGCTCATTCTAATTATCGGCGTTCAGGTGGGAAGAGGCGCCGTCGGTGGAGTTTGTTAATTCGCCTCGCGGAAGTTGCACCTCACCAATCGATGCGAGGGAAACCGCCATGGCCGATCTGCTGCCGCTGAAGACGCTGCTGGACAGAGGGGCCGCCGGCGACGCCGTCCAGGCGCTGGAGCAGATGGCCGCCGAACGGCATGCGCTCGACGACGCGGCGCTCCGCGCGCCGCCGGAGCCGCACGAGAACGCCAACGTGCCCGTCACGGCGCTGGATCAGATCGTCCACCACAGCTACGGCTATGGGGCCGGCAAGCCCCACGGCGCCCTGGAACCGGACTTCGCCGCTCTCTCGCAATCGGAAGCCCGGCTGATCATCGAGCTCGCCGCCGCCGCGATCAACCGCCCCACGGCCGAGCAGCCGGCCCGGACGTATCTGGTCGGCCTCGACCGGGCCGCCTACGACCGGGTCCGCCGGCTGGCCGCCCGCGTGACGGAATTGGA
>CBINOL010000270.1:0-2037 GCA_966252285.1 uncultured Caulobacter sp.
CGACGATGGCGTCGCCGTCGAGGCGGCCGAAGCTGGGGGTGCCGTCGGGGCGGCGAAAACTGACGTAGCGCATCAGGCTTGTTCCTCGGTGAGCGGTTGCGGGGTCCAATCGCGGCGGTGGCGGAATTTCTCTTCGGCGGCGCGCAGGCCCGTCAGGTCCTTGTCGGACATGCCCCATTGGTCGATGCGGCCTTCGGGCCAGGTCCAGTCTTCGGGGGCTCCGGCCTTGTAGTCGTCGGGGACTTTCTCGACGGCGGTGGAAAATTCGATGACGGGGCCGAAGGGGGCGATGAAATAGGCGAAGACATTGGCGCCGGGGCCGTGGCGGCCGGGGCCCCAGGCGGGGACCATGCCATGGTCGCGCAGGCGGCCGATGCCGCGCATGACGGCGTCCATGTCGGCCATCTCGAAGGCGATGTGGTTGAGGGAGGAGAAGCCCGCGCGGGCGAAGGCGGTCGAGTGGTGGGACTCGTTGCAGCGGACGAATACCATGCCCTTGGTCCGGTCCGAGACGCGGAAGCCTAATGCGTCCTCGACAAGACTGCCGGTGGCTTCGGCGTCGGTGGCGTTGAAGACGACATGGGTGAGCTTGACGGGCAGGTCGTGGCCTTCGATCGGGGCGACTTCGCTCGTATCGGTGAGGAAGCGGAGCAGTTCGCCTTCGGCCAGTTCGACGATGATGCCGTGGCCGTTGCCAGGATCGTTCGAGATGACGGGGCGGGCGGGGAGGTTCGCCTTTGTGACGCTGGCCTTTAGTTCTTCAAGGCGTTCGGGCGAGCAGGTGAAGGTGGTGGAGCGGACATAGGGCTCCGCCGACTCTTCGAGTGCGACGAGATAGGGGAAGCTGCCTGAGCCGCGCAGATAATGGGTGCCGCCCCGCACCTCGGCGGGGGCCATGCCCCAGATACCGGTGAGGAAGGCGGCGGCTTCGGCTGCGTAGGGCAGCGCCAGTTCGATGCTGCGCAGTTTCATTTCGTCTCTCCGTGGGTGAGGCCAGCGGCGGCGATGCCCGCGAGGGCACAGGCTTCGTCAATGTCGCCTGTGTCGCCGCTGGTCCCGACAGCGCCGATCATCCGCCCTTCCAAGTCACGGATGATGACGCCGCCGGGTGACAGAGCGAGCTGGCCGCCGGTGACGGCCACCACGCTCTGAAAGAAGGCGGGGTTGGAGGCGGCGCGGGTCGCGATGACCCTTGTGTCCGCTCCCATGCCGAGGGCGCCCGCAGCCTTGGCGCGGGCTATGTCGAAACGGAAGAGGCTGGCGCCGTCCTCGCGGGCGAAGGCGACGGGGTGCGCGCCTGCGTCGAGGATCATGATGGCGAGGGGTTGGGCCTGCTGGGCGCGGGCGTGGGCGAGCGCGGCGTCGAGGGTCGTGCGGGCCTGGGCGAGGGTGAGGGTCATGGCCGGAGCTTTGCTTCAAGTTGAGTGAGGAGGTCGGCGGGCGTGCCGGTGCCGAAGACATAATGGTCGGGGCGGACCAGGACGGCCTGCGCGTTGTGGGCGCTGAGCCAGTCCTGGATGGCGCCGGTGGCGGGGGCGAGGGTGATTTCGGCGGGGGTGGTGATGGGCTCGTTGGCGAAGAGGCGCCAGCCGCTGCCGGTTATGTCGTCGAGAAGCTGGCCGTTCACGCGCGGCTGGATGAAGCGTTCGCCTGCGCGGGGGGTGCCGGTGGCGATGATGCCTTGCGCGATGGCGGGGATGAGGTCGGCGGCGGTGCCGTGGCTTGCGCCCTTGGCGGCTTCGCGCATCTGGGTGTCGCGGGCGGCGGCCTGATCCGGGTCGAGCATGCAGATGTAGCGGCCTGCGGCGACGGCGGCGGAGATGACGGCGCGGACATGGGGGTCGCGCTCGGTCTGGTAGCTGTCGAGCAAGGCTTCCGGGGCGCGATCCGCCAGCACCAGTTCCAGCTTCCAGGCGAGATTGGCTATGTCGCGCAGGCCGTGGCACATGCCTTGGCCGAAGAAGGGCGGCGTCTGGTGCGCGGCGTCTCCTGCGAGGAAGACGCGGCCCCGGCGCCATTGCTCTGCGATCAGGCCGT
>CBINOL010000271.1:0-1999 GCA_966252285.1 uncultured Caulobacter sp.
CCCCCTTGGGGGAGCTGTCGCGGAGCGACTGAGGGGGCCGCGCGAGCAGCGCGGAAACCGCCTCCACCGTCTCGCGGAACGCCGCCGTCGTGCGGAACCCCGCCGGCCGCACCAGCGGCCCGTCGACCACGACCTCGCCGGCCACGACGCCCGGACCCTGGGTCAACACCACCACGCGGCCCGCCATGTAGACGGCTTCCTCGACATTGTGGGTGACGAACACCACGGCCGGCGACAGCGCCGCGCACAGGGCCAGCACGTCGTCGGCCAGGGCCCGGCGGGTGATCTCGTCCAGGGCCGCGAACGGTTCGTCCAGCAGCAGCAGGCGGGGATTGGTGACCAGCGCCCGGGCCAGCGAGGCCCGCATGGCCATGCCGCCCGACAGTTGGGCCGGCCGGGCGTCCTGAGCGCCGTCGAGGCCCACCTTGGCCAGCGCCTCGCGGGCCTTCTCCCGCGCCTCCCGGGCCGGCATGCCGGCCAGCTCCAGCGGCAGGGCCACGTTCGCCGCCGCGTTCATCCACGGCGCCAGGGTTGGGGCCTGGAACACCACCGAGGTCTCGCCCTTGCCGGCCGCCCGGATCACCTTGCCGCGTGTCGGCTGCTCCAGCCCGGCCAGCAGCCGCAGCGCCGTCGACTTGCCGCACCCCGACGGCCCGACCAGCGCCGTCACCTCGCCGGCCGCCAGCACCAGGTCGATGGGGCCCAAGGCCCGGCCGCGCGGGTAGTCGACCTCGACGGCGGAGAGGGAGGCGATGGACGTCATTGCTCCTCCCTCTTGATGGGGGAGGGGCAGGGGTGGGGGTGACTGCTGAGGCCGAAGAAATCTCCGCCGCGTCCGGTCTGACCGCCGCGCCACCCCCATCCCCGACCCTTCCCCCATCGAGGGGGAAGGGAGCTCGCTTGCGGGCTCCGCATCACTTCGGCAGGAAGGCCAGGCTGTAGGCCTGCTTGTAGTCGAGGTCCTTGGCGTAGACGCCCTGGTCGGCGGCGACCTCGAAGAACTGCGCCCAGCGCGCGTCGGTCATGGCGCCGATCCCGTCCTTGGGCACGATGCCGTAGCCGCGCATCTTGTCCCGGGCCTGGTCGAGCAGGTCCTGGGTCATTTCGGGGTTGTCCTTGAGGATCAAGGCGTCGCCGGGCTTTGCATCGCCGTAGAGATAGCTCTTCCAGCCGGCGGCGATGGCGTCGCTGATCGCCTGCACCTGGGCGGGCTTTTCGGCGATCATCCTGTCGGTCACCAGGGCGAAGCTGGCATAGGCCGGATAGCCGTCGTCGGCCAGCAGGAACACCGCCGGCTTCACTCCGCCCGCCTTCTCGATCAGGTAGGGCTCGGAGGTGGCGTAGCCCTGCTGGATCAGGCTCTTGTCGGCCAGGAACGGGGCGACCGAGTAGTTGTACTTGCGCACCTGGGCGTCGGTGAAGCCGTGCTTGGCCTTCAGCCAGATCCAGAAGGCCGTCACCGAGGCGTCCGACAGCAGGATCGGCTTGCCCTTCATGTCGGCGATGCTGTTCACCCCGGTTCCCGGGTGGGCGATCAGCACCTGCGGGTCCTTGTCCATGTAGGCGGCGACGGCTTTGACCGGCACGCCCTCCTTGGCCAGGTTCAGGACGATGAAGCTGTTGGAGCCGACGCCGATGTCGACCGCGCCGGTGGCCAGAAGCTGGGGCACGTTCACGCCCGGCCCGCCCTGGACGATCGAGACGTCGAGGCCACGCTTGGTGAACTCGCCGGTGGCCACGGCCTGGTAGTAGCCGCCGAGCTCGGCCTGGCCGCGCCAGTCGGTGGCCAGCTTCAGCTTGGTCAGGCCCGGGGCGGCGTCCTTCCTGGCCGGCGAGCAGGCGGCCGCCAGCAGGGCCAGGCCCGATGCGGTCACGGCGCGGCGCGAAAAGGTCATGACGGATCCCCCGGTACGATGCGGCGCGGAGGTTAGCGGGGGCGATCCTTCAGGCAAAGCCTTTGCCCATATTCTCCCGTCATTCCCGCCCTTGTGGCGGGACC
>CBINOL010000272.1:0-1986 GCA_966252285.1 uncultured Caulobacter sp.
TTTCCGGCCGATCCGCGCTACGTGGCCGAGGCCTACACGCCCGCCAGCCTGCTCAAGGAGATCGAGCAGCAGAACGTGCTGCTGACCGCCATCGACGGCAAGGCCCGCCACGGCTTCGCCACGCCGTGCGGGGCCAGCAAGGCCGGCGGCGTCGACTATCTCGAAGCGCTGCGGGCCTCGAACCTCGTCACCTACGCGCGCGGCGTGGTGACGACGCCGGAAGACCTGGCCGGCCGCCGGATCGATCCGATGCATGTGCCCTCGCGCGGCTTTCCCGAAGGCGTCACCGGCGGCCAGCTGATCGACTTAGCCAGGAGCGCTTCGGCCGGCGGCGGCGTGGCGGTGTTCCTGTTCCACGGCGTGGGCGGCGACTACCTGCAGGTCTCCAACCCGGCGCACCAGGAACTGCTGGCCTGGCTGAAGGCCAATCCGAAGGAGGTCTGGGTCGCGCCGCTGCAGGAGGTCATGGACTGGGCGGCGTCGCATCCGTGATGGGTCGTCCCTCTCCCCTTGCGGGAGAGGGTGGCCCTGCGGAGCAGGGTCGGGTGAGGGGTCTCTCAGAAATCAACACCGCGTGCGGCGGTAAGGCCGGGCGGGCGTCTCACGTCTGAGATACCCCTCATCCGTCGGCTTCGCCGCCACCTTCTCCCGCAAGGGGAGAAGGGTCACTTCGCTTTCGCCAGCCGCTCGACCGCCGCGTCCAGCACGTCGTCCCCCTTGGCGAAGCACAGGCGCAGCACGCTGGTCACCGGATCTTCTGCGTAGAAGGCCGACACCGGGATCGCCGCCACGCCATGCTCGCGCACGGCCCGCAGGGCGAAGGCGCGGTCGGGCTCGTCGATCCCCGAGGCGAGGAGGTCGATGTTGAGGAAATAGGTGCCGCCGCTGTCGAGCACCGAAAAGCCGGCCTCCCGCAGGCCCGTCGCCAGCCGGTCGCGCGAGCGCTGCAGGCCGGCGGGCATGGCGTCGAACCAGTCGCCGGGCTCCTCCAGCCCGAAGGCGACGGCGGCCTGCAGGTTGGGCGGGGTGGTGAAGGTCAGGAACTGGTGGGCGCCTGCCAGGGCCTTGGCGAGCGGCGGGGCGGCGCACAGGAAGCCGACCTTCCAGCCCGTCATGCCGAATATCTTGCCCGCCGAGCCGATCTTCACCGTCCGCTCGCGCATGCCGGGGAAGGTCATCAGGGACTTGTGGGCGCGGCCGTCGAAGACCACGGCCTCCCAGACCTCGTCGCAGACGGCGATGACGTCGTGGCGCACGCAGAACTGCGCCAGCAGGGCCAGGTCCTCGTCGGCCATGACCACGCCGGCCGGATTGAGCGGGCTGTTGAGCACCACAAGCTTCGTGCGCTCGCTGAAGGCCGCCTCCAGCATCGCCCGGTCGAACCGCCAGTGCGGCGGGGTCAGGCGCACGAGGCGCGGGACGCCGCCCGCGCGCCGCACCATCGGCAGGTAGGCGTCGTAGAGCGGCTGGAACAGCACCACCTCGTCGCCGGGCGAGATCAGGGAGAGAAAGGCGGCCGCCAGGGCCTCGGTCGCGCCCGAGGTGACGATGATCTCGCGGTCGGGATCGAGGTCGAGGCCCTGCGTCCGCCCGTAATGGCTGGCCACGGCGCGGCGCAGCTCGGGAAGGCCGCGCATCGGCGGATACTGGTTGGAACCCTCGATCAGCGCCTCGCCCGCCTTCCGCCGCAGGGCGATGGGGCCCTGGTCGTCGGGAAAGCCCTGGCCCAGGTTGATCGCCCCCAGTTCGCGGGCGAGGCCGCTCATCTCCTCGAAGACGGTGACGGGCAGGTCGGCGAAGACGGGGTGGACCATGGGGGACTCGACGCGATGCAAGGCGCGGACCATGGCTCGACCCCGGCGAACCGCCAAGGCTTTCCGCCGCGCCGGCCCCCTCAGTCGCTCCGCGACAGCTCCCCCAGAGGGGGAGCATCCTGGCGCTATAGATCCTCCCCCTCTGGGGGAGGTGGCCCGAAGGGCCGGAGTG
>CBINOL010000273.1:0-1938 GCA_966252285.1 uncultured Caulobacter sp.
CCGCGGTTGGTGTACTTCTTGGCGATCGAGATCACGAGGCGCAGGTTGGCCTCGACCATTTCCTTCTTGGCCTGACGGGCCTCGCGCTCGCCCTTCTGCACGGTCTGGACGATGCGGCGATAGTCGTCGATCGGCACGCCGGTTTCGGTGGCCAGGGCCGCGATTTCCTGACGGATGTCGCTGACCGAGCTGGTGTCGTTCTCGACGAACTTGGTCCAGCGCACGCCCATGCCTTTGACCTGCTCGGTCCAGGTCGGGTTCAGTTCCGAGCCGAAATAGGCCTTGAGGAACTCGGCGCGGCTGATGCCGTAGCTGTCGGCCAGGCGCAGCAGGCGGCCTTCCAGGCCGATCAGGCGCTTGTTGATCGCATAGAGCTGCTCGACCAGAGCCTCGATGCGGTTGTTGTTCAGCTTCAGCGTCTTCAGATGCTGGATGATCGTCGCCGACAGGCCCTCATAGGCCTTGCGGTCGGCGTCCGACAGGTCCGTGCCCTTCAGACGGCTGCCGACCAGCTTGTCCTGCAGCTTGCGGAAGGTCTCGAACTCGCTGGCGATGGCGTCGAGGATGGCCATGACGCCTTCGCGCAGCTCGCCTTCCATGGCGCTGACCGTCGGACCGGCGCCGTCGTCGAAGTCGTCGTCGTCCTCGCCTTCGCCCTCGGGCTTGGCTTCGCCGGCTTCGTCGTCGACGGGCTCGGCCGGACCTTCGTCGTCGTCGGCCGCGGGCTGGGCCGCGCCGCCGTTGATGGCCGCGTAGGTGCCTTCCAGGTCGATGACTTCACGCAGCAGGATGCGGCCGGTGGAGAGCTCCTCGCGCCACACCATGATGGCTTCGAAGGTCAGCGCGCTTTCGCACAGGCCGCGGATCATCGTGTCGCGGCCGGCCTCGATGCGCTTGGCGATGGCGATTTCGCCCTCGCGGCTCAGCAGTTCGACCGAGCCCATCTCGCGCAGGTACATGCGCACGGGGTCGTCGGTGCGGTCGTAGGCGGCCGGCTTGTCGCTGGTGATGACCGCGGTGCTCTCGTCGCGGGTGGCGACCTCGCCGCCCTCGGCGTTCTCGGCGTCTTCCTCGGCCTCGACGACGTTGACGCCCATCTCGCTGAGCATGGCCAGCGTGTCCTCGATGGCGTCGGGGCTGACTTCTTCCGACGGCAGCACCTTGTTCAGCTCGTCCATCGTGACGTAGCCGCGGGCTTTCGCCTGTTTGATGAACTTCTTTACGCCGGCGTCGGTCAGGTCGAGGAGCGGACCATCACCACCGGTGGCTTCGGGCGCTTCGGTCTCGGCCGTGGAATTGTTGCTCATCAAGCTCTCCGAAATCGGCGCCGTCCCCTTCGTGGCGGGGGCGGGCCGAGAATGCCTCAACATGTCGCCGGCCTTCCGCGGATCCTCGCGAGTTCGGGCCGTCGACTGCTTCCTCAAGGGTTAGGACCCCGCTGCGCAGGCGCTCCAAGCATCCAGCAGGATCGGCGAAAAAATTTTCGACGTTCTGTGAACTAACGCACGAAAGACCACGGGGTAACGCTCCGCGCGAAAAGGGCGGAGGGTGGCGGCTTCGAGCGCGGCGTTCATGAACGTCGATCTTTCGATCGGCGACCGCTGGGACTTGGCGCGGCGAGGATGACATCCTGTTTCAAAGAGGGCGCGCGCTGTGCGTTGGCGGCCCGATCGATGTCAAATCAGCTGCGTGGCAAATCCTTGAGTCGGCAAATGGCCGTGGGTGACGCCTGTGTCAAGATGGCGGCGGTCGGGAAGGGCGGTTTCTTTGGGTTTTGGGGCTTCTTCCAAGACGCTCCCCCTGAAGGGGGAGCTGTCGCGGAGCGACTGAGGGGGTCAGCACGGGCATGCGATCTCATGCTCACGCGGGTATCCGCTGAGGGAACGGGGAGGCGCGGAGCGGCCGGGCGGAGCCCGGAGGACCGTGGGTTTGTTTAGC
>CBINOL010000274.1:0-1831 GCA_966252285.1 uncultured Caulobacter sp.
GAGGGCCGGAGGGGGTCTTCTCCGCTGCCAGAAGACCCTCCCTTCGCCCTGCTGGTCTCCGAGCGCGGAACCCGCCGCCTCGCCGCGGTCGACGCCGCCGCCATGGCGCTCGGCCTCTCCGCCGGCCAGAAGGCCGCCGACGCCCTGGCGCTGGTTCCGCAGCTGGTCACCGCCGACCATGACCCCGAGGCCGATCGCCGGGCGCTGGAGAGCCTCTGCGACTGGTGCGTGCGGTTCTCGCCGGCCGTGTCGGTGGACGGCGACGACGGCCTGCTGCTCGACATCACCGGGACCGACCACCTGTGGGGCGGGGAAGGCGCCATGCTGGCCGACCTGCTGGAGCGCCTGTCGCGCTGGGGCGTGCCGGCGCGCGGGGCGATCGCCGACACCGCCGGCGCGGCCTGGGCTCTAGCTCGCTTTGGATCAGGCCAGGCGGTGGTCCCGCCCGGCGGCCAGCGAGAGGCCCTGGCGCGCCTGCCGGTGGCGGCCCTGCGGCTGGACGAGGCCGCCCAGGCCCAGCTGCCGCGCCTGGGCCTGCATCGCGTGGGCCAGCTCTACGCCTTGCCGCGCGCCCAGATGGCCAAGCGCTTCGGCCTGGCGTTCACCCAGCGGCTGGACCAGGCCCTGGGCGCGGCCGGCGAGGCGCTGGCCTTCCGGCGTCCGGCCAGTCCGTGGTTCGAGCGCCTGGCCTTTTTCGAGCCGATCAGCGCGCCGGAGGACCTGGCCCGTGTCGCCGCCGACGTCCTGGCCCTGATCTGCAAGCGGCTGGAGGGCGAGGGGCGCGGCGCCAAGCGGTTCGAGGTCGTCTACCATCGCCTGGACGGCAAGGCCTTTCCCGTACCCGTCGGCCTGGCGCGGCCGGGGCGGGATGCGGCGCGCCTGGCGAAGCTGGTCGCGCCCAAGCTCGATGTCGTCGATCCCGGTTTCGGCATCGACGTGATCACCGTCCACGCCTTCGCGGTCGAGGCCCTGGCGCAGGGCCAGACGCGCATCGACGCCGAACTGGATGCAGACGAAGCCCTGGCGCCGCTGGTCGACCGGCTGGTCAACCGCCTTGGCGAAGGCCGGGTCTGGCGGCCCGATCCGGTGGAGAGCCACGTGCCCGAGCGCGCCGTGGGGAGGTCCGCGCCCCTGGCGGCGCCGACGGACGCCCGACCCTGGAATCCCGACCTGCCGCGCCCGACGCGCCTGCTGAAACGCCCCGAGCCGATCGAGGTGATGGCCAAGCTGCCCGACGACCCGCCGCTGCGCTTCACCTGGCGCGGCCGCCATCACCGCCTGCGCGCCGCCGAAGGTCCCGAGCGCATCGGCCAGGAATGGTGGCGCGGCGATTTCGACGACACGGGTCCGGGCCGGATCCGCGACTACTACCGGGTGGAGGACGAGGCCGGCGGCCGGTTCTGGATCTATCGGCAAGGGCTCTATGGCGACGATGCGTTGCCGAAGTGGTGGCTGCATGGCCTGTTTGGTTGAAGGCCCCCTCAGTCGGCTTCGCCGACAGCTCCCCCAGAGGGGGAGCATCTTGGCGCGTGACCAAATCCTCCCCCTCTGGGGGAGGTGGCCCGGAGGGCCGGAGGGGGGGCGTGCTCAGCTTCCCCGGCGGCCGACGTTCATCGGCAACTCCCCCCTCCGTCCGCTTCGCGGACACCTCCCCCAGAGGGGGAGGATCTTGCTCGGCGGCTCTTTCCTGCTCCTCCCCCGTGCAACGGGGGAGGGGGACCGCCCCCGGGTCGCGCGAAGCGCGCGCCCGAGGACAGGCTCCGCGGTGGAGGGGGCGAGACTGGGCGCTGTGCCGGCCGGGGGGGGGGCCCCCCCCCCCCGGCGGGGCCGC
>CBINOL010000275.1:0-1763 GCA_966252285.1 uncultured Caulobacter sp.
GGCGCGCGCCCCCCCCCGCCGGCGCGGCGCCCAGTCTCGCCCCCTCCACCCCTTCGTGGTCCCCCTCCCCCGCTTCACGGGGGAGGATCTTTGGATTACGCCCCGACCAGCTCCCGCCCGATCAGGTAGCGGCGGATCTCGTTCGTCCCCGCGCCGATGTCGTAGAGCTTGGCGTCGCGCAGCAGGCGCTCGACCGGCCATTCCTTGGTGTAGCCGGCGCCGCCCAGGGCCTGGATGGCTTCCAGCGACACCTTCACGGCGTTCTCGCTGGCCATCAGGATCGCGCCGGCGGCGTCGAAGCGGGTGGTCTTGCCGGCGTCGCAAGCCCTGGCGACTGCGTAGACATAGGCGCGGGCCGAGTTGAGGGCCACGTACATGTCGGCGACCTTGCCCTGCATCAGCTGGAACGAGCCGATCGCCTGGCCGAACTGCTTGCGGTCGCGCACATAGGGCAGCACGTAGTCGAGGCAGGCCTGCATGATGCCCAGGGGACCGGCCGAGAGTACGGCGCGCTCGTAGTCGAGGCCGCTCATCAGCACGCCCACGCCGCCGCCCACCGGGCCCATGACGTTTTCTTCGGGGATCTCGCAGTCCTCGAACACCAACTCGGCGGTGTCGCTGCCGCGCATGCCCATCTTGTCGAGCTTCTTGGAGACGCTGAACCCCTTCATGCCCTTCTCGACCAGGAAGGCGGTGATGCCGCGGCTGCCCTCGCCCGTCTTAGCGTAGACCACCAGCACGTCGGCGTGCGGGGCGTTGGTGATCCAGAACTTCGTACCGTTCAGCACGTAGCGGTCGCCGACCTGCTCGGCGCGCAGCTTCATCGACACGACGTCCGAGCCGGCGCCGGCCTCGCTCATGGCCAGGGAGCCCACATGCTCGCCGCTGATCAGCTTGGGCAGGTAGCGGGTCTTCTGCTCGGGCGTGGCCCAGCGGCGGATCTGGTTGACGCAGAGGTTGGAGTGCGCGCCGTACGACAGGCCCACCGAGGCCGAAGCGCGGGAGATCTCCTCCATCGCCACCACGTGCTCGAGATAGCCAAGGCCCAGGCCGCCGAACTCCTCCTCGACCGTGATGCCGTGCAGGCCAAGGTCGCCCATTGGGACCCACAGCTCGCGCGGGAAGGCGTTGGTCTCGTCGATCCTGGCCGCCAGCGGCGCGATCTTGTCGGCGGCGAAGCGGGCCGTGGTTTCACGAATCGCGTCGGCCGTCTCGCCGAGCGCGAAGTCCATCGAGGGTGCGGTTTGCAGCGTCATGCCCGCAGGCATAGCACAAACGCCCACCGATCAACGAGACCGGCGGGCGTTCATGCTCTTTTCTTCAGCGATCGGGGGTCCGACCGGCCTTTCAGCGACGACGTTCGACGATCATGCCTCGTCGAGATCGGGGCCGCCCAGCTTGCGCAGCAGGAGATAGGCCGAGACCGCGAAGCAGATGACGCCGATGACGCTGGCGCCCCAGCCGAACATGCGCACGGCCGTCAGGCCGGGATCGGAGGCCACCGACAGGTTCCACAGCACGCCGCCGCCGAACAGGGCCAGGCCCAGCAGGCCCAGGCTGACCAGCAGGCTGCCGTTGCCGAACACCGGCTGCTCGGGCGGGTTCAGCGGCACGTCCAGCGTCTGGATGTCGACCTCGGCGCCGCTGGTCGAGAAGCCGCCCAGATTGAAGGGCGAGCGGGTCGGCTCGCGGGCGGTCTCGAACAGGGTCGGCTCGACTTGAGCCGGCGCGGCGGGCGCGGCCGGCGGATCGGGCACGAACAG
>CBINOL010000276.1:0-1724 GCA_966252285.1 uncultured Caulobacter sp.
CGGCATCCTCTGCAACGTGCTGGTCTGCCTCGCCGTCTGGCTGGCGCTCGGCGCCCGCAGCGTCGGCGACAAGATCCTGGCGATCACCTTCCCGGTCGCCGCCTTCGTCGCCGCCGGCTTCGAGCACTGCGTCGCCAACATGTATTTCGTCCCGCTCGGCCTGCTGATCGAATGGGGCGCGCCTGACAGCTTCTGGCACGACCTCGGCCGCGCGGCACCGTCGATCCCGGTCGGCCATTATCTGGTCAACCTCGCCGCGGTCACCCTCGGCAACTGGATCGGCGGAGCGGTGATGGTGGGTGCCGTCTACTGGTTCATCTACCGGCGCCCCAAGCTGCGCTGAACGACTGCAAACTTTCTCCGCCGGTTCATTCCTCTCTCCAAGCCGTCATCCCCGCGAAGGCGGGGATCCAGGCTGCCTCGCCGGCTTCCCTCCGCAAGCCCTGGATTCCCGCCTTCGCGGGAATGACGGTCGAAATCGAAGCGACCCCCGGCTTGACCGAAACCGGCCTGATCGAACAACCTCCACACACGGGACATCCCTTCCCATGAGCGTCATCACCGAGATTCACGCCCGCGAAATCCTGGACAGCCGCGGCAACCCGACCGTGGAAGTCGACGTTGCGCTGGACAGCGGCGCCTTCGGCCGCGCCGCGGTGCCGTCGGGCGCCTCCACCGGCGCCCATGAGGCGGTCGAGCTGCGCGACGGCGACAAGTCCCGCTTCGGCGGCAAGGGCGTGCTGAAGGCGGTCGAATCGGTCAACGGCGAGATCTACGACGCGCTCGCCGGCCTGGACGCCGACGACCAGCGCGCCATCGACCTCGCCATGATCGATCTGGACGGCACCGAGAACAAGAGCCGGCTCGGCGCCAACGCCATCCTCGGCGTGTCGCTGGCGGTCGCCCGCGCCGCCGCCGAGGATGCCGGCCTGCCGCTCTACCGCTATGTCGGCGGCGCCTTCGCCTCGCTGCTGCCGGTGCCGATGATGAACATCATCAACGGCGGCGCCCATGCCGACAACCCGATCGACATCCAGGAATTCATGATCATGCCGGTGGGTGCCGAGACCGGCGCCGACGCCATCCGCATGGGTTCCGAGATCTTCCAGTCCCTCAAGAAGAAGCTGAAGGACGCCGGCCACAACACCAATGTCGGCGACGAGGGCGGCTTCGCCCCCAACATCGGCTCCACCGACGAGGCGCTCGGCTTCGTCATGAAGGCGATCGAGGCCGCCGGCTACAAGCCGGGCGACGACGTCATGCTGGCGCTCGACGCCGCCTCGACCGAGTTCTTCAAGAACGGCAAGTATGAGCTGGCCGGCGAAGGCAAGTCGCTGTCGCCGGAGCAGATGGTCGCCTACTGGTCCGATCTGGTCGGCCGCTTCCCGATCATCTCGATCGAGGACGGCATGGCGGAGGACGATTGGGAAGGCTGGAAGGCGCTGACCGACGCCATCGGCAACAAGGTGCAGCTGGTCGGCGACGATCTGTTCGTCACCAACCCCAAGCGCCTGGCCCAGGGCATCCGCCAAGGCGTCGCCAACTCGATCCTGGTGAAGGTGAACCAGATCGGCACGCTGTCGGAGACGCTGGAAGCGGTCGATATGGCGCACAAGGCCGGCTACACCGCCGTCCTGTCGCACCGTTCCGGCGAGACCGAGGACAGCACCATCGCCGATCTGGCGGTCGCCACCAACTGCGGCCAGATCAAGACCGGCTCGCTG
>CBINOL010000277.1:0-1656 GCA_966252285.1 uncultured Caulobacter sp.
CTGGACTCGACCTCGCGGATCATGGACCCGCTGGTCATCGGCGAAGAGCACTACACGGTCGCTCGCCGCGTCCAGGAAGTGCTCCAGCAGTACAAGGCCCTGAAGGACATCATCGCCATCCTGGGCATGGACGAACTGTCGGAAGAGGACAAGCTGACGGTCGCCCGCGCCCGTAAGATCAGCCGCTTCCTCTCGCAGCCGTTCCACGTCGCCGAGCAGTTCACCAACACGCCGGGCGCCTTCGTCCAGCTGAAGGACACCATCCGCTCGTTCAAGGGCATCGTGGACGGCGAGTACGACCACCTGCCGGAAGGCGCCTTCTACATGGTCGGCCCGATCGAGGAAGCCGTGGCCAAGGCCGAGAAGATGGCGGCCGAAGTCTGATGATGCGCGCCCGAATGGCCGGCTTGCTGTCTTTGACGGTCGCCGCCATTTGGGCGAGCGCCTCGGCGGTTTCGGCGGCGCCCTATGCGGGCGCCGCCGACGCCTACCTGGCGGCGAACAAGGGCTGCGCGGCCCAGTTCGAGAAGATGAAGCTGGAGGTCAGGGGCGAGCATGTCGCCTTCCAGACCTTCGACGGCGTCGAGGCTTTTCCCGGTTTCGTCGTCGCGAAGGCCGATCAGCTTCCGCCAGGCCTGTCTCGCTTCCGCAGCAACGGGTTGTTCGCTGTCGGCAAGGCGGAACTGGCGGCTGACGCGACCGGCTCGGTCTATGTCGTCGTCGGCACGGGCAACCGGGGCAAGGCCCAATGCTCGGTCGTCGCCTTCGACGCTCCGGGCGGGCAGCAGGCCACGCTGGACTGGCTGGCAGCGCCGGACTCCGGCTTCAAGGACATGAAGCTGGACGGAGCCGAGGCCAGCTACGCCATCAAGACCTTCGGCCACCCCCTGGTCGATAACCTGGGGACGCGGATCGATCTGTACTTCGCTTCCGAAGGCTACATAGATTCCATAACGTCGTTCGCCGCCTTCACCGTGGGGCAGATGACCCGTCAGGCGCCCACCGAGCCCGACGTCAAAAAGTAAGACTGAGATGACCGACACCGACTTCGAAGCCGTGAACTTTTGCTGCGAGGAGCTGGAGGACGCCGTGTCTTCGGACGCCGAGGCCTCGCTCATCGAGCACGACAGCGGCCTGATCCTGTTGAACCTGGGTCAACGGGAAGTCGATGGTGAGACGGGCGCGGTCCTGACCACCATCCGCTTCTGCCCGTTCTGCGGCACCGAGATCCAGACCGACGAAGACATCGAGGCGGCCCTGGGCGCCGTGGAGACCTACGACTGATGGCCAAGCTGCACTTCTCCCTCGTCGCGCCCGAGCGCGAACTGTTCTCGGCCGACGTCGACCAGGTCGACGCTCCGGGCACGGAAGGCGATTTCGGCGTCCTGCCGAACCACGCCCCGTTCATGACCACGCTGCGCGAGGGCCGGGTGACGGTGCGCGACGGCTCGACCGTCAAGCTGTTCGACATCCAGGGCGGTTTCGCCGACGTGGGTCCCGACGGCTTCACGATCCTGGCCGAGCACGCGGTGGAAGTGGCCTCGTAAGAGCCGCTTCTTTCCGGAAGACTTCGAAAGCGCCTCCATCCGAAAGGGTGGGGGCGTTTTTCGTTTTCCAAGATCCTCCCCCTCTGGGGGAGGTGGCCCGGAGGGCCGG
>CBINOL010000278.1:0-1533 GCA_966252285.1 uncultured Caulobacter sp.
CCGGTTACGCCCAGCTGATGGCCCGCCCGCTGGGCAACTTCATCATCCCGAACGTCACCTGCACCATCAACTACACCAACGATGGCACGGCCGAGGACGGTCCGGACAGCTGCTCGGCCGGCAACCCGGCCCTGAAGCCCTATCGCGCCGACCAGTACGACCTGTCGTTCGAGTGGTACCCCGACACCGACACCCAGCTGTCGGCCGGCTTCTTCTACAAGGACATCAAGTCGTTCTACCTGTCGCAGCGCACCAACCTGGGCCAGCAGGACATCTTCGGCGACGGCACGCTGTACTACTACAACACCTACATCAACGGCGACGGCGCCAAGATCTCGGGCCTGGAACTGACGGCCAAGACCGCCTTCACCTGGCTGCCGGGCCTGCTGTCGGGCTTCGGCGTCGACTTGAACTACACCTACCAGAAGGCCAAGGACGTCGGCGTGTTCAGCTCGCTGGACGGCTCGTCCCTGCCGTATCCGGGCCTGTCGGAGCACAGCTACAACGCCACGCTCTGGTACGATAAGGGCCCGATCAACGCCCGCCTGGCCTACAACTACCGTTCGGAATACCTGGTCACCGCCGCGGATCAGTCGGGCAACCCGATCTTCCGCGACCCGACCGGCTACCTGGACGGCAAGATCACCTGGCGCACGCCGGTGAAGGGCCTGTCGTTCTTCGCCGAGGGCAAGAACCTCACGAAGGAAGACGAAACCAGCTGGGCCGGCGACATCCGCCTGATCAACACCGGCTACGCCGGCCGCCGCTTCTTCATGGGCGCCACCTTCAAGTACTAAGGCGTCGCGAAAGCGAAACGAGAAAGCCGTCCCGGGCGACCGGGGCGGCTTTTTGTTTCTCGCCCCTCTCCCCTACCTCCCGTCATTCCCGCCCTTGTGGCGGGAACCTCTCTGTCAGCCGCAAGGGCGAGTGAGGCGGATCGCCAGCGATCCGCTTGCGCCTCACGTGCGAACGGAACCAGGGGTTCCCGCCACAAGGGCGGGAATGACGGGAAGAAGGGAAGGCTCAGCGCTTCCCCTTCTTGCTCAGGTTCAGCTCCACCGCCGCCCGGAACAGCGCCTTCAGCGCCGCCTCGTCGATCGCCGCGCCCTGCGGGATGTCGATGGCCCGGCGGGTGTTTCCCTCCAGGCTGGAATTGAACAGCCCCGCGGGGTCGGGCAGCGACGCCCCCTTGGCGAAGGTCAGCTTGACGTAGGCCTTGTAGGTCTCGCCGGTGCAGACGATGCCGGCGTGCGACCACACCGGCGTGCCGCGCCACTTCCACTCCTCCAGCACCTGCGGGTCGGCCGCGTGGATCAGGGCCCGCACCCTGGCCAGGGTCTCTCCGCGCCAGTCGCCCAGCGAGGCGATGCGCTCGTCGATCAGCTTGCTGGCCTCCGCCCCGCTCTGGGGCTCGCCGGCGGCTCCCGCCTTCATCTCGTCACTCCCTCAAAGTTTCTCGCCGGGCAGGGCCGCGGCCTGCCGCACCCAGTCGGCGAACCGGGCCTCGTCCCAGCCCCTATCCTCGTAGATATC